>LFTQ01000201.1:0-24124 GCA_001513545.1 Clostridia bacterium DTU068 | reverse complement strand
ATCGTTTACCGCAGCCTCTAAGGCCTTGGGGTTCTGTACCGCTTCACCGACCCCCATATTGACAACAACCTTCTCCAGTTTGGGGACCTCCATAACGCTTTTATAATTAAACTTTTTCATTAATTGAGGTATTACCTCGCTGCGGTAGTGTTCTTTCAGACCCAATTTTTGCTCACTCCTTTACCGTAGCCACTACTTATCAATGATTTCCCCGCATTTTTTGCAGGCCCGGTAGCGGCGATCGTCTACGATTTTCCTGGCAACTCTTGTGGGTTTATTGCACTTACCGCAGACCAACATAACATTGGAGCTGTCGATGGGTGCTTCCTTTTCCACAATCCCTCCCTGGGGCATCGCCTTGGTTGGGCGGCTGTGCCGCTTCACAACATTAATCCCCTCAACGATCACCTTGCCCTTGGAAGGGATGGCCTGAATAACCTTGCCGCGCTTACCGGCATCTTTTCCGGTCAATATATAAACTGTATCTCCTTTACGTACATGCAGTTTGGGCTGTGTCATCACTTCACCTCCACTCCAAGGCCTACAAAACTTCAGGAGCAAGGGAAACTATTTTCATAAAATCCTTTTCTCTCAGTTCCCTGGCTACCGGGCCAAAAATGCGTGTGCCTCGCGGGTTTTTCTCATCACTCAATATCACTGCGGCGTTTTCACTGAATTTAATGGTCGAACCATCTGGCCGCTGAATCCCCTGGCGGGTTCTGACAATAACTGCCCGCACAACATCGCCTTTTTTTACCATCCCGCCCGGACTTGCTTCCTTGACAGAGGCAACAATAACATCTCCAACAGAGGCATAACGCCTGTTCGAGCCTCCCAACACCCTGATGCACATCAATTTTTTAGCTCCGGTATTATCTCCAACTCTAAGCATTGTCTGCTGCTGGATCATCTGCTTCCGCCTCCTCTGCCGGCGAATCGAATAGAATCCCCCGCTCGATAATTTCTGCTACACGCCATCTTTTATCTTTGCTCAGGGGACGGGTCTCCATAATCCTCACACTATCACCGACTCTGCATTCATTGTGCTCATCATGGGCTTTAAATTTCTTGGTTCTTTTCACAATACGGCCATAGAGAGGATGCCGTACAGCTGTCTCCACAGCTACCACCACGGTTTTATCCATCTTATCGCTGACAACTCTACCGACCCGTGTTTTGCGCTGATTTCTAGTCACCATATCGACACCCCCTAACCCTTCTGGCCTAACTCAATATTTTTCGAGCGCTCCCTAACCATTTCTCTCTCTCGAGCTATGGTTTTGGCCCTGGCAAAGTTTCTTCTTACTTCTCTGATCCGCAGTGGATTTTCCAGCTGCCCGGTTGCCAGTTGGAAACGCAGTCGAAACAGTTCATCTTTTAAATCTATCAACTTCTTTTCCAATTCTTCATCAGTTAGTTCCCTAAGTTCCTTAACCTTCTTCACCGGCCTCACCACCTGCTTCCTGCCGTTTGATAAACCTTGTCTTCACCGGCAATTTGTGGCTTGCCAGGCGCATAGCCTCCCGAGCCACCTCTTCCGGTACTCCTGCCAGTTCAAATAGAACACGCCCTGGTTTTACTACAGCCACCCAATAATCTGGGGCGCCTTTACCGCTGCCCATACGGGTTTCCGCTGGTTTTGCGGTGACCGATTGTTGGGGAAAAATCTTAATCCATATTTTGCCGCCCCGCTTAACATAACGGGTCATGGCAATACGAGCGGCTTCAATCTGCCGGGCACTGATAAACCCGGGTTCTAAAGATTGGAGCCCATATTCCCCAAAAGCTATATCATAACCCCGTTCAATTTTACCGGTTGGAAGGTTTAAATGTGGCTTTCTGTATTTTACCCTTTTGGGCATCAGCATTTAACCCTCGCCCCCTTCCACAGCATCCTTATTGTTTCTCTTTTCAGGGAGAACCTCTCCTCGATAAATCCAAACCTTGACACCGATCTTACCGTACTGTGTATTTGCTTCAGCAAAACCGTAGTCGATATCAGCACGCAGTGTATGGAGGGGAACCTTGCCTTCACTGTACCATTCGGAGCGCGCCATTTCCGCTCCAGCCAGGCGGCCGCTCACAGCAATCCTGATACCCTGTGCGCCCATACGCATTGTGCGGGAAACCGCTTGTTTCATTGCTCTCCGGAAACCCACACGGCGCTCCAGTTGGGAGGCAACACTTTCAGCAACCAACTGGGCATCCAGCTCAGGTTTTTTGATCTCTATTATATTGACATTAACCTGTTTACCTGATAGCTTTTCCAGATCTTTACGCAACACTTCTACCTCTGTGCCTCCACGCCCGATAACAATGCCGGGCTTTGCGGTATGGATGGAGATGCGCAACCTGTTGGCAGCCCTCTCGATCTCTACCAGGGAAACACCTGCCAGATAGAGCCGCTTTTTGATGTAATCACGCAACAGGATATCTTCATGCAGTAATTCACGGTAGTTTTTTCTGTCATACCACCTGGAATCCCAATCCTTTATGATGCCTAAACGCAGACCCTTGGGATGTACTTTTTGACCCACTATTACCCCTCCTTTCTTTCAGCAACTATTACTGTTATATGACTGGTCCTTCTGCGCTTGAGATCAGCTCTGCCACGCGCCCGGGGGCGGTAGCGCTTGATAATAGGACCCTCATCTATAAAGATCCTTCTTATATACAGATCATCCCGATCAAGGTTGTAGTTATTTTCCGCATTGGCAGCAGCGGATTTAATCACCTTAGCGATGGGAACCGCTGCCTTACCGGGCATATATTTCAGTATGGCCAGGGCATCTTCGACAGATTTACCCCGTACCAGGTCTGCAACCAGCCGCACCTTGCGTGGGGAGATCCATATATAGCGTGCAACAGCCCTTGCTTCCACCATATTCACTCCTTCTATTTGAGTGCAGTTGAGCGTTCTGTATGGGCGCCATGGCCGCGGAAGAGGCGTGTTGGAGCAAATTCACCCAGTTTATGCCCTACCATATCCTCAGTAATATAGATAGGAACATGCCTCCGTCCATCATGGACAGCGATTGTGTGTCCAATCATTTCAGGAAAAATTGTCGAGCGCCGCGACCATGTTTTAATTACCCGTTTTTCGCCCTTCTCATTCATATCTATAATTTTTTTCAATAGCTTCGCATCACAATAAGGCCCTTTTTTGAGAGAACGGCTCAAGCTTTAATCCCTCCTTGTGCCTCTTACTTTGTACGTCTTTTTACTATCAGTTTGTCAGAGGCCTTGTTCTTCTTACGCGTTCTTGCACCAAGCGCCGGTTTTCCCCAGGGTGTTACCGGGTGTCGACCAGCTGTTGATTTACCTTCACCACCACCATGGGGATGGTCCACTGGATTCATAACAACACCACGAACTGAAGGCCTCCAGCCTAAAAGACGCATCCTACCGGCCTTTCCATAACTGATATTTTCATGGTCCAGGTTACCCACCTGGCCAACAGTTGCCTTACATTCCGCATGAATCATCCTCATTTCCCCGGAAGGCATCCTCAAAGTGGCATAATCCCCTTCTCTGGCCATCAACTGAGCAGCAGCCCCAGCTGAACGCACCAATTTACCGCCACCTCCGGGTGTCATCTCAATATTATGCACCATGGTCCCTACAGGAATATTGCGCAGGGAAAGAGCATTTCCCGGTTTAATATCCGCATCCTTACCGGAGAGCACTGTCTGCCCTACCTTTAACCCCAGGGGGGCGAGAATATACCTTTTCTCCCCATCTACATAATGCAGCAAGGCGATATTGGCTGACCTGTTGGGGTCATATTCCAGTGAAGCTACCTTTGCTGGGATTCCATCTTTATCCCGCTTAAAATCTATTACCCGATAATTGCGTTTCACTCCACCGCCGCGATGACGCACTGTGACCCGTCCGGTATTGTTGCGTCCGGCTTTTTTGCGCATAGGTTTAAGCAGGGACTTCTCTGGCTTAACATCACTCAGTTCCTTATTTTGTACAACACTCATAAACCGCCTGCCCGGGGTTGTCGGTTTGTATTTCTTGGTTCCCATTGTTTTCCCTCCTTCCGCTGCCATCTAATGTCCATCGTTTAGGAAAGCAGTTCTTCGAAGATCTCTATCTTATCATTTGGGCTTAAAGTAACAACCGCTTTTTTGCGTGCAGCTGTCATCCCCTCATGGCGGCCCACCCGTTTCTTCTTGCCTTTCACATTCATTGTGTTGACCGCCAGCACCTTGACCTTGAAAATTTCCTCAATGGCATTTTTGATCTCGATCTTGTTGGCTTTCCTATCCACATAAAAGGTGTATTTATTCTGCTCCTGAGCAAGATTGACAGCCTTTTCTGTAACCAATGGCTTGATTATAATATCATGAGGGCTTCGCATTACTCAGCACCTCCTCTATTTTCGCCACTGCCAGCTTGGTCATGATCACCTTGTCTACAGCCAGAACATCATATACATTCAAGCTGTCCACTTTTTGATAGCTTATTCCCGGTATATTGCGTACTGCCCGCATAAATTCCGGCTGTTCCTCATGGGCAACAAGCAGTGCGGTTCCCGTCACATTCAGGGATTCCAGCAGTTTTACAGCTTCTTTAGTCTTTGGTTCTGGCAGCTGCAGTTCTTCAATAACAATCAGATTCCCCTCTTCTGCCCGGGCTGATAGTGCTGATTTCAGGGCCAACCGCCGCATTTTGCGGGGCATAGCCTGCTGATAACTGCACGGCTCAGGCCCAAACACTATACCGCCACCTCGCCAAAGGGGAGAGCGAATGCTCCCCACCCTTGCGCGTCCAATTCCTTTTTGGCGCCACGGTTTACGACCGCCACCCCGGACGAGGCCACGGGTCTTGGTGGCAGCAGTTCCAGCCCTCTTGTTTGCCAGGTGACGCACAACAGCCTGATGGAGGAGACTTTCATTAAGGGGAACCCCGAAAACATCATCCTTAAGGTCTACATCTCCAACCTTAATTCCTTCTGTATTATACAATGCTGCTTTAGGCATCTTTGTCCTCCTTTCCGGCTAGCACAGCGCACTCCTGATAAATAGTATCCCTCTTTTTGGGCCTGGAACTGCACCCCGTACCAGCAGAAGATTCCGGTCCGGAACTACCTTTACAACCTTGAGGTTTTGAACAGTTACCTTTTCTCCACCATGCCTACCGGGTAGTTTCCTTCCCTTAAAAACCCGGGCTGGCCCTTTCGCCCCTAAAGAACCGGGGCCTCTGTGGTATTTTGAACCATGGGACATAGGCCCACGGTGGAAACCATGCCTTTTGATAGCACCGGTAAAACCCTTACCTTTACTAATACCCTGGATATCTACACAATCGCCTGGGCTGAAAATATCCACCTTTATTTCCTGCCCCACAGTATATCCATCCAGTTCACTTTCCTCCAAACGGATCTCTTTAAGTAAACGGAGCGGCTTGACATTATTCTTTTTAAAGTGTCCGCGCAGGGGGCTGTTCAGTTTCTCCCTGCGCACCTCCTCAAAACCAACCTGCAGAGCTGTATATCCATCCCGCTCCATGGTTTTCTTTTGCACCACATAACAGGGGCCTGCCTCGATCACTGTAACTGGTACTGCCTTTCCCTCTTCATCAAAAACCTGCGACATACCAATTTTGCGGCCGAGAATGCTTTTTTGCATCTTCTTCACCTCCTAATCCCTTACCATCCGGCACCTATAGTTTGAGCTCGATGTCAACACCAGCCGGAAGGTCGAGACGCATGAGGGCATCAATTGTTTTTGGAGTTGGTTCTAGTATGTCAATCAGTCTTTTGTGTGTGCGCATCTCAAACTGTTCTCTCGAATCCTTATTAACATGAGGAGACCGCAAAATGGTTGTTATACTCTTCTCAGTTGGAAGAGGAACCGGCCCTGAGATCAATGCACCTGTGCGCCTTGCCGTTTCGACAATCTTTTGTGCTGACTGATCAAGTATTTTATGATCAAATGCTCTCAACCTGATGCGTATCTTTTGGCGCGCCACTCTCATCCCTCCTTAAGCAGACCTCGCCACTCCTGGTCATCGATGGTCTAAGGGATTGTCTATTCGATAATCTGGGTAACAACACCCGCGCCTACTGTACGGCCACCCTCACGAATAGCAAAACGCAGTCCCTCTTCCATAGCGATAGGAGTGATCAGCTCTACTTCCATGTTCACATTGTCGCCAGGCATAATCATTTCCACACCTTCAGGCAGCTTAATAGTACCGGTCACATCAGTGGTGCGGAAGTAAAACTGTGGTCTGTAACCCTGGAAGAAAGGTGTATGGCGGCCTCCCTCTTCCTTGGTCAACACGTAAACCTCTGCTTTGAACTTAGTATGAGGTTTTACAGAACCAGGTTTGGCAATAACCTGTCCGCGCTCTACTTCATCGCGGTCAACACCACGCAGCAGCACACCGATATTGTCACCGGCCTGACCCTGGTCAAGGAGTTTCCTGAACATTTCCACACCTGTGACAACTGTCTTGCGAGGCTCATCCATCAGTCCGACGATCTCCACATCGTCTCCAACCTTAACAACACCGCGTTCAACCCTACCGGTCACAACTGTACCGCGGCCGGTGATGGTGAATACGTCTTCCACAGGCATCAAGAACGGCTTGTCAATGTCCCGTTCCGGTGTGGGGAAGTACTCATCAACAGCATCCATCAATTTAAGGATAGGGCCACAATGCTCGCAGTCAGCGCCGCCGCAGCCGCACTCCATAGCTTTAAGAGCACTGCCGGCAATGATTGGAATTTCGTCACCAGGAAATTCATACTCACTCAGCAATTCCCGTACCTCTAGCTCTACCAATTCCATCAGTTCAGGGTCATCAACCATATCTGCTTTGTTGAGGAATACCACGATTCTGGGCACACCCACCTGACGGGCTAATACAATATGCTCCCTTGTCTGCGGCATAGGGCCATCAGCTGCGGAAACTACCAAAATCGCCCCATCCATCTGGGCAGCACCGGTGATCATGTTCTTGATATAGTCAGCATGCCCCGGGCAGTCCACATGGGCATAATGCCTGTTATCGGTTTCATACTCCACATGTGAAATAGCAATGGTGATCCCGCGTTCCCTTTCCTCAGGTGCTTTGTCGATCTCACCATAATCTGTTGCCTGGGCATAGCCCTTCTGGCTTAGGATCTTGGTGATCGCTGATGTCAAAGTTGTTTTCCCATGGTCCACATGACCAATTGTCCCAATGTTTACATGCGGCTTAGTGCGCTCAAACTTTTGCTTAGCCATTTTTCATATCCTTCCTTTCTCATGATATTGATTAGCTAAGTTATTATCTTAACCCAGCCCCTCTGTGTCATTCAGAAGTTCCGGGCCGCTCCCTAACAACTCAAATTACATAGCCATATCCCCGGCTCTTAAAAAGCTGTTCTAAAACATCAGGGGGGGCCTTTTCATAATGATCGTACTGCATCACATAATTCCCTCGACCCTGTGTTAAGGAACGAAGATCTGTTGCATAACCGAACATTTTAGCTAAAGGAACATATCCCCTGACAACCTGATAATTACCGACCGGCTCGGTACCTTCAATACGGCCCCGGCGGGATCCGAAATCTCCGATAACATCCCCCAAATACTCCTCAGGCACAGTAATCTCAACCCTCATGATCGGCTCTAACAGGACTGCCTTTCCTCTATCTACAGCATCACGGAAAGCTAAAGCTCCTGCTATCTTAAAAGCCAACTCAGAGGAATCTACCGGATGGTAGGATCCCCCCACCACTACTGCCCGGACATCTACCACAGGATATCCTGCCAGCACACCGCTTTCCATAGCCTCTTTGATACCCATTTCAATAGCTGGTATGTATTCCTTGGGTATCACGCCACCTGTGGTGCGATCCTCAAATTCAAAGCCCTTCCCTGTGGAAAGCGGCAACAACTCCAGGATCACATGACCGTATTGTCCGTGCCCACCGGTCTGTCTGATATATTTCCCTTCTCCCTTGCATTTGCTAATGATGGTTTCTTTATATGCCACCTGTGGTTTGCCAACATTGGCCTGTACATGAAATTCCCTGAACAGACGATCAACGATGATCTCCAGATGCAGTTCTCCCATACCGGAGATCAGTGTCTGTCCGGTTTCTTGGTCTGTATAGGTGCGGAAAGTTGGGTCCTCTTCAGCCAGACGGTGCAGAGCCGTGCCGATCCGGTCCTGGTCATCCTTCGTTTTTGGTTCGATAGCTACACTGATAACCGGTTCCGGGAATGTTATAGCTTCTAATATAATGGGGTCCTGCTCTACACACAATGTATCTCCGGTAGTGGTTCCCTTAAGTCCTACAGCTGCAATTATCTCTCCAGCAAAAGCCTCAGTTATATCCTGACGGTGGTTGGCATGCATCCGCAACAGGCGCCCGATGCGCTCCTTTTTCCCCTTGGTGGCGTTAAAAACTGTGTCCCCGGTTCTCAAAGTTCCTGAATAAATGCGCAGGAAAACCAGCTTACCTACATAACTATCGGTTTGAACCTTAAAGCTTAACGCAGCAAAAGGCTCATTATCATCTGTTTTCCTGATAATATCCTCTCCGGTTTCAGGGTGTTTACCTTGAACCGGCGGTATATCAAGGGGTGAAGGCAAATAATCAACAATAGAGTCCAGCAGCGGCTGTACACCCTTATTGTGAAAAGAGGTGCCGCAAAGTACAGGAACAAATCTGGAGGCCAGCACACCTTTGCGGATAGCAGACTTAATTTGCTCCACAGTTATTTTCTCGCCATCCAAATAGTTCTTCAGCAGTTGGTCATCAAACTCAGCCAGTGCCTCCAGAAGCTGTTCGCGGTAAAGCCTTTTTTCATCCACCATTTCCTCAGGCACATCGGTTTCAACATATTTTGTGCCCAGGTTATCCTGATAGATGATCGCCCGGTCTCTAACTAGGTCGATGACACCTACAAAAGAGTCCTCACCCCCGATAGGAAGCTGCACAGGCACTGCATTGGCCTGCAGTCTTTCCCGGATCAGATTCACTGACCGGTGAAAGTCAGCACCGACCCGGTCCATTTTGTTGAGATAAGCCAGGCGGGGGATCTTATAGCGATCTGCCTGCCGCCAGACAGTCTCCGACTGGGGCTCAACACCGGCAACCGCGTCAAAGATCGCGATCGCTCCATCCAGCACCCGCAGTGACCTTTCTACTTCTGCAGTAAAGTCCACGTGGCCGGGCGTATCAATAATGTTAATAATAAAATCACGCCACTTACAGGTAGTAGCTGCGGACATAATGGTAATACCCCGCTCCTGCTCCTGGGCCATCCAATCCATAGTGGCAGCGCCTTCATCCACTTCACCTATCTTATATACTTTGCCTGTATAAAATAGGATGCGTTCAGTTGTGGTTGTCTTTCCTGCATCAATATGTGCCATGATCCCGATATTGCGTATTTTATCCAGGGAAACCTCACGACCCATGCACTCATCCCTCCTTTCCGCGCTGATTTTCTAGATAAGACTACCAGCGATAGTGTGCAAAAGCCTTGTTGGCTTCTGCCATTTTGTGAGTATCTTCTTTTTTCTTCACTGAAGCGCCTGTGTTATTGGCAGCATCCATAATTTCTGCAGCGAGTTTTTCCTTCATGCTCTTGCCGGCCCTTGCCCTGGCATAGGATACCAACCACCTGATACCAAGGGTTAACCGGCGATCAGGGCGTACTTCCACAGGCACTTGATAGTTTGCCCCTCCCACACGCCTGGCTTTAACCTCCAGCACTGGCATAACATTTTTTAATGCCTGCTCAAATACCTCCATGGGGTCTTTTTTTGTCTTCTCTTTAATCAGGTCAAAGGCCCCATAGCAGATGTCTTCGGCCAGGCTTTTCTTGCCGTCCCACATAATTTGGTTTACCAGCTTGGTAAAAACCTGGCTTCCATAGACGGCATCAGGCAGTAGTTCATGTTTAGCAACATTACCTCGACGCGGCACTTGGATGATGACCTCCCTTCCAAGTTCTTAAGCTTTTGCTGTTTTCGGTTTCTTTGTACCATATTTGGAACGCCCACGATTTCTGCCCTGCACACCTGCGGTATCCAAAGAACCCCGGATAATGTGATAACGCACACCCGGAATGTCCTTCACACGGCCGCCCCGCACAAGAACCACCGAGTGTTCCTGCAGGTTATGCCCGATGCCAGGAATGTAGGCGGTAACCTCGATTCCATTGGTCAGTCGAACCCTGGCTACTTTTCGTAGAGCAGAATTCGGCTTTTTCGGAGTAGTTGTATAAACCCTTGTACAAACTCCTCGCTTTTGCGGTGAGTTTTTCAAAGCTGGAGCATCTGACTTTTTAGATGTTACCTTGCGACCCTTGCGAATCATCTGATTAATTGTTGGCACCTATACCACCTCCTTTTCTCTGGTCATCCAGGCATAAATACCCGGGAACTCAATATTATTTCAAAATCGAAGCTGATGCAGCTCCCACTTTGATACCGCACGCCTTACCCAGTTCCTGCATCGAATCTACATAAATAATCTCCACACCTTTTTCCTGACAGCATTTAACCAAAGGCATTACAATGTGTTTCTCGGCATCTTTCGCAACAAATACGACCTGAGCTTGATCCTTCTCTGTAGCTTTTAGGGTCTGTTTGAGCCCTACAGTTTTTCTGGCTGCACTGAGCAACCGCTGCATTCTCCACTCCCTCCCTGAAATAACAGTGAAAATGGAGCATTTTGAGGCAGTCATGAAAAACCACAGTGATGATTTTATCACCTAGACAAGAACCCTGTCAACTTTTTTGGCAATTATAATGCATATTTCAAAACATATCTCACCACAGGTATGGAAGACTGATATTCCGACACTGCTCACAACTGCACTCAAACTCCAGTTTCAACTCTTTTAAAAGCAACCACCAGCTAATTAGTACCTGTATCTGTAAGGGTACCCCTTTCTTCAGGCACCCCATTTTCTACATCTGCCTGATCATTATCAGACACTTCTTCTGTGTTAGCTTCATTTTCTTCTTGTATACTGCTTTTAACCTTAATATTACGATAGCGGGACATCCCGGTTCCAGCCGGGATCAGTTTCCCGATAATCACGTTTTCTTTAAGGCCAAGCAGGGGGTCCACTTTACCCTTGATAGCAGCATCAGTAAGGACCCGGGTAGTTTCCTGGAAGGATGCCGCTGAAAGGAAGGAATCAGTAGCCAGCGATGCTTTGGTAATACCCAGGATCACCGGTTTCGCTATGGCCGGCTTCAGCCCTTGAGCGATAACCCGGTTATTTTCATTTTCCAGTTCGAAGGAATCGATCAAACCGCCGGACAGCAGTTCAGTATCCCCCGGATCTTCAATCTTTACTTTGCGCAGAATTTGCCGGATCATCACTTCGATGTGTTTGTCATTGATATCCACACCCTGCATCCGGTAGACCCTCTGCACCTCACGCAGCATATAATCCTGTACAGCAGTTATACCCTTGATCTGCAGCAGATCATGGGGATTGATGGACCCTTCTGTGATTTCCTGGCCGGCCTCTACATAATCTCCATCCTGAACCTTGAGCCTTGAACCGAAGGGTATTTGATAAGTACGCCTTTTCCCTTCTTCTCCCAACAGTTCTGCCTCACGCATACCTTTATCTTCATGAACTTTTATCACGCCATTAATTTCAGCAATGATAGCCTGGCCTTTTGGTTTGCGTGCTTCGAAAAGCTCTTCAACACGGGGGAGCCCCTGGGTTATATCCTCCCCGGCTACTCCTCCGGTGTGGAAGGTACGCATGGTCAACTGGGTACCTGGTTCACCGATAGACTGAGCTGCCATAATACCCACCGCTTCACCGATCTCCACAGGGAACCCGGTAGCCATGTTCCTGCCATAGCACATGCGGCAGGTGCCATAACGGGTCTTGCAGGTGAGTACGGACCTGATCTCTACACTGTTGATTCCGGCCTCAACAATCCTCTTAGCATCTTCTTCCTTGATCTCGGTGTTATCCGGGACAATAACCTCACCGGTTTCCGGATGGATAACCGGATTCAAGGTGAATCTGCCAATAATCCTCTCCTCCAGGGTCTCGATTACATCATCCCCATCTTTAATGGCTTCTACTACAAATCCTGTTGTGGTACCGCAGTCATTCTCCCGGACAATAACATCCTGGGCAACATCCACCAACCGTCTGGTCAAATAACCTGAGTCTGCAGTTCTCAAAGCGGTATCTGCCAGGCCTTTGCGGGCTCCATGAGTGGAAATAAAGTACTCCAACACTGTCAAGCCTTCCCTGAAGTTAGACCTAATAGGCAGATCAATGATCTCACCTGATGGGTCAGCCATCAAACCGCGCATCCCTGCTAACTGTCTGATCTGCTGGATACTCCCCCTTGCTCCGGAGATAGCCATCATATAAATAGGATTCAAGTGATCCAGGTGAGCAAGCAGAGATTCAGTCACCTGGTCCGTAGCCCTCTTCCAGATGCCTGTCACTCTTTCATAACGCTCATCCTCTGTGATTAAACCTTTGATGTACTGCTGTTCCACCTTTTCTACGTCAGCCTCAGCCTCAGCAATAATCTGCGGTTTTTCCGGAGGAATGGTGACATCGGTCACCCCCACAGTAATTCCTGCTTTTGTCGCGTATTTGAAACCAAGGTTCTTGATACCATCCAGCATTTTTGCTGTTGCTTCAAATCCATTAAGGCGATAGCATTCCCCTATGATCTCTGCAACCATCTTTTTATCAATAACTTCATTATAGTAGCCCATATTATGAGGAACTACCTCATTGAAAATCAGCCTGCCTACTGTGGTCTCCATAAGTTGCCCATTATGCCGCACCTTAATCCTGGCATGCAGTCCTACAAAACCGCTCTCATGGGAAAAGATCGCCTCATCTTTATCACGGAAGATTTTACCCTCACCTTTTTCCCCATCCACTTCCAGGGTTAGGTAGTAGCACCCCAAGACCATATCCTGGGTAGGTGTCACCACCGGCCGCCCATCCTTGGGGTTGAGGAGGTTGTGTGCTGATAGCATCAGAATGCGCGCCTCAGCTTGAGCCTCAGCTGAAAGGGGCACATGTACCGCCATTTGGTCCCCGTCAAAATCAGCATTATAACCTGTACAAACAAGGGGGTGAATCTGAATCGCTCTACCCTCTACCAGAATGGGTTCAAAAGCCTGAATGCCCAGTCTGTGTAGTGTAGGGGCACGGTTTAACAAAACAGGGTGCTGCTTGATAACATCCTCCAGCACATCCCAAACCTCTGGGCGTGCCCTCTCAACCATGCGCTTGGCACTCTTGATATTATGGGCAAAATCCCTCTCCACAAGGCACTTCATAACAAATGGCTTGAACAGTTCTAATGCCATTTCCTTGGGAAGGCCGCACTGATGCAATTTCAAGTCCGGACCAACAACGATAACCGAGCGACCGGAGTAGTCAACCCTTTTACCCAGCAGGTTCTGGCGGAAGCGGCCTTGCTTCCCTTTCAACATATCACTTAATGATTTGAGCGGCCTGTTGCCCGGACCTGTTACCGGACGGCCTCGCCTGCCATTATCTATCAACGCATCCACTGCTTCCTGCAGCATGCGTTTCTCATTGCGAACAATAATATCAGGTGCTCCCAGATCAAGCAGCCGCTTAAGCCTGTTATTGCGGTTGATAACCCGACGGTATAGATCATTTAAATCAGAGGTGGCAAACCTGCCGCCATCCAACTGAACCATAGGCCTCAGTTCCGGCGGAATTACAGGAATTACCTCCATAATCATCCACTCGGGTCTATCCCCGGATTTGCGGAAGGCCTCAACAACCTCCAAACGCCTAATAGCCCGCACTTTACGCTGTCCGGTGGATTCCCGAAGTTCTGTCCGCAGTTCTTCACTTAATTTATCCAGATCAATTTCTTCCAGCAGTTCTTTGACGGCTTCTGCTCCCATTCCTGCCCGGAAACGGTTTCCATACTGTTCTTTCAGTTCCCGGTACTCAGACTCATTGAGCAGTTGCTTTTTGGTCAGATCAGGAACATCACCGGGATCAAGCACGATATAGGAAACAAAATAGAGCACCTTTTCCAGAGTACGGGGAGACATATCCAAAATCAGTCCCATCCGGCTGGGTATCCCTTTAAAATACCAGATATGGGATACAGGTGCAGCCAGTTCGATATGCCCCATCCGCTCACGCCTGACCTTGGATTTGGTGACCTCAACCCCGCAGCGGTCACAAATAACTCCCTTATAACGTACCCGTTTATATTTACCGCAGTGGCATTCCCAGTCCTTGGTAGGGCCAAAGATCCGCTCGCAGAACAGACCGTCCCGCTCGGGTTTAAGTGTTCGGTAATTGATCGTCTCCGGTTTTTTCACTTCCCCACTGGACCAGGACCTGATCTTTTCCGGGGAAGCGAGCCCGATCCGGATGCTCTCAAAATTGTTATTACTGCTGGCAGTGGCATCAGACAAAGACAATCGCTCCTTTCTTATACCTGAGCCTCAAGACACTATTCATCTTCCACATCAAGCGGTTCATCAAGAACTGAAACAGCCTTATTACCCGTTGCCTGGAGGCGAAGTTTTCTCGGTCTCTGTGAAACACTATCTTCGTCTTCCGAAGGATCAATCTCTGCCTCTTCACTTATCTCATCGTTTTCGCCTGAAGAGTAGTCCTCTAATCCCATATATTCCAAAACGTCATCAGATACTGTTTCTTCGGAATCACTTTCTTCCTGGATGTCCTCAACCGGTAACTCCTCTTCATCATCCTGATCACTATCTTCTTCATCAAGTGCCGGTGATGATTTCTTGGTCACTCTAGATGGGGTTACACCGCTGTCATCCAACTCCAGTTCCCTGGCGGTCTCCCCAATATCATCCTCATCATCCCGAATTTCCACTTCTTCATTAGATTCTGATAACACACGCACATCCAGGGCCAGGCTCTGCAGTTCCTTAATCAAAACCTTGAAGGATTCGGGAACTCCCGGTTCGGGAACATTTTCACCTTTAACAATTGCTTCATAGGTTTTTACTCTTCCAACAACATCATCTGACTTAACTGTCAGTATCTCCTGCAGGGTATAGGCAGCACCATAAGCCTCCAGTGCCCATACTTCCATTTCACCAAAACGCTGTCCTCCAAACTGCGCCTTTCCACCCAAAGGCTGCTGAGTAACAAGGGAGTAAGGACCTGTAGAACGGGCGTGGATCTTGTCATCCACAAGATGAGCCAATTTCAACATATATATATATCCAACTGTGATCTCATCGTCATAGGGCTCCCCTGTACGTCCGTCATAAAGCACTGTTTTCCCATCCCTGGGTAAACCCGCTTGCTCCAGTGTGTCCATGATGTCATCCTCTACTGCGCCATCATAAACCGGGGACGCAGTATAAATACCCATTTCTTTGGCTGCTCGCCCCAGGTGGCACTCCAGGATTTGACCGATATTCATACGGGAGGGTACCCCAAGAGGATTGAGAACGATCTCCACCGGAGTACCGTCAGGTAAAAACGGCATATCCTCTTCTGGGAGAATACGGGATATAACACCCTTATTCCCATGCCTACCGGCCATTTTATCCCCAACGGAGATCTTTCTCTTTTGGGCTACATAAACCCGCACCAATTTGTTGACACCAGGCGGCAGTTCATCCCCATTCTCCCGGGAAAAGACCTTAACATCAACAACACGCCCCGATTCCCCATGAGGAATCCGCAGGGAAGTATCCCTGACCTCCCGAGCTTTTTCTCCGAAAATTGCCCGGAGCAGCCGCTCTTCTGCTGTCAACTCGGTTTCCCCTTTAGGAGTTACTTTACCCACCAGGATATCACCGGGCCGTACTTCAGCACCAACCCGGATAATCCCTCGTTCATCAAGATCCTTTAATGCTTCATCCCCCACATTGGGAATATCACGGGTGATCTCCTCAGGACCCAGTTTGGTATCCCGGGCATCACACTCATATTCTTCGATATGAATAGAGGTAAACAGATCCTCTTTTACCAGCTTTTCACTGATCAGGATAGCATCCTCGTAATTATAACCCTCCCAGGGCATATAGGCCACCAGCACATTTCTACCTAAAGCAAGTTCGCCTCCATGTGTTGATGGTCCATCGGCAATCACCTGATCTTTTTTAACACGCTGCCCTTTTTTAACAATAGGTTTTTGGTTGATACAGGTACCCTGATTGGACCGGGCAAACTTGGTCAAATGATAAGTGTGCACTCTGCCTGAATCGTCTCTGATCCTTATTTCATCAGCAGTAACCCTATCCACAACCCCTGCTTCCTCACTGGTCACCACAACCCCTGAGTCATGAGCTACCCTGTATTCGATCCCTGTGCCTACTAAAGGGGTATCAGTACGCAGAAGAGGTACAGCCTGACGCTGCATATTGGCACCCATCAAGGCGCGGTTAGCATCATCGTTTTCCAAAAAGGGAATAAGGGCAGCTGCAACACTGACCACCTGTTTTGGAGAAACATCCATATAATCGACCTGGGAAGGGGGTACAGCAACAATATCCTTACCATCCCGGACATCCACTCGGCTTGTGGTAAAATGGCCTTCCTCATCAAGAGGAGCATTAGCCTGAGCGATCACAAACTCATCCTCAGTATCAGCAGTCAAATATTCTATATCATCAGTAACTATTCCCTTTTCTTTGTCTACCTTTCGGTAGGGTGTCTCTATAAAACCGTATTTGTTTACCCTGGCATAGGTACTTAAGGATCCGATCAGACCGATGTTGGGACCCTCAGGTGTCTCTATAGGGCACATTCTTCCGTAGTGGGAGTGGTGAACATCACGCACCTCAAACCCGGCCCTCTCCCGGCTCAGTCCCCCGGGACCCAGAGCACTCAAGCGCCGCTTATGGGTCAATTCCGCCAGAGGGTTGGTTTGGTCCATAAATTGAGATAACTGACTGCTGCCGAAGAACTCTTTAACGGCAGCCACAACAGGCCGGATGTTGATCAAAGCCTGAGGAGTGATCGCATCAACATCCTGGATGGTCATCCTTTCCCTGACAACCCGTTCCATACGCGCCAAACCGATACGGAACTGATTCTGCAGCAACTCCCCTACTGAACGCAATCTCCTGTTCCCCAGGTGGTCAATATCATCTATAGTCCCTTCGCCGTTCATCAGTTTGAGAAAATAATCGATCACAGCGAAGATATCCTCTGGAGTAAGGCATCTGCTGTCATTGGATTCATCCAGCTTAAGCTTCTTATTTAACTTGTAGCGCCCTACCTGTCCAAGGTCATAACGCCGCCCATCAAAGAAAAGGCCGTCCAAAAGCGCCCGCGCACTCTCTATGGTAGGAGGTTCCCCAGGCCGCAGGCGTTTGTAGATTTCCACCAGGCCTTCCTCCTGTGATTGAGTGCTGTCCTTTTCCAATGTGTTTTTCAAAAATTCATTATCACCGTAATGCTCTAAAATATCATTATTTGTTGAATAACCCAAGGCGCGAAGCAATACAGTGACAGGGAGTTTTCGCGTCCGATCAATACGCACATGGACAGAATCATGAGCATCTGATTCCAACTCCAACCAGGCACCGCGATTAGGTATAATCGTTGCACTGTAAATCCGTTTACCAGATGGGTCTGTAGCAGCGTGATAATAAACCCCTGGTGAGCGCACCAACTGGCTGACCACAACCCTTTCCGCACCATTGATGATGAAGGTACCTTTGTTTGTCATCAAGGGGAAATCCCCCATAAAAACATCCTGTTCCTTGATCTCACCGGTTTCCCGGTTAGTCAAACGCACCTTCACCCTTAGGGGTGCAGCATATGTAACATCTCTTTCCTTACACTCAGCAACAGAATATTTGGGTTCTCCCAGCGAATAATCAATAAACTCCAGGCTCAGATTACCTGTAAAGTCCTGTATCGGGGATACATCACGAAATGTTTCCCTCAAACCTTCACTTAGAAACCATTCATAGGATTGTCTCTGAATCTCAATAAGATTGGGCATCTCCAGAACTTCTGAAATCCGCCCATAACTCCAACGTACTCTCTCTCCTACCTGAATCGGTTTTGGATTAGCCATCACACACCATCCCTTATCGTACTCGGTTTACTGTTACGTTTCTCCAAATCAACCGAAAGCAGTGATGGTATCTACATTATTCCCTTGCCCAACAAGTTTCAACCGCCCTTCTTTTCATAATCATGCCAAAACTTGTTCCAATAGACATTCTTAAAGAATATCATGGAAAAGATCAAATGTCAACAAAAAAACAAAAGGAGCCCTTTCAGGAACGCATTTTGAAAGGGCTCCCTATCATCCGATTTCTTTATCACAATTAGAACTTATTTTCGATAAACATTTAGCAGTTAAGAAAAAACCACCCTGATATGAAACTAGCTGATTTCGATCTCTGCACCTACTTCAGCAAGTTTTGCCTTAATCTCCTCAGCTTCTTCCTTGCTTACATTTTCTTTAACTGGCTTCGGAGCATTGTCTACCAATTCTTTGGCTTCTTTTAGCCCAAGCCCTGTAATCTCCCTTACAGCTTTGATAACTTTGATCTTCTGATCACCGACAGCCTTGAGAACCACATTAAACTCTGTCTTCTCTTCTTCAGCAGGTGCTTCAGCTGCCGCAACCGGACCAGCAGCTACAGCCACAGGAGCAGCGGCACTTACACCGAATTCCTCTTCTATGGCTTTGACCAATTCTGCAAGCTCCAGAACTGTCATTCCCTTTACTGCTTCAATAATCTCTGCAACTTTACTCATAAAAAAAACCTCCTTTAATATATTCAAATAATATGTTCAAAACAAATTTTAAACTTAAAGATTAAGAGGCCTCTTTCTGTTCTTGAACAGCTCGTAATGCATATACCAGCTTTCTCATTGGGCCTTGCAGAACACTGCATAAATTGGTAAGCGGAGCATTAAACCCAGCCAGTACCTGGGAGAGCAGCACCTCTCTGCTCGGCAGATCAGCCAGGGTCTTTACCCCAGCAAACCCCACTACCTTTCCCTCGATAAGCCCTCCCTTGATCTCAAAATTCTTGTTCTTTTTCGCAAAATCCATCAGAACCTTAGCCGGAGCTACAGGATCTTCTAAGCCGAAAGCGATAGCAGTGGGCCCTGTCAATAACTCATTGAGCTCTGGAAAGCCGCTGTTTTCAGCAGCAATTTGGGTCAATGTGTTTTTGACTACCTTGTATTCCACACCAGCATCCCGGCAGGCTCTGCGCAAATCAGTAGCTTCCTCTACCTTGATGCCCCGATAATCGGCAAGAATCGCTGCTTTTGATGACTTCAGTTTTTGTTCCAGCTCAGCAACGATTTCTTTTTTCTTCTCCAGGGTAAACATTTCACGCCTCCTTTACAAAAATAAGGCCCTCCGCAAACAGCAGAGGGCCAGGATAATCCCTTGAAAATCCTCAACCTCGGTAGGCGTACTCCTTTAAGCCCTGCGGCACCTACTGTCTACGGTCACTTTTATAGGATAGCAAAGTATTTTTTTTAAGTCAAATTAAATTAACCTAAAGGTTTTACCGGATTTATTTTTACACCAGGACCCATGCTCGATGAAACAGTAACACTTCTAATGTACTGCCCCTTCGCTGCAGCAGGTCTGGCTTTTATCAATGTCTCTATCAGGGTTGTATAGTTCTCCTTCAAGCTTTCCACTGGGAAAGACACCTTGCCGATAGGTGCATGGACAATACCTGTTTTATCAGCGCGAAATTCGATCTTACCCGCCTTGATCTCCTTTACCGCTCTTTCAATATCAAAGGTTACTGTGCCGGTTTTGGGGTTAGGCATCATTCCACGGGGACCCAGTATTTTACCAAGCCGGCCCACCATACTCATCATATCCGGGGTAGCCACTGCCACTTCAAAATCCAGCCACCCTTCCTGCACCTTTTTGACCATTTCTTCGGCACCGACATAATCAGCTCCAGCATCAGCCGCTTCAGTAGCTTTATCACCCTTGGCAAACACAAGCACTTTTCTTGTTTTGCCCGTCCCGTGAGGAAGCACTACAGCTCCCCTCACCTGCTGATCTGCATGACGGGGGTCAATCCCCAGTCGCACAGAAACCTCAACAGTTTCATCGAAATTGGCAGGAGCAATTTCCTTGACCAAATTTAATGCCTCATCGGGCTCGTACAAATGATTTCTATCGATCTTCTCAAGAGCGTTTAAATATTTTTTACCTTTCTTTGGCATGATTCGTCCTCCTTTGTGGTTTAGCGGATCCAATCCTCCCACTGCTGTCTCCCGGTTATATCAAAACCTGGCCAGATAACTTAATTGACAATTTCAATACCCATACTGCGAGCTGTTCCCTCAATCATGCGCATAGCGCCTTCGATATCCATAGCATTGAGGTCCCGCATCTTCAGCTCAGCGATCTCCTTTACCTTAGCCCGTGATACCTTGCCAACCTTGCGCCGGTTTGGTTCACCTGAGGCAGTTTCCAGACCTGCAGCCTTTTTTAGAAGAACAGAAGCTGGCGGGGTTTTGGTAATAAAGCTCAAGGTACGGTCCTGGTAAATGAAGACCTCCACCGGAATGATCAAACCGGCATCCTTAGCTGTCCGCTCGTTAAACTCTTTGCAAAAGCCCATTATGTTCACACCATGGGGGCCAAGAGCAGAACCGACCGGTGGTGCCGGTGTAGCTTTTCCGGCTTCTACCTGAAGCTTAACCTTGGCAATTACTTTTTTTGCAGCCATGCTGGGCACTCCTTTCTCTTATATTTCCTTTACAACTTCTCTACCTGTGTGAACTCCAGTTCAACCGGTGTCTCCCTACCAAACATAGATACTAACACCTTAAGTTTGCTCTTCTCTGGATAAATCTCCTCAACAGAACCGATAAAGTTCTCAAAGGGGCCGGCGATTACCCGGACACTTTCACCGATGTCAAGATCGATCTTGATCGGTGCTTCTGCCAGGCCCATCTTGCGCATAATGTTTTGTACCTCTTCTTCCCTTAATGGTATGGGTTTGCTCCCTGAACCCACAAAACTGGTTACACCGGGTGTATTGCGCACAACATACCAGGAATCATCGGTTAAGATCATCTCAACTAAAACATAGCCGGGAAAAATCTTTTTCTTGGAGACACGCCTTTTGCCGTCTTTGATCTCAATTTCATCTTCCATAGGAACAAGAACGCGAAAAATTTTATCCTCCATATTCATGGAGGCAACCCTTTTCTCCAAATTTGCTTTTACCTTGTTTTCATAACCGGAATAAGTATGAATCACAAACCATTTCTTTTCCATAAAGCAAGGGACCTGCCCGGCCCCCACCTCCCTGGTATGTTACTTAAGCTGAATCTTTTTATAGACTCAGCAGAATTTCGATCAAAGCGCTCAAAGCGGTATCAGCAATCCAAATCATAGCGGCCACAAGAACTACAGCTGAAATAACTACCATAGTATAAACAGCGATTTCTCTCCGGCCGGGCCAGTGCACTTTTTTCAGTTCACCCCATGTACTCTGAAAGAACTTAACTGTGGTCTGGAAAGGCACCTTTTTAGGTTTACCGCTTTCTCTGGTGCGGGGGGTTCGTTTTGTCTTTTGCTCTAAAGCTTTCTTTTTATCAGCAGCACTCTTCTTCACTTCCGCGATTTCAGCAGTTCCTTTATCTTTAATCTTCGCCTGAGCCCTTGGCTTGATCAAGCGTAAAAGGGGATGGGGTTTTTTTTCAGCAGCAGGTGTGGCTTCTACCAAGCTCTGATCCTGCTCCTGTTTTACATCTGCTGATGCGGCCTTTTTAGAGCGTGCTTTGCCACCCTTTTTGGCCTTTGCTACGCCGGGTTTTTTAGCCAACTGGCTCACATCCTTCAGCCTGCCACCATCTATTTAGTTTCACGGTGGACAGTTTGTTTCTTACATTTAGGACAATACTTCTTAAACTCCAACCGCTCAGGGTTGTTCTTTTTGTTTTTCTCTGTTGTATAATTGCGGCTTTTGCAATCAGTACATGCTAAAGTCACACCCACTCGCACTATAGCCACCTCCTACTGCCTCAACAACAAAAAATAGTGCCAAATACAGCCATAAAAAGATCCTGTTATACTTTAGCATAGTCCCCCTTTGCCTGTCAATAAAAAAGGCTGTCGGTCATTTAATAGGTTGCAACTATTTTCTGCATATCAGCCCCATTATATCAATTAATTCCACAATGTAGGTATACATAATTGGGCTGGGTTTACCCCAAACTTCAATAGGATGGCAGCTAGAGTGAAGAAATACCCTTTACTTATTCTACCACATTATGGTATATGGCATACCTTTTAGAAACCTCTCTCAAACTGAACAATCCGAAACATCTTAGATTATTCCTTGGGCTAACATAGCATCCGCTACCCTGATAAAACCGGCGATATTAGCACCTTTAACATAGTTGATCTGTCCCTTTTCTTTTCCATATGTTATACACTGTTGATGAATGTTTTTCATAATGTCCTGAAGTTTGCAGTCAACCTCATCGGCACACCAGCAGATATGCTGGCTGTTCTGGCACATCTCCAGTCCGCTTACAGCAACACCACCTGCGTTGGCAGCTTTACCCGGGGCAAAAAGGATCCCAGCAGATTTAAAAACATCCACAGCCTCATGAGTGCACGGCATATTAGCAGCCTCTACAACACACTTGCAACCGTTTTGAGCCAAATTCTTTGCCCCTGCAAGGTCAAGCTCATTCTGAGTAGCGGTGGGCACTGCAATATCACAGGGAACCTCCCAGGGTCTCCGTCCCTCGACCCACTTCAAACCGAACTTTTCTGCAAAATCCCTGGCCGGTCGGCGATGAACAACCCAAAGATCCTTTAAATACTCCAGTTTTTCACCGCTGATTCCCTCGGGATCGTAAACATAGCCCTTATCATCTGCGATTGTAACAACCCGTGCTCCGTACTGGCAGGCCTTCTCAATAAAATAACTGCCCACATTTCCATAACCTGAAATAGCAATAGTCTTCCCTCTGAGGTCATCACCTTTAACTTTCAGCATCTCCCGTAAAAAATATACAACACCATAACCGGTGGCCTCCGGACGTATCAGACTGCCGCCCCAACCGACACCCTTCCCTGTGATAGCCCCGGTAAAAGAGTTCCGAATTTTTCTATACTGGCCGAAAAGATAGCCTACCTCCCTGCTGCCGACCCCAATATCGCCGGCAGGGACATCTGTATCAGGGCCAATGTGGCGGAAAAGCTCATTCATAAAGGATTGGCAGAAGCGCATAACCTCCTGATCCGACTTGCCTCGCGGGTCAAAGTCTGCTCCTCCTTTGCCTCCACCCAGCGGTAGTGTAGTCAGGGAATTTTTAAAAACCTGTTCAAATGCTAGAAACTTCAAAATACTTAAGTTAACAGAAGGGTGGAAACGCAGACCTCCTTTATAAGGGCCAATAGCGCTGTTCATTTGTACACGATACCCTCGGTTGACCTGGACATCCCCATTGTCATCAACCCAAGTAACGCGAAACATAACTACACGTTCAGGTTCCACTAATCGTTCCAAAATCTTTTCCTGCTTATATTTGGAATCATGTTCTATAAAGGGCAGCACAGATGCAGCCACTTCATAAACAGCCTGGTGAAATTCCTTTTCTCCTGGATTCTTAGCAATAACTTCACTAATAAAACTGTCTAACCGTTCCGACATAGCTCATCCTCCATATATAAACTCATAAAAACATAAAAGTAAATTCGAGATAATAAACCATTATCCTGCACAAGATTGATTGTATACAAGTATACATCTAACAGGTCAGAATTTCAAAAAAACCAGGTGACAGGGGGGTGACATGGGGACGGGGGTCGCGTCACTCAAAACCAACTTCAGCTTCGTGTACTATTGATAGTAACGGCAATTAACCGTCACCATCATCAACTGTACCACACTTTTGATCAAACATGTCCGCAGTGAGTCAAAGTACCTGTCCCCTTGACTCATGTCCCCTTGACTCACTGACTTAAAAAAACAACAGGCAGAACTGTGTGTTCTGCCTGTTTATNNGGGCAGGATTCGAACCTGCAACTCTCCGGTTAACAGCCGGATGCTCTACCGTTGAGCTACCGAGGATTATAAAAATTCTGGCAGCGACCTACTCTCCCGGAAAACCAGTACCATCGGCGCTGGAGGGCTTAACTGCCG
>LFTQ01000176.1:4800-6731 GCA_001513545.1 Clostridia bacterium DTU068 | reverse complement strand
AGTCGGATGAGCCTATTTTTATAACAAAAAACGGATACGGGGATATGGTTATCATGAGCATGGAAATTATAATTTGGAGGACTACTCATGAATAATAACAAAATGATTTTTGGCGTCTTAATAACTGTTGTTGGCTTGGTGTTTTCAGCATTTAGCTTTATTTACGCAGCTTTGAACCCTTGGGATTATAATGGAATTACTGGATTATTGGGTTCTTTCCTTGGGACTCATATGTTAATCCCATTTATTATTGCAACAATTGTTATGTGTATCGGTATTATGATTTGTTTTTGGGAAGCATATCGTAAATATGAATAAATTCCAATTTGAGAAGTAGTCATTGGGAAGCGGAGGGACGTTCTTTTTGCTTCCCTGCATAGGAGACACAGATGACACAGGGACAGGTTCCTTATCCCTTCCCTTGTCCAGTGAGGTGAAATAGAATGTGGTATGAAAATATGTTTATCACATTGGAAAATGAGAAGGATGAAGAACGAGCAGTACAGATGTCAGCTTATATGAAGAATAAATTTCCGTTTTTAGGTATCCCCAGACCAAAACTGATAAAAATAGTTAAACCATATATCAAGAGTGCTGCAAAAAATGAAGATATCGATTGGGATTTTATAAATCTATGCTGGGAGAAAGATTATCGTGAGGCTCAATATGTCGGAACAGAGTATATCCATTCTATTCAGAAAAAACTCACAGACAAAGATCTTGATAAAATAAAGAAACTGATAATAACAAAACCCTGGTGGGATATTGCAGATGTACTTGATAAAGTTATAGGATATCTTTCATTAAAGTATCCTTCTGTCAATGATGAAATGCTTGTATGGAGCATGAGTGATAATCTTTGGCTGAGAAGGGTCGCTATTAATTTTCAAAGAAAGTTAAAGGAAAAGACAAATACGGAACTTTTAGAGAAAATTATTTGTAATAATTTAGGCACAAAGGAATTCTTCATTAATAAAGCTATTGGCTGGAGCTTGAGAGAATACAGCAAGGTGAATCCTGATTGGGTCAGGGAACTCCTCAAAAAGTATGAATCAAAGCTGGCAAAATTAAGTATAAGGGAAGCCAGCAAGTATTTGTAGGAAGCAAGAGGACGTTCTTTTTGCTTCCCCGCTAGGGAGCAGGGGGACAGGTCCCTTGTCTCTTTGAAAAACGCTCTTCGTCTAGATAAGAGGGAACGGACGGATGAGATGACGTAGACTTGCGGAACGATTTCATATTGCAATACAACTGGGTATAATATGTGCAGAAGGAGGCGTTTTAAAATGGCAAAGACCGCTAATATATTTGCCCGTGTTGAGCCTGAAGTTAAGGAACAGGCTGAAAAGGTGCTTGAGCAGCTTGGCATTTCCATGTCCAACGCAATCGATATTTTTCTGCGCCAGGTTGTGCTTCAGCGCGGAATTCCTTTTGATGTGAAACTCCCTCAAAACAAGCCTTTGTCGGTAGTGGATCTCAGTGATGAGCAGTTTAACGCGGAAATAGAGAAAGGTATGGCTGATTTAAGCAGCGGAAATGTTGCCCCGGCCGAAAAGGTTTTTAACAGGATGAGCAAGGATTACGGGTTATGAGTGCTTGGAGTGTGGTTTATACCGAGCAGGCGGAAAACGACCTGCGCGGAATTTACGAATACATTGCATTTTCGCTGCCGGCTGTACGAAAAAGAACCTTGGCGGGTATGGGGCTACGGGTTTTGCAGGTTGATAATTACCTGGTCTTTTATCTGGCCATTGAAGATCATAGAACAGTAGCAATAATCCGTATCATGTACGGTAGACGAAATATTGAGAAACAGTTATGCAAGGGAACAAATAGCTGAAGAATCAAGAAGCGAGGGATCGTTTTTTTGCTTTCTGCTATCTTGTTCTGAACGGTACCTTCTATATAGGCGAACATAGATGTCTGCAACCTGT
>LFTQ01000176.1:2219-4655 GCA_001513545.1 Clostridia bacterium DTU068 | reverse complement strand
TTACTGGTGAACATCGATTCACAGGCTCCCAACAAGGTAGTGAAAGAATGGCTGGAAGCAGGCGGATTATATCCAAATCCCACATTGGTACATCCTGAAGTGAAGTATGGGAATACCCGAATGGATTTTTATATTGAAGATAAAGAGCGGAAGGCTTTTATTGAGGTAAAAGGCGTAACCTTGGAAAATGATGGGGTGGCAGCTTTTCCAGATGCACCGACAGAACGAGGTGTAAAACATATATATCATTTGATCGATGTGCTGCAGGAAGGCTATGAGGCTTATGTTATATTTATCATCCAATTTAAACCTGTTAAGTTTTTCATCCCAAATGACATAACTCATGTAGAGTTTGGCAAAGCATTGCGAGAAGCAGCCGCAGCAGGTGTGTATGTTTTGGCTTATGATTGTATTGTAACACCGGATTCAATGCAGTTGGATCAGGCAGTGCAGGTTCAATTATGAGGGACAAGGAACCTGTTCCCTTGTCCCACCAAACATCGATAGTCCAAGAAATCATGAAACGGGCGAATTCAGCAGAGACGTAGTATAGTTTCGCCTGATCCCGTTAATAGGCTAATTTGGATATATAATAATTCACTCCTACTCCCACAGGTAAAATAGCGAAAAGCCCGATCCAGTCGAATAAGTTGAAACCCAATACAGAGCTGATCAGCAAAAAGCCTGGAGTTGATAAAATAAGGATCGATTTCCGGGCTGCTGTTTTTTTATCTTCGGATTTCCACTGAAACAGTTTCAGATAATCTGATGTTATGACCTCAACATAATGGGATTTAATCAGCATTGCAAAGGAAAAAGCTAAAAACGGCCAGATGATCAGGACGGACCAATTGGGATTGTTCATATAGAGTATACCTAACAACACCAATACCATATATATAGAGAGATTATTTATACTGCGCAGGAAGGTTTTGATACATACTTCCACCAATGTGTTGGCTGTGGTACGCTCATTAAACAAACGTTTAATTCTAGAGTAAAACACAGGCTTTTTTCTCTTCGTGCTGGGTTTTTTAATGGTCACTCCCGAAGTCTCTAACATAAAAGCCGCATACTTTAATCGTTCACTGTTTTCACGTGCTATGTCATCAAAAAAAGCCCCTTTTATATCAAGTCGGAGTTTGATGAGTAAAAGGAGTGACAGACCAAGCAGTATGCAGCAGGTGTACCCCAGCAGAAAGTGGTCGATAAGCAGGGGAACTACTTTGATAAACAACAGCTGTGTTGAGATAAAAAGAATTATGAAAGTGATCTTTTCTATCCATGAAGCCAGACGCAGGGAAATAAACTGTTTTACCAGGCCTATGTTCATCTTGAACAGGAAGGTAATCACCAACAGCAGTGTCAGCTGTCTGATGGACAAGCCGTAGCCCAGGTACAGGAATGGTGCAAGGATAGTAATGAGCAATAGTGTTGTTAATAGGGTGCATACTGCAGAATAAATGATCCCGCAGATCATGATCCGCCGCATCCATTCCCTACGCTGGAGCAGAAAAAGCTGGTCTGCCTCCTCAAGGAATAACCTGATTGTTCCTGTCCAGCTGTATAAAAAGATGAGCAGTAAAGGTGTGTAGATGGAAATATCAGCGGCCCAAGGGGGGAGTTGGCTCCATAAGCGTAGATAGCAGATAACTGCAATAATAACGCCGGGAATAATGATGTAGAGTGCTACTGTCCAATCAATGACTGGGCGCCATGCAGTGTAGTTTAATTTCCACTCTGAACGCAGGCGTGTGAAAAAAAGCTTTTCGGGTGTCATTGTCTGTACTCCAGCAATTTATTAAAACACTCCAGCAGGGACCCATCAGGCAGCCCGCAGATCTGCCGGATTTGTGTGAGGTTCCCTCTCATCAAGAGCCGGCCTTCTGACATCAATATGATAGAATCGCAAACTTTTTCTGCTGTATCCAGGGCATGGGTGGACATCAAAACACCTGCTCCCCGCCTTCTTTCCTGTTTCAGCAGCCTCAAAAAGTCCATGATAGCCTGTGGATCAAGGCCCATAAAGGGCTCATCTACAATGTAAATATCAGCTTGCAGCAGAAAACCGATAACCAGCATGACTTTTTGCTGCATTCCTTTAGATAATGTTCCGGGCAGGTAGTGCTTTGCATTATCCAAGCGAAACAGCTTGAGCAATCTGCTGCTGCGTTCTTCAAATACAAGCTGATTGATGCTGTGTGCTGCAGCAGCCAACTCCAGATGCTCCCATACAGTCAATTCATCATAAAAAACGGGCTGCTCGGGAACATAGGCATATCTCTTACTGCTTCCATTCAAAATTACCTCTCCAGCCATTACCGGTAGCATGCCTAAAATAGCTTTGATGGTGGTGCTTTTTCCAGCACCATTGGGGCCGATTAAGCCAATAAGCTCGCCCTCCTGCAAAGAAAAATCAATATTTGTAATGGCATT
>LFTQ01000176.1:0-2205 GCA_001513545.1 Clostridia bacterium DTU068 | reverse complement strand
TTGTTATCTGTGTAACCAGCGTGTTTGATCCTTACTTGTAACAGCTGCTTCAAAGTTACCCCCCTTTGCCGGAACAAGAAAGCTGTCCCCCGTCGGAAGCAAAAAGAACGTCCCCCTGCTTCCCCCATGCTTCCCCACATTTACGGTGTTTTCATTTTTATTCTAGTGATGCCTGGAAAAACCCTGCAGTAGAAGCGAAAAGGGGCAGCATAGATTACGCCCCCCAGCCGAATTCTAGGGGACTGAAACTTCCGCTAAGTTGTTGTATTTATATTTATGGAAAATGTGGCAAACGAAACGTCCCCGTGCCACGGGTGGTTGGACTGAGTAGTTTGAGTAGGTTTTACAGGAGTTCTTTATCGATAAAAGGTATTAAATATATTGGCTCCTAGATAAGCTGCGTAAATCAAAATCAGGATAATGCCTTCTCTTTTATTGATCTCATGAAACTTTTTGTTATAAGCAAAAAACCCAAAGGTTCCCATTACTACAGCAAGGCCTACGAAATGAATCGCATAAAAGGATTGTGGTACTGATATGCCGTCAGGAGTCAAAGCAGCAGATGCTCCAATTACAANNCAAAATATTCAAGATGTTTGCACCCAGGATATTTCCTATAGCTAACCCTCCATGGTTGCTTCTTACTGCTGCAATACAAGTACTCAATTCAGGTACACTTGTTCCGAAAGCAACCAGAGTAGAGGAAATCACTACATCCGGAATTCCCATTCTTTCGGCAAGCACTTCTGCAGATGCAACTAAAGCAGATGCGCTTAGTGCGATAACAAATCCAGCAAGCAAGATTTTTGCAATAAAAGCAGCAATTATTCCTATAGATTTTTCAGCATTATAATTATTTTCCTGAGAATTATTATTCTTTTCACGCTTAATCAAATAAAATATGTAAACCGGAACAAGCAGTAATAGGATAAATCCCAACCACTGCGGAATCAGCCCACTGTTATTACCGATTTTATAAGGTACGGTTGTTAAAAATAAAATCATTATTGCTGCAATCAGCATGCTCAATTTTTGTGAGGTTTCTTTATTTGTAGGGATTTTTCCAAACAGAGCTGCAATGCCAAGTATTAAGCTTGTGTTGGTAATAATTGATCCAACCGCATTACCTAACGCAAAATCACCATTTCCTTGTAATGCAGCAACAACAGATGCCGATAGCTCCGGTAGTGTTGTCCCAAGTGAAACTATTGTAGCGCCTATGATCAGTTGAGATAATCCTAAAATTTTTGAAAGTTTAGCTGCATTATCAACCAGTGAATCTGCAGCCTTTGATAATATAATCAAAGATAATACCAGAACAGATAATACAACAAACAAATTCAGGTTTACTAAGATTTGGTACATTCGACTTCTCCTTTGGCATGGTCTGCATAAAGGCTGCTAATATTATAGTATAACCTAAATATAAATAATGCTGCCACGCGGATCAGGGGGACAGGTCTGCTGCCCGGCTAATAACTAACGACCAATTACGTTGACACGCCGCCTGTTCCCTCGTCATGGTTGCGTGACACGACCCCCGTCCCCTTGTCACACCCTTGTCACACCAGGTTTATGTAAAAACTTATGAAACTGAGAGGTTACGCCCTCACTTTCGCCGAAGAATAGTAAAGGTGTAAGATCTATAGTTAAAAAAAGTATAAAAGCTGGCGGATGCTGTCGTATTATATTTCGCCGGGAGGGTTTGATGCAGGTGTCAAATGGTAGTTTATATCAACGATATGTACCGGCAGTTAGATCCTCAGGTGAGCCTAATGAGCAGGCTTATTTGTTTATTTTCCGTGGCAATATGCTGCTAATTTATTTGGAAGATGGGAGAGCAAGTATCCCTTGTGCTAAAGATATTGAGCTTAATATAACACCGATCAGTAAACAGTATCTCGGCACATTGATGGGTGAACCTTGTTATGCCATGGAAGATGACGCAGATTCAGAGTATCCGGAGGGAATGGTTTTCAGGGAATTGCTATCTTTACATGATGTTTTGGAAGAAGACATCTACGCTTTGGCTGGTCGGGCGCGGCAAATCCTGCTATGGGATCAAACCCACCAATACTGTGGTCGTTGTGGCACAAGGACAGAGAACCTGGCGACAGAGAGGGCAAAGGTATGTCCCCGGTGTGGGTTGACCAGGTATACGCATATTTCACCTGTAGTAATTACTGCAGTACTGAAAGGAGACCA
>LFTQ01000029.1 GCA_001513545.1 Clostridia bacterium DTU068 | reverse complement strand
GCTATCAAGGGCAAGATCGAAGAGCTTTCCGGTTGGGAAGTTATCGTTGGACCGCGTGAGGCTAATGGAATCGGGTCATTTGCCAAGTTAAAATTAGGTGCGTAATAGAAAAAGACAGGTGGCTCGGTGACACTTTAAATAACAGAGAGGGTGTCCAGATATGGCAAAGCACATAGCAATGGCTGGAAAAGGAGGAACTGGGAAGACAACCGTCGCAGCACTTCTGATCAAGTACCTGATAGAGAAAAAGAAAGGTGCAATTCTCGCGGTTGATGCTGATCCCAATGCCAATCTCAACGAGGCTTTAGGGTATGAAGTTGAGAATACCATTTCACAAATCCTCGTTGATATTAAAAAAGGCGATGTTCCTACATCGATGCCCAAGGAAACATACTTACAATTCGAACTACACCGTGCCCTTGTTGAAACTGATCATGTTGATTTGTTGGTAATGGGAGGGCCACAAGGGCCAGGATGTTACTGTTTTCCGACTGACATTTTAAAGCGTCATTTAGCGAACATGGATCGGAGTTATGACTATCTTGTGATAGATAATGAAGCAGGTCTTGAACATATCAGCCGCAAGACCATTGAAGATGTTGATGTAATGCTAGTTATTTCCGATCCAACAGCAAAAGGGGTACGCACAGCAGGTAGGATCTATCAACTCGCTAAGTCTTTAAACATTAATATCGCTGATGCGTATCTGATTGTAACGAGAATAACTGA
>LFTQ01000146.1 GCA_001513545.1 Clostridia bacterium DTU068 | reverse complement strand
ATAGAATAGCGCTGGGAGAGGTAGCGGATGGCAGCAGAGAGTTCCCCGTTGGGTCCGCCGAATTTCATCTTTTCTGGAGAAAATCCAACTCTATAAAGTTTCAAATTACTTCCGATAGCTACCGATAGCTTTCATTTTCTTATAGAATACAAAAAATAGAAAAACTAATCAAGAGACAGTTCTATTTAAACAGGTGGTGGAAATATTTGTCTTTGGCCGCTGAAAAAATAAAACCCCCTATAAAATGGGCAGGTGGTAAAACGCAACTGCTTTCTCAATTAAGACCTTTGTTTTTAAAGAGGTTTATGGGGAAACGATAAACGACATTATTTCCAATAATAACTGATTATAAGTAGAAGGAATATCATGATATAAATAGAAATAATTAAATAAATTTACCATACATATAACAGAATGAAATGGAGGTGTATCTATTATGTGATGATTTTAAAATAATAGTAGTCCTGAAGGCAGGGGGTTTTTTTGGAAAGAATATTGAAAATTGTGTTGGCCGCAACTATTATCTTTTCGATCTATGTTGTCTGGCTAAAATGGAGCACGTCTTGCATATCCTGTAGCATCGGCTTTTTAGGTTTACCAGTCAGCCAATTTCAGTTAGCAATTCTTGCATTAATTGGCTCATCACTGATCGCTATAAGTTATTATTTTTCTCGCAAAATGCAACGACTCCAATATGTGACCCTGGGTTTTTCCGCAGTATTAGCTGCTGTTGCATCCTTCCTAATGATTCTCCAAATAAAAAGCATTATATGTTGGCCGTGTATTATTACAGACATTTTGTTTTATTTGATATTTATTTTGATGTTTCTAGAACAAGTCTCCAGATCATCAAGAAAAAAAATTAAACATGGGGAGGAATTGCGTAGTAAATTTTAGACATGTTACCTAAAGAGATACAATATCAAAAAATACGTGATGCGTCTTACAGTAGTGTAATATTTCTTGGTCTCGGATCTCTATCAGCGGAGATATTTGGTGCTTCATTGCATTTAGAAACTTTAACTCTAGCAATACCTTTAGTTATTATTGGAGCAATAGTAGTTATAAGCTGGAATAAATATTATGACCACCGAATAGCAATATTAGAATCATACATAAAACTTATAGTATTCTTTTTTCTAGTGGACACAGCTCTCTTTTTAATACCTTTTGGGCGTATACAAGAAAAGATTGGGGCCTATTTGTTAGATACCTTTGTAACAATATCACTTTTCGTGATTTTTGTAAGAAAAAGAAACCAGTTAAATAATATGCGCCAGTAAATTAAGAGAAAATTCAATATACTACGGCAGGTAATCTAGAATCCATAATTACTTTCTCAATTAAGACCTTTTTTCATGAGGTCTTAATTATTTATGTAGAGCCCTTTTATCGGTGGATGGGTAGTGTTCTTGGAACTGCTGCCGAACAGGGCAGGGCGATGTTGACCAGAAATTATAAGTTGATTGACTTTTATCAGGTTGAAAAATAATTTTGATGAACTTCAACATACGATTTCATAATAAAACGTGTCAAGAATATCAGGACTTTCAATCACTCAGAAGGCAGGTCTTGAAAGTTTAATAGAGAGGAATTAGAACGAAATCTTAATAGTTAAAGCGCAACAAAAAAAGCCAAGAAATATCCCCTGCTTCCCAGTAAAAACAGGCGGCCTTTCCATAAAAGCCGCCTGCCAGCAAATGGCTGCTTGATGCCACTTTAATAAAACTTCTTCCCATTCATATACCCCTGTAGGTGATCCAGTGTCTCTCCGAAGCGCTGGAAGTGGACGACCTCCCGCTGCCGCAGGAACCGCAAAACATCTATCAGGTCGGGATCATCAGTGAGATTGATCAGGTTTTCATATGTTGCCCGGGCCTTTTCTTCAGCTGCCATATCCTCATGGAGGTCAGCTATCGGATCGCCCATGGTGTTGATGTAGGCAGCTGTCCAGGGGACACCGTTGGAGTCGCTGGGGTGGATCCCCTTATCCCAGATGGCATAGTAGCCGCCTAGTCCTGCCCTGCGTAATTCCTCTGGAGGTGCCCCTTTCGTCAGTTTGTAAACCATGGTGGCGATGATCTTCCAGTGGGCTAGTTCTTCTGTGCCGATATCGGTCAAAACTCCTTTGGCTCTGCCTGTGGGCATAGAATAGCGCTGGGAGAGGTAGCGGATGGCAGCAGAGAGTTCCCCGTTGGGTCCGCCGAATTTCATCTTTTCTGTAGAATTTCCGTCTCTCTGTAACTTCAGATTGCTCCAGATAGCTCCCGATAGCTTTTATTTTTTTTATCATACAAAAAATAGGAAAGAGACCGCAAGATAATATTTTTTATAAAACAGGTGGTGGAAATAGTTGCTCTGATTACTGAAAAAAATAAGTGGACGACCTCCCGCTGCCGCAGGAACTCCAAACTTCTTTTATCATACTGAAAAATGTAAACAGTGTAAAAATGATTATAGGATAAAAAGAGGCAAAATATCTCATTTTTCGATAGAGGAATTAACCATAATATATCTAAGATGTTATATAGTAGCACTGATGGTAGTTCTAAGCGAAACTTTAATTTCGTCAGAGTTCAAGTCGTTACCAAATTCAAGTGTTAAAGAATCACCCAAACATGAAGACAGTTTCTAGAACTGGATGAAACAGAAGTTTATCAGATGCTGAAGAAAACACATCAAAAAAAGGGGATGTTCGACGCAGGGGAGAGCACAAAATTTATTCCTGGAAATTGATGTGGGTAAATAATGTCTATAACGTGGAAATAATCAGGGGCAGGAAGTAGTGTGTATGGTTTTTTAAACCGTAGTGCTGAGGATCAATAATTGTGTAGGGAGGGGAGTGTAAAACATGTATAGAAAGTATGTATGGTTGACATTTTGTTTAGTGGTCGTGTCATTATTAATGTTGACAACTGGAACGGCTTTTGCTCAGGATTCTACGGTACCGGAAGGAGCAACAGTGTCTCCTGTAAAGATGATTGACATGTCTGACAAATCTGATGAAGGAGAAATTAAACCTCAAGGTACTGCATACGGTAGCGCTGGCTACACATGGATCAATACGTCGCGCATCAGTTCTTTAAGAGCACAGGCTGCTTTTGGTGCACATTCCTATGTTGGTAAGATGCAAGCTGTATATTGGAATGTATCTTGGGGTGATGGGAAATCGAATTCAGGGGTTAATTTCCCGTTTTCTGTAAGTTGGAGCGGCCAAAAACTTCACAGTTATAGTAAAAGTGGTGTATACACTACTGCACTGAGCGGTTATGCGATTGCTGGCGGGACCAGATATCTTTATTTCTTAAACCCGGTTTCAATGGTCTATATTAACTAAATTAAATTATGATAACTAGTTCTGCATATTTGATAATCATAAGTACAGGGTCAGGAGTAAAGGCTTCGAGCCTCTACTCCTATTTCTTGTCATTATTTTTTTTACAAGGAGGTAAAACGGTGTTTGAGTTGGTCGAAGTCACGAAAAAATATAGAAATCACGAGGCATTAAAACAATTGCGATTTGTTATCGAGCCTGGTGTGACAGCAGTGGTAGGTCCAAACGGAGCTGGCAAGACAACGCTGTTTAACATTTTAACAGGACGCATATTCCCAACCTGCGGGACTGTGTTTTATAATGGCCAACCTGTGGAGAAGATTCGTGGAAACTTAGGTTATTTATTCGAGGATCCCCCTTTTTACCCATACTTGACTGCGGAGAACCAGTTAGGATACTTCAACGCCCTTCGTGAATATCCAGTGGAAGCACACGAGGTAGAAAGAGAGCTAGAAAAATGGGATATCCCACCAAAGGGAAAAAAAATTAAAGATTTTTCTCAAGGCATGCGCAAGCGCTTGGGTTTAGCCAATGCCTTTCTAGGGAATCCCCAGATCGTTATCCTAGATGAACCATTTAATGGCCTGGATTTAGAGGGGCAGCAGCTGCTGGAAGACACTTTCGTTACTTACCGCTCCAAGGATAGATTTCTGATCTTCTCCAGCCACCAATTGGAACGCATTACACTGCTGGCAGATCGCATTGTCATTCTTGATCAAGGCAGACTTGTTTACACTGGGGAAACAAAGGAATTGGCAGAACAAGCCACAAAGGTTATCTTTTATCTGCCCGGAGATATTTCGATGGACTTACTTCGTACTCCTCTAGTTTTGGAGATTGGTAAAAGAGGAGTATGGGTAACAGCTGCGGTTCAAAAGGAGAAGGGGCCTCTTTTTTTGCAGCACCTTGCTGAACACGGTATTGTACCTCAAAGTAGTCGGCTGCTGATTTCGGAGCTGGAGTATGTTTTCGAGGAAAAACAGGTTTCGAGGAGGTTACCTTATTGATTGGTGGTGGATTTATCCGAATCATACAGGCGGAGATAAGCCGGGTCCTGCGCAAACCTTTTTTCTGCGTCATTCCGCTGCTTTCACTAATATATGTTCTCTATTTAGAAATTGGTGCTTATAATAATGCCTTAGCCTTTCATAAGGGTACCATTGAACTGCCCACGGGTGTACCAAATCCTTTTGCCGGAGTTGATTTATCACAAATGCTATACTGGTTTCGATGGGAGAATATTACTACCGCCGCAGGCGCGACATACCTTGCGGGTTGGGTGGGTATTATACTTGTTGGGTATGTTGGCGCTGTGTGGTTTGCGGATGATTTACGGACGGGTGTGAATAAGCAAATTGCAGTACTACAAAAACATCTTATGCCGGTGGTTGTAGGCAAGATTCTGACTCTTGCTTTGTATATGGCTGGTATTCTGATTTTCATCGTTCTTGGTTCGGTGCTTACGACCCTATTTTTGAGCGATGTACCTGGCCGCGAACCGGCTGCTTTATTGCGTTGGATACCCCTTCGAAACCTTATGCTCTACAGCATTATAGCGGTCATGTGGGCTTGCTTAGCCGCCATGATTACACTGCTGAGCCGTTCACCTGTTATAGGAGTTGCTGTAGGTGTTATGTGGCCTTTTGCGGAGACTGCGATACTTTTTTCGGGAAATAGCACAATACAACTGTTAATAGCGAAAATAGCCCCCATTAGTACCATTCAATCCATACTCGCCTTTGTTTACGATCGTTTCTCCTGGGTAATCGATTCAGCTCCGGTGATTCTATGGACGACATCTCCTCCCTTAACACGAACCATTGAAAATGGGGTCATACAACCGTATCTATTGCCTATTTCCTTTCTGATGACCGCACTCGTGATATATACATTCGTAGCAGTGGGAGGGATTATTCTTGGGTATTATGTTAGTGTAAGAGACTGAAAGATTGGGGGCTTGAGCAGTGATTCAAGATGTTCTTCGTATTATAACGGCGGAGCATATGCGGGTTCGGCGCAAGATGTTCTATTTCATCGTTCCTGTTGCCGCACTGCTTGTTGTAATTATCCCAACCCTCCGGGCTTATCGACTCGCTATCATCCTGCATACTGGGTCTTGGGTTGGTCACCCGGGATCACTCCCGCCTCCAGGGCTGGGCGAAGAGTTGTCGACATTGCTTCATTGGTTTAAATGGGGAAACCTGCCTACTGCAAGCGGTGCAGGCCTTCTTGCCGGTTTAGGGATTGTGTTGTTCTTGTACGTTGGTGCTGTCTGGTTTGGAGACGATTTAAGCAGCGGAGCCATTAAACAGTCAGCTATCCTTCGTGTGAAGTTCAGACAACTCATATGGGGAAAAGTATTGGCGCTCATGATCTATACGGCTGGAACGATCATCTTTGTAGTTGTTGGTGCTCTACTGGTGACAGTATTTTTGCCGGAGGTGCCCGGCCGCGAACTGCGTGCGTTTTTGCATTTAACTTTATGGCGAAATCTATTAGTATACATCGCAATGGCATTCTTATGGACATTTTTCGCCGCGGCGGTCACCATCATGACACGTTCTGCATCCACAGGCGTGGCAACTAGCATCCTCTGGGTGATGGCCGAAAAGGAACTCCTGGAGAATGGTCAAAGTGGAGGGCAGCTATTTCTGGCGAAAGTGACACCTTGGAGCACCAGCCAATCGCTGCTTGCATCTGTTTATGATAGGTTCAGTTGGCTAGACGATCCTCCCAACTGGGTTGCGTGGGTGACCACCCCTCCCTATACGAAAATTATTGATCATGGGGAAGTGACCCTTTATCTGCAGTCGTTTTCTCTTTTGCTGGTTTTATTATTGGTTTACCTGTTGGCTGCTCTGACGGTTGCGGTTATAGGATACTATTGGCGCGGAAAGGAATAGAGAAAATGACACGTAATAAAAAAAAGTGGTTCCTCTTTTTGGGGATAGGTGTGGCGTTGTTGTTGGTGGTCTCCCTTGCATGGCGCATGGTGGAAAGGGAGAGGGAGATCCGATTATCCCAGGTGGCTGAACAAGCGATGGAAAAAGCGTATGACATTAAAGCTACACCTGAGGGGCAAAAGGTGGTAGCGAGAATTGGTGATTTTGCTATTTCCTATGGTGATGTTAATGTGTTGGCACAGGAGCTGTTGATTTACCAGATCAAGAAACCAGAGGAACTCCGTCCGTTGACCACAGAAGATATGCAGTTTGCTTTTAATGAGTTTACCTTCAAGGCTTTAAATGCCATGGCCGCAAGAGAGCGGGGGGTTGTTTTGGATTGGGATGAGGTGAAGGAGAAAAGAAAAATTGAGTGTGAGGCTTTTGCCAGTAGGCCAGGCCGGTACGGGGGAATGTGTGGTGTGGCGAGATCCCGTCTACGACACCTCGAGGATGATCGAATTTATAACATTGTTTTAATAATATCAAGAGAAATCATGTCTGGTGAGGAAGTGAAACAGGTGCAGCAGATGGATTCGGTTGAAGGTATAAGTTTGCTTGGACAACTAAGCCAGGAGAGGCTAAAGGCAACTGCCAGGAAATACCCGCTTTTGATCTATGACAATCGTTTTCAGCAGCCCCTATGGGTTGAGCAGTTGGAAAATGTTAATCCCGGAATTTAAACAGGCGGCCTTCCTTAATAGCCGCCTGTCGACAAATGGATGTCAGAAGCCACCTTAATAAAACTTTTTCCCATTCATATACCCCTGCAGGTGGTTCAATGTCTCTCCGAAGCGCTGGAAGTGGACGAC
>LFTQ01000045.1:3235-24172 GCA_001513545.1 Clostridia bacterium DTU068 | reverse complement strand
TTCCCCTTATTTTTATATCACTTTTAATGTAGTTTTGGTTAACTGAAAGTATTTTTAGGTGGTGATGATCATGCAGCAAAATGATCTGATAGCTGCACTAGGCACAACCCTAGGAGAAGCAGCAATCGGCATTGTGCGGCTCAGTGGTGAAGGGGCAGTGGAATTGGCCGCTTGCATTTTTAAGCCGCGCAAAAAGGATCTGGATTTAAAAAAAATAGCCTCCCATACCATGCATCTGGGTTATATCTGCGGTAATGATGGTGATGTTATCGATGAGGTTCTGATCACCGTGATGAGAGCTCCGCACAGTTATACCAGGGATGATGTGGTGGAGATTTACTGTCATGGTGGAATAATACCTGTGCGCCGTGTACTGGATCTGGTATTAAAAAAGGGTGCACGATTAGCAGAGCCAGGTGAGTTCACTAAACGGGCCTTTTTAAGCGGCAGAATCGATCTTGCCCAAGCTGAGGCTGTGCTTGATCTGATTAGAGCCCAGAGCAATAAAGGTGCAGAACTGGCCTGCAGGCAGTTGAGGGGCGGTGTTTCTGATAAGATCAAAGATATGCGGAACCAACTAAAAAGAATAATGGCTGAGATAGAAGCTGAGATAGATTTCCCTGATGATGTAGATCCTGTGCCTCCAGGTGTAAGGGCGCAGCAGATAAAAATGGTTGAAGATAAAGCTGCAGAGTTGGTCAGAGGGTCTAGTTTGGGGCGCGTTTATCGAGAGGGGCTGCGGACTGTTTTATTGGGTAAGCCCAATGTGGGAAAATCAACACTGATGAATCTGCTCTTGGATGAGGAGAGAGCCTTGGTAACAGAAGTACCTGGCACAACCAGGGATCTGATTGAAGAGATGCTGGTGGTTGAGGGAATACCGCTGAGGATCGTAGATACAGCCGGGATCAGGGAAGGAGTAGGTCTGGTTGAGTCTCTGGGGATTGAAAGAGCGAAAAAAGCAGTAGAAGAGGCAGAACTGGTATTGGCTGTTTTTGATGCAGCAGATGAGATCACAGAGGATGATCTGAGGGTTATTGAGTTGCTAAAAGGTAAAAAAGCGATAATTTTATTGAATAAGGTGGATCTAAAGGAAAAGATACAGGGCCCCCACCTGTTTGGTCAGTATACTGATGGAGATACACCTATTATTGAGATATCTGCCAAAATGGGATGGGGAAAGGAAAAACTGGTGGATGCTATTGTACAGGTTATCGGTGGTGGGCAGATCAGCAGGGAATCAGATCTGATGACCAGAAAAAGGCATCAAATAGCTATGGAGAAGGTTGTTGACCGTCTGCAATCAGCGGTAAAAGGGGTAGAGGCTGAGGTACCCCTGGAATTTATCGCTCTGGATCTCTGGGATGCATGGTCAGCACTGGGTGAAATAACTGGGGAAACAGCGCTTCCTGAAGAAGTGATCAACGCTATTTTTGAAGAATTCTGTATCGGCAAATAAGGTGATAAAAATGGAAACAGCTGAAAAGATACTGGTCAGAGGTGCAAAAGAGATCGGTATCCAGATAGGTGGTTCTGAATTAGAGAAGTTTAAATTGTACAGCCAACTTATTAAAAAGTGGAATGAGAAAATAAATTTGGTCAGCTACCCTGATGAAGAGGAATTATACAGGCTGCATTTCCTCGACTCATTGATGTGCGGTCTCGGGTTTGATTTTCAGGGGAACTGCAATGTTATTGATCTGGGGAGCGGTGCCGGGTTCCCTGGTGTGCCATTGAAAATATGCTTCCCTGAACTTGAGGTCAGTATGGTGGATGCTCGTAAAAAGCGCACTAAATTTTTACAGTTGGTGATCAATGACCTCCATTTAAAAAAGAGTCTTGTTATATGGGATAGATTGGAAAATATCGGCCATCAAAGGGAACACAGAGGGATATATGACTGTGCAGTAGCTAGGGCTTTGGCACCTTTAAATGTATTATTGGAATATGCGATGCCCTTATTGCATCAGGGAGGAAAATTTGTGGCTCTTAAAGGATTTAATATAGAGGAGGAGATCAAAGAAGCAGATAATGCTCTTCAAATTTTAGGAGGCCGGTTGGAAAAAGTGATTCCCTACTCCTATCCTGGAGAAAGGGGGAGACATGTGGTGATAGTGGAAAAAATAGCGGTCACACCTGATAAATATCCCCGCAGAGCTGGAGTGCCAGTGAAAAGGCCTTTATAAATATTGGTACTGAATTGGTAATAATAGTTTTTTGTTGAAGGAGTTATAATCAATNNCCGTGAACTGGACCGTCAGGTCATAAAAATAAAACTGGACAAAATTAAATATGGAAAATTTCAGCCTCGCTTTATTATTGATGATCATGAATTAGAGGAACTGGTGGAGTCTATTCGTGAAGTGGGTGTGCTGCAGCCTGTGGTGGTAAGGCCCGGAGGAGATTATTATGAACTGATCGCCGGTGAACGGCGTGTAAGGGCCAGTATGCTGGCAGGGCTTCAAGAGATCAGTGCTGTGGTCTGCAACCTCAGCGATCAAGAAGCGGCAGAGGTGGCTCTTATTGAGAATATACAGAGGAGTAATCTCCACTTCCTTGAAGAGGCTGAGGGGTTTCAAAACCTGATCGAACACTTTCATTTAACTCAAACAGAGGTTGCCAAAAGGATGGGGCTCAGCCAAAGTGCGGTTGCCAACAAACTGCGGCTGTTGAAATTGGATAAAAGAGTGAGGGATAAACTGTATCAATTAAAATTATCGGAAAGGCATGCCAGGGCTCTATTGGAACTGGAAAGCACAGATGATCAGTTGCAGTTGCTTGAAAAAGCAGAAAAAGAAGATATTAAAGTGAGAGAATGGGAAGAAATTATCAGAGAAAAGAAAGATAATATTTCCCGGGAAATAAAAAAGTCGAAAAAACAAAAACAAAAAATAAAACCGATGATCAAGGACTTGAGATTATTTATTAATTCCCTGGAGAAAGGTATCAAAGTGCTACAGGAAGCCGGATTTGATGTTCATTTATATCACCGGCAAAATGAAGAAGGGATCAGAATAATAATTGAGGTGCTGGAACAAAAGCAATATGACAAAGCTGAAGTGTAAATAGATTGTGTGAAAACTCCATTAATGGAATTGATTAATACTATATATGGGTTTGATTATCGTTTGTTACGCAATATGTTGTGGTGTCAGTCTGCGGCAACCGATAATTCGCGCAACCTGTAAACTCACTTCCCACATCACAATTATTAGATTCGCTTTTTTTATTTACCCTTCCTCTGCTTTTATTGGTTTGTCTAAATCAAAATGGCACCGATCAGACACCAATACAGGTAATGACAGGTTAGCAATAGACGCATTATCTCAATATTTTATTGTTTTTCTTACTAAAGATCTCACATTTCAATTGCCATTCTTCCTTTATTGCTTCTAGAAACAGATGTCTATAGAGGCCATATCCCCTGCAAAAAAACCAACGACCATTACATATCATTTTTCTGCCTCCGACTTACTGGTTTTGAATTCCATTCCGGCGCAAGGTTTGCATTTTTGTTTTATAGGACTATGTCTGTTCCTCGATCCCGAAATATTTTATAAACATTTCTCTCTCTTTTTTTGGGGGGAATTCTCCACGGGGGAGTGTAAAGCGTACTTGTGAGTGATTGAAATAACTCTCGCGGTGGAAACTTTGACCAGAGCGATTTTTGTTTACAGAATACCTGTAAAAAATTTAATTTGTACAAGGTAATAGAAAAAGCGATATATATTACAAGGGATCTCCTAACTTTCAATTATCGTGTCTTGTCGCTTTATTCTTATTGTATTGGATGAAGTCAAGACTGTATATAGTCAACTTAATTTAAAATTTTGGTAGAAAATGAAGATGCGGATTCTTTTCCAGTTAATTTACTGCCCCAAATTTACTCTATGGTGTCGGAGGCAGGAGTCGAACCCGTACGAACTTTTTTTTAGAAGGGAATATTTTAATATCACTACTATTTGCTCATGAAACCAAGTTGGAACAGGTGTTCGGGCAAAATAGACATATACTAATATTGGTTTGGAGTAAGACTATAAGTAATGGAGATATTTTCAGGTGTAAAATATAGAGTTTTTTTAAATCGCAGCTTTCAGCGTAGCTAAGAGGAGTAACTGCCTGTAGCAGACAATAAAAACAAGCTTCCAGCTGATTTTATGAAAAAATAAATTATCTGAAGTTAAATTACAGAATACCCATGAGGAAATGAAAACAGGAACTGCACTTAGAAATGTGCCATTGCTTGCAGAATTAGAGTGTACCAATGAAAATGAAACTCACCAGATTCCTGCATTTTTAGTTGCTCGCTAGCTTTACGGCGAAACATGAGGAATTGAAAAAATTCTTCAGACCACCAACATTCGAAATGGTCCTTTTCAGCGTACTATGAGGAAATGTTCCACGTGGAACAAAAGAAAGCAGCCTGGTAACTGGCAGGGATGAAAAGTATGCATACAGCTGGGTTTTTTATTAAAGGGTGTCCGGTTTTTATTGCTTTAAGTACTGTGTTTCCTGGGGGGAAGATTGTTTTTATAGAGGAAAAAAACAGAGCAGAGGGGTAGGGGTTATAAGCGTATTTGTTGGAATCTATTTGTAAGTTGAATCACGCCTCGAGTTAATAAGTTCAGTTTTATTAAGGAAAAGGAAAAAATAATAAAATTGATATTAGAAAAAGGTAGCTGATCTTATTATTTTATTGGTATACAGATGTGAGGTGGTTATGCATAAATAGTTAATGACATATATTAATTATTTGTCATCGATCTATGATAGCGTAAAATAACCGGAGAGTGAAGATAAGTTTCAGGTATTGACAGTTGTTTTTCTTTATATGAAAAGATTTTATTTAAAAAACATATCTGATTGATAGCAGAAGTCTACGATATCAAAAGGGAGTGGTTTTTATTTAAGGGCTTTCCTTTTGCCTGCTGTTCCCAACCTTAACAACAAAATTTTGCCTGATATCAAGTTAAAAGGTTTAAAAAGTTTATATTATAGCATACCTATAATAAAATGAAACTTTTCTGCTTCCAAAGACAGATCAGATAACCTTGTTTATAACTCACTTAAAAGGAAAAGAAACGTGGATGGCAGAGGGCCATCGTCGAAGATGTTCAGGTTTATAATTTACTTATAAGGAATAAAAACCTGTAACTCCCGCCAAGCTTCTCCTTGTCTGCCCACCTTTTCAGCACACATAAGATGTTTTGATACAGAGTATTATGTTGGTCAACTGATCTATAAGTTTAGATGTTTTAGATTTCAGATAAATGAAAGAAATAGACTGTTCCACGTGGAACAAAATAACGCAGACGAAGTTGGCAGAGCTAAAGAATCAGGATTACAACGACTTTACTAATATCCAACATAGAGGCCAAGTATTCCTTTACAGGGGAACGAAACAACAAAAAAATGTCCGGTTTATAAAAATATATTGTGCGCCGCTGTATTGAAAAGCCTAACCAAAAGACGGATGTAGAACCGTAAGAACTTGGCCAGTACGCCGCTTTATTGAGGCGCCTGAAACTCAATCAATTGTTTTCGCTTTTTGCAGATAGCTATACTCCTGTAATATTTTGACTGGAAAGTAAGGGTAGATCCAGCTTTATTGACAGGTCTTATCGTTGAGTTCCTATTTTAACTGTACAGAAAGCAGCACCCATAATTGTTTTGTTGTCTCTGTTTTATTGTTTTATATAGCAGAGATTGTTTTTTGTCTGTGACCTATAGCAGGAAGATTGTGTGTTGCTGTGGAATAGCTGGATATAGGAACAATTTTTATCTGCCAAGGTTTATATAATTTTAATAGTAATCAGGTTTGACTGGGCGTCTGATCATGACCGGTTTGGTATTGAATTTTTTATGTGTATGTTATTTTAAAGTATATCGGGATTGGTCAATTGTCTAAGCCCACATATTTTTGTTGTTTGTCTTGTTCCTGGGGTTTTCAGGACCTGCCTAGTATATAAGAATGGCCTGCTGCAGGAGGTTGGTATCTTGTTATGGAATAGGAAAAAAAAGAAACACAAAGAAAAGAGAGGATTGTTCCACGTGGAACAATTAGCAGAGAAAGGGGAAAACATAGCCCCACCTCCCGATATGGAGCCACGAGTAATTGCCATTGCCAACCAAAAGGGTGGGGTGGCTAAAACAACCACAGCTATCAACCTGAGCGCCTGCCTTGCGGCATCAAAGCGAAAGGTTTTACTGGTTGATATAGACCCCCAGGGGAATTCAACCAGCGGATTGGGCGTGGATCGAGACAAATTAGAAATATCCATTTATGATGTGCTGCTGGGTGAAGCAGAGGCAGAAGAATCTGTGATAAGCTTGCCCTTTCAGAACCTGGATCTGATCCCTGCGAATATTAGTTTGGCCGGTGCTGAAATCGAGTTGGTGGGTATTGATGACAGGGAATACAGGCTGCGCAATGCCCTGCAGGCTATCAAAAACAATTATCACTATGTTTTTATTGACTGCCCCCCCTCTCTCGGGCTGTTGACTATCAATGCCCTAACTGCAGCGGATCGAGTCCTGATACCAATTCAATGTGAGTACTATGCGCTGGAAGGGGTGGGGCAGCTTCTGCAGACCGTAAATCTGGTGCAGCGGCGGCTTAACCCCCAGTTGGAACTGGAAGGGGTTCTTTTGACCATGTTTGACGCCCGCACCAACCTGGCAATTCAGGTTGTGGATGAAGTGAAAGACTTCTTCGGTAATAAGGTGTTTCAAACAATCATTCCCCGAAATGTGAGATTAAGTGAAGCGCCGAGCCATGGGAAGCCGGTGATCACCTATGATCCCCGTTCCCGGGGAGCTCAGCTATATCAGGAATTAGCACAGGAAGTGATGGAAAGTGAAAAATAAGGGTTTAGGACGAGGGTTGCGGGCTTTGATCCCCACTGAACCGGAGGGGGATCAGCAGAGTGGTGAAATTGTACAGATTTCTATCAAAAAGATCCAGCCCGGTGCTTTTCAAGCCCGCCAGGAATTTGGCAAAGAAGCACTGGAAGAACTGGCTGCCTCCATTAAGGAGCATGGTGTGATGCAGCCCGTTGTTGTGCGTCCTATACAGGACGGTAGATATGAACTGATCATCGGGGAGCGCAGATGGCGGGCCAGCCAAATCGCAGGTCTGGAAACCATCCCCTGTGTGATCCGTGAGGTGGATGACCTGGTTTCCAGTGAAATGATGCTGGTGGAAAATATTCAGCGTGAGGACCTCAACCCTTTGGAGGAAGCCCAGGCCTACAAGAGGTTGATCGATGAGTATCATCTGACCCAGGACCAAATAGCTGCCCGGGTGGGTAAAAGCAGGTCCTTTATTGCCAACAGCATGCGTCTGTTGAACCTCCCCTTGCTGATCCAGGATCTGCTTATACAGCGAAAGCTGAGCGTTGGCCATGGGAAGGTGCTGTTGGGGATTCCCGACCGCCAGCAGCAAGAGAGGCTAGCCCAGGAGATAGTGGAAAAGGGCCTATCGGTAAGGGAGGCGGAAAAAGCCGCCCAGCAACTGCTGCAGCAAAATAAGAAAAAGGTTAAGCCGAAAAAAAAGGCCTTGGATCTGGAAATGGCTGATGCAGAGGATCGCCTGCGCCGACTGTTGGGAACAAAAGTAAAAATAAAACAGGGGCGCAGAGGTGGAAAGATTGAAATAGACTTTTTTAGCAGGGATGAGCTTGACCGTTTGCTGGAACTTCTCTTTAGCTGCCAGGACAGCATCCTGTAACGCCCTATCAGATTAGAACTTCTAGGTGTTAATCACTCGGTAATATTAGGATAGGATGACCGGTTTATAATAGGTATGACAGATAGAAAGTCTATGTATTCTCAAAACCTCCCGGTGATCTCCTTGTTTATTAAATAAGTATGACAGATAGAAAGGTGAATCACTTATTGGCTCCTCCTGACAAACATAAAAAACCGAATACTGTAGCAGAGCAACAGCTGCCTCCACTGGACGGCAGGACCTGGTTGCGCTATTCCATCAGCATATGGGATGATTTAAATAAAACAGCTGAGGAGCGCAGTTTCAACCACCCCGCCATGTTTCCACAGGCACTGACGGATCGCTTGATCACGATCTTTTACCGCGGGAAAAAGGGATTTGTTGTGGATCCCTTTTTGGGGAGCGGAAGCACAGTTTGTTCTGCTTACAGCTTTGGTATTCCCTCAGTGGGTTTTGAGATAGTACCCGAATATATTGAATTGGCAGAAAAACGCCTTGCCTCCATCCAGGGGGACCCCTCTTGCTACCCACAGTTGATCATGGATGATGCCCGCAGAATAAAAGAGTATCTGCGGCCTGCCAGTGTGGGGCTCTGTATCACATCACCCCCTTACTGGAATATACTGCGCCAGCGCAGGAGTGCTGACGGCAAACCGATCCGCAACTATGGAAATGAAAAACAGGATATCGGCAGTATCGAAGACTATCAGCAGTTCTTGGATTCCCTCTCTTCTGTTTTTCATGGTGTTTATTCCTGTCTCATTCCTGGGGGCTATTGTCTGGTCAATGTAATGGACATCAGAAAAAGGAGCCGCTTCTTTCCCCTGCATATGGACCTCTCTCAGGTTATGGAAGATATTGGTTTTTTATTAGATGATATTATCATCTGGGATAGAAGACAGGAATACAACAATCTTCGCCCTCTGGGGTACCCTTATGTTTTCCGGGTTAATAAGATCCACGAATACATTATGATCTATCAAAAAAAGGCCTAACGCATTATTGGCATAAAATACCATATTGTGCCGACCAGATGGTCGGCTTTACAATTCGATAAACATTAGAGCAGGTCTACAGCCACGAGCATTCAATGATTTAAAGAATACAAAGAATATTTTGATATTTTATGGTATAAAAAGAGGAAAAAATCCGCTTCTGTGGAATTTAAAATATTGCTGTCTTTTCAGCAGATAACTCTCTTGAGCCGGAATTGGATAAAGTAGATGATGGCAGCCTTTACAATGAGGCAGTAATGATAAGCAGTTGCTGGTCAAAAAAAATAATAAAAACGAGGTTAAGTCAAGCTAATGGATCTCTCCACATTGTTACAAAGCAATCAAGGGAATCAGATATTAATAGCAGCATTGGCAACCCTGCTGATCCTTTGTTTAGTACTTCTTTTGCTCATTGTGCGCCTTTTTCGTATCGTAGGCCGTTTCAGACAGCTGATGAAGGGTGCCAGCGGTAAAAACCTGGAAACTATTGTACAGGAAGCATTGCTGTCTAGCCAACAAGCCCAGCAAGGCCTGGAGGAACTGCAAAAACAACATGAAGAATTGCGGCAGATAACCGCAGCTTCCATCCAACATGTTGGTCTGGTCAGGTTTAATGCCTTTCCTGAGATGGGCAGTGATTTGAGCTTTGCTCTGGCTCTGCTGAATAGAAAAAAGGATGGTGTTGTCCTCTGCTGTTTAGTGGGCAGAGATGATTGCCGGATCTATGCCAAAAATCTGGTAGGGGGCAAATCATCATATCTTTTAAGTGATGAAGAAAAAGAGGCCATCGAAAAGGCTCTCGGTGATGATATTTCACCGAACAAACACTACTGAACAGGGATAGGGAAAAATGTCTTGGAAATTTATCAAGCGCGGGAAACGCTTTTTAACCCGCCCCTTTACCCTTTTAATTATACCGCCTAAAGGCGCTCAAACTAAATCCTGGAAAATGTCTCTGTGGCAGGTTGCCTGCAGCAGTCTGGTACTGGTCTCACTTGTCTTATGCTGTGCCTGGGGCTGCTATTCGGCCTGGAAAGCCCACACCGACCGGCAAGAACTTGCCAAACTGCGTGAGATAAATCAACAGTACCAGGAGGAGTTGCTATCTCTCCATCAGCAAGCAGTGGAAGCAGAGAATTATCTGCAGGAGGTGCGCGCTTTTGACCAAAGGGTCAGGAAGATGACCGGAATGGATGACCGGGGTGACAAAACCAGCAGATCCGGCAGCACCTCTACTGTGCCGCGCCCATCTTCCCGCTCCGACAGCAGCTTAGAGCCCAGTGAAGTGGATCAGCAGTTCACCAGGATCAACTCTGAGGCTGTTCAGGCCTGTGAAACTTTGCAGGCGCTGGAAAATGACCTCAAAGAATATTATGCTTATCTGGCAGCCCTCCCGGACCACCGTCCTGTCAGTGGAAGGATAACCTCCCCCTTTGGTATGCGATCAAATCCCTTTGGCGGGAGAAGGAGTGAGTTTCACAATGGAGTGGATTTTGCTGTCAGTTACGGAGCCCCTGTTGAAGCTGCAGGAGATGGGGTTATAACCTTTACAGGATACCTTTCCGGCTTTGGACGCACAGTGGTGATTTCACATGGGTATGGATACAAATCATCATACTGCCATTTGAGCCGTTCATTGGTCAGGCAGGGAGAGAGGGTAACCAAGGGCCAAAAAATTGCACTGGCAGGCAGTTCTGGCCGCAGCACAGGGCCTCACCTGCACTTTATCATAGAAAAAGACGGAAAAGAGATCGATCCCTTGACTGTGCTGAAATAAATCCAGTCTCATAGCAGGCTGGGAAGGGGGATGAAAATGGCCTTCATAAAAAAAAGACCCATCAATGAAAAAGCAGAATCTATATTGGGCACTGGGGCCTGCTGGGAAGGCACATTGAAAACTGAAGGGTCTCTTAAGATCGATGGCAGGTTCAAGGGCCAGGTGGTTGCTGCAGGCTCCATCGTTATCGGTGAAAATGCTCATGTAGAAGCCAGTCTTGAGGGCAGCAATATTCTGATCGCCGGTACGGTCCATGGTGAGGTAAAGGCAGAGGGCAAATTGGAGATCACGCCAAAGGGCAAGCTCTATGGAAATTTTACCGCTGTCAAACTTTTGGTTGATGAAGGGGCTATCATCCGTGGGGAATGTTTGATGGATTCTAATAGTGTCAATGGGGAAGCTCTGAACCCCCTTTCTTCAGCAGATGATGAGGACGCATAATCAACTGCTGAACGCGCAAAATAGTAAAAAATAAAAGGGGGATAATTATGGCACTTATCGCAGTAGAAGAAGGATTAGGGAATATACAAAGAGCTTTGAAAAAGGCTGGACACCAGGTGGTTGAACTGGACCCGGCGAACCAGAGGCGAGCACATATTATTGTGGTCAGCGGAGTTGATCACAATATGCTGCAGCAGGAGGATATCAGATCAACTGTCCCTGTGATCAATGCCTCCGGCTACACCCCTGAGGAGGTTGTTGAGGCTGTTCACCAACACCTGGTCTAGGGCACTGGGAAGGAAGACCTCAACTCAGGGCATATAAATACTGAAAGCTGCAACCATCAGCTTCAGATCAAAGGAGCAGCGTACCGGTGTCAACGGACCCCGGTATTTGTTTTTCCAGATCAGAACCATTCCTCAGTGCTGCCACCAGTGCCTGGGCGATGCATTCAGCCATTTTGATGACAATGCTGAGGCGGGTGTTTTGCAGTACCAGGTGCTCCAGATAGCCCCCGATATTGACCACACCTGAAATAAAGATCTCTCCCACAGGGGGCAGTTTTTTGTGAACACCTGTGCCCGGATAAAGGGCTCCTCTTCCTAAAGTGATGGATCCCACACTTTGAAGTTGACCAAGGCAGGCATCAACAGCGATAATAAGGGGAAAGGAATAGGTTTTTTTGATTTGCTGCAACTTTTCTTTTAAGTTTACTGCGTGTACAGGATCATCAAGGGTGCCGTAAACAGGAAAGAGGTCCGGTGCCAGTTGAACAACCCGGCTGCCTACCAGGGGTCCCAAGCTGTCCCCTGTAGAACGGTCCGTACCGATGCAAAGCAGCACCACCTGGCACACTCCCAGAGGGTCCTGTTCCCGCAGGAGTTGTTTCAACAGTTTTGCAAGATCTGTTATAGCTTTTTGATCATCGATAAAAATACGGTGTTCCTCCCTGTGGGGCACAGAGGTAACGGTTTTATGTAAATCGCCGCCTGACATTATTCCTTTCCTCCTGTGGTATCTTTACTTATAGTAATATGGTGAAATAATTGTACTTATACCCATATTTTCCCCAGGAAGAGGAATTATAAACAGCTGTGAGGGGTCCGGGAAACACCACCCCCTTGTTAAGGGTGGTGTGATGTGCTTTAAATAAAGAAAGTCGTGGGATTATGTAAAAGATATGAAGGGATGGGTTTTGTATGGAAAAGGAAAAACTGCTGCGGCAATTGCCTGCTGTTCATGAACTGGTCAACTGCTGTGAACCGCTGGATTGCCCTCCCCATCTGTTGACCGATACTGCCCGGGATGTATTATCCAGCTGGCGCTCAGCTATCCTGTCAAAGGGGTCAGTTCCTCCTGATATAGGGACCCTTGCTGTTGAGGTAAGGGAGTTAGTCAAAAAAAGGATGATGAGCAGCCTGCGTCCGGTGATCAATGCAACAGGTGTTGTACTGCACACCAATTTAGGCAGGGCGCCATTAAGCGATGCTGCCTGTGAAGCTGTGCTGAAAATAGCTCGTGGTTACTGTAACCTGGAGATTGACCTGGATACAGGGAATCGGGGTGAGCGCTACAGCCATGTAGAAGAGATTTTATGCAGATTAACCGGAGCCGAGGCAGCCCTGGTGGTCAACAATAATGCCGGCGCTGTTCTTCTTGCACTTCACTCCCTGGCCCAGGGGAAAGAGGTGATCGTATCCCGTGGTGAACTGGTGGAAATCGGGGGATCCTTTCGGGTCCCGGAAATAATGGCCCAAAGCGGGGCGATACTCAGGGAGGTGGGGACCACCAACCGCACCCATCCCCGTGATTATGAGCGTGCTGTCACCTCTGAAACCGCCCTGATCCTTAAAGTTCATCCCAGCAATTTCCGGGTGGTGGGTTTCACCAGGGAGGTGGAAAGGCGGGAACTGGTAGCCATCGGACAGAAATACCAGCTTCCTGTGATGGAGGACCTGGGGAGTGGGGTATTGGTGGATCTGCAGCAATTTAGCTTGGACAAGGAGCCTCCTGTACAGGAAACCCTCCAGGCAGGTGTAGATCTGGTTACCATCAGCGGTGATAAACTGCTGGGGGGCCCCCAGGCCGGGATTGTGCTGGGAAAAAGGGAACTGGTGCAGGTAATGAAAGAGAACCCACTGCTGCGGGCACTGAGGGTGGATAAAATGACCCTGGCTGCACTGGAAGCAACGCTCAAAGCCTATCTGGAAGACAATGCTGAAAAAACCATACCTGTTTTAAGGATGCTTTCTCTAAAAGCTGAGGAACTCTATAAACGGGCTTCGGGGTTGAAGGAGTTGTTGTGCAAGGCTCTGCCGAAAGACTGCTGTATTGTGCTTAAAGAAGGGGTTTCCCGTACAGGAGGAGGCGCCCTGCCGGTAACAGATCTGCCCACAACCCTTGTGGCTATATCTCATCCCGGGATCAACCCCAGCACTATAGCAGAGAGGCTGCGGCAGGGGAATCCCCCGGTTGTTGTGCGGCTGCAGGATGATGAGGTTTTGATAGACCCCCGTACATTGTTCCCCGGAGATGCAGAACTGCTGATCAAGGCACTGGAAAGGGTTTTGAGGTGATAAGATGGATAGGTTTATCATTATCGGTACAGCAGGACATGTGGATCACGGGAAAACCCAGTTGGTCAGAGCGCTGACCGGGATTGATACCGACCGTTTAAAAGAGGAAAAGGAGCGGGGGATCTCTATAGAACTGGGGTTTGCCCCTTTACGCCTGCCCGGCGGCATCACCGCAGGGATTGTGGATGTGCCCGGACATGAGCGCTTTGTTAAAAACATGCTGTCAGGGGCAGGAGGGATCGATCTGGTTCTTTTTGTTGTAGCTGCAGATGAAGGTGTGATGCCCCAGACCCAGGAACATATGGATATTTTGGAACTGCTGCATATCCAGAAAGCTATCATTGCCATTACCAAGACTGATCTGGTTGATGAGGAATGGTTGATGCTGGTAGAGGAGGATGTTAAAGACCTGATCGCCTCCACTAGATTTTCCGACTCACCCATCATACCGGTGTCTGTGGTGACTGGGCAGGGATTGGAAAAGCTTCGTGAAGTCATAGAGAAAACGGCGAAGGAGGTTGTGCAAAAACCCCGCAGCGGTGACGCACGGCTGCCCATTGATCGGGTCTTTACCATCACCGGTTTTGGCACAGTGGTTACAGGGACACTGTTCAGCGGCAACCTTCACCTAGGGGATACTGTGGAAATCCAACCAACAGGTATTAAGGCCAGAGTTCGCTCTCTTCAGGTGCACGGACAAAAAAAAGAGGAGGCCTTAGCCGGCCAGAGGGTGGCGGTTAATCTGACCGGTGTTGATGTAGATCAGGTAGCAAGAGGGGATGTATTGGTCACTCCTGGATCATTTTCTGCAGTGCGCAGGGTTACCGGCTCCCTCTATCTGCTGCCCAGGGCTCCTCACCCGTTAAAGAACTGGCAGCGGGTCCGGTTCCATCTGGGAACAAAGGAGGCCTTAGGCCGGGTGCGGCTTTTAGATAGGGATGAGATATCACCCGGCAGCAGTGCTTTAGTACAGCTGGAACTGGAGGAACCGGTTGTTGCCGCTGTCCATGACCGGTTTGTGATCAGGTATTACTCTCCTGTCACCACCATCGGAGGGGGAGAGATCATTGAGGTGGGAGTCAAGCGTTACCGGCGCTTCCGGGAAGAGGTAATCGATGGCCTGGAGCGCAAGCTGACCGGAACACCTGAAATGAAGATCGAAGAGGAACTGCGCTCTGTTGGGGGGCCTGCTGCCCTAAATGAGCTGATCGACCGGACAGCTATCAGTGAGGATGAAATTATAAGGGCTATTGAGGACCTGGAGCAGGCCGGCAGGGTTGAGGTGTTCCTGGTGGGCAGTGATCAATTTATTGTTGCATCACACTTAGAGAAGGAATGGCTCGAGCAGGTGAAAAAAACACTTGCCGATTACCATCGTAAATATCCTCTGCGCAGCGGCTACCCTAAAGAAGAAATGCGCTCCCGGTTTTTGAAGTCTCTCACACCACGCCTCTACCAGGCAGTTTTGGACAACTGGGTGGAAGAGGGAGAAATATCTATTGATGGACAGAGCTTAGCTCTTCCCGATTTTTCTATCAAACTGACCCCACAGCAGGAAGAATCAATTGCCCAGTTGTGTGAGAAGATGCAAACACAGCTTTTCTCTCCGCCAGGGGTTGAGGAGATCCAGGAGATGCTGGGAAATGACCAAGATCTCCTACAATACTGTCTGCAGCAAGGACTGCTGGTAAAGGTCAGTGAGGACCTCTTCTTTCTCAGGGAGGGACTGGAAAAAGCATGGCTCCTTTTGGAAAAACACCTGTCAGAACAAGGGGATCTGACAATAGCACAGGCCAGGGATATACTGGGTACAAGCAGGCGCTTCTGTCTGCCCTTATTAGAATACTTTGACCGCATGAAGAAAACCAAACGGGTGGGAGATAAAAGGGTTTTATTATCTCGTTCAACAAAAAATCCTTCTTCATAAAGAGGGTTTTTCAAAGTTATGCAGAATACACTTTGAATAACATTTTTTCTGACACCTCCTGGGCGTCCAAGGAGGTAGTTTTTAAATGAAAGGAGGTTGTTCTGCAGGTATTTGTCAGAAAGTTGTATTATGGTTTAAGGAAAAAATTAAGTTCGACATTGGTGAAAGATTGGGTTATTTTTAAGTAAGTAGAATGGTAAATTGGAGGGGATGTTGTCGTGAAACTTTTTAAAAAGAAAGGCACAGCGTATGTAGCTTTACTCACTGCGCTGGTCTTTTTGTTCGGAGTTTTTGCTTCAGGCTGCGGTGGAGGTGAAAGCAAAACCGCAGATGAAGACACCATCAAGGTCGGTGTGAACTTTGAGTTGTCCGGTGATGTGGCTACTTATGGAACCAGCTGTAAGAATGGAATTATGCTTGCCATTGAAGAAGCTAATGCTCAAGGAGGAGTTTTGGGCAAAAAGATAGAAGCACTGGTACAGGATAATAAGTCCCAGAATAGAGAAGCCCGCAACATCGCGGAAAAGCTTATTTCTGAGGGTGTAGTGGCTATCCTGGGTCCAGCTGTAACAGGTGCTGTCCAGTCAGAAGAGCCGGTGGCTACTGCTGCCAAAGTTCCGGTTCTGGCTCCTGCGGCAACCGCTCCTGAGGTTACCTATGATGAGAAGACCAAAAAGGTAAAAGACTTTATCTTCCGTGTTTGCATCATCGACCCGGACCAGTCTCAGGTTATGGCCAGCTATATCTATGATGAGTTGGGGCTGAAGAACGGCGCCATTATGGTTGATAAGAACAATGATTACAGTGTGGGCTTAGGTGAAACTTTCAAAGAGTTTTTCACCGCCAAGGGCGGCAAGATCGTTGCTGAAGAGGGTTTTGTTTCCACAGATACAGCATTCAAACCCCAGTTGACCAGCATTGCTTCTAAAAAACCTGATTTCATTTATGTGCCTGCTTACTACAACCAAGTGGGACTGATCGTTAAACAGGCTCGGGAACTGGGTATTGATCTGCCGGTCATGGGTGCTGATGGCTGGGATTCCCCGAAATTAGTGGAGCTTGCCGGTGCAGATAATCTTAATAACTGCTATTTCACAAACCATTACTCTGTAGAGGACCCCTCAGAGCGCATTCAGAACTTTATCAAAGCATATGAGGAGAAATATAATGCCACTCCAGATGCTTTTGCTGCTCTAGGGTATGATACTGCCAGCCTGCTGATTGAGGCTATCAAACAAGCCGGAGAAGCCGATTCTGTGAAGATCCAGCAGGCATTGGAGAATATCGAGGGCTTCGAAGGGGTAACAGGAAAACTGTCCTATGATGAGAAACACAATCCTATCAAAGAAATATCCATCATTGAGATTGTTGATGGCAAACAGAAACTGATTAAGAAGATGCAGCCCGAGAAATAATCAAAAATAGTTCAAGACAGGTAAGGGAGGGATTTACCCTTCCCTTTTTCCTGCTCTTGAAGGGGTGGAAATTGGAGGTGATGAGAGATGACCGATCTGCTGCAGCAGCTGCTCAACGGACTCTCTCAGGGAAGCATTTATGCCTTGATCGCTGTGGGTTATACCATGATTTACGGAATTATCCAATTGATCAATTTCGCCCACGGTGATGTGATCATGGTAGGAGCTTATGTAGCACTGGGATGTGCTTTGATGGGGCTTGGTTTTATTCCCAGTTTAGCAGTTGCGATGCTAACCTGTGCCATTCTCGGAGTTATAATTGAGCGGGTTGCTTACCGCAGGGTGCGCCCTGTGAGCAGGCTTGCAGCCCTGACCAGTGCTATCGGTGTTTCCCTTTTTTTGGAGTACACTATGATGTATTTTCTGGGAGCAGATTTAAGAACCTATCCGGCGGGGTTCTTTCCGGAGCGCACCTATTCTTTATTGGGGGTCACCATTAACAATAAGGACCTGTTGGTTTTAGGTACCACACTGGTCCTGGTGATAATTTTGCAGTACATCATTTATAGAACGCGCACCGGAAAAGCGATGCGGGCGGTATCATTTGATGGACAAGCGGCTCAATTGATGGGGGTTAATGTGAATTCCACTGTTGCCATCACCTTTTTTATCGGTTCTGCAATGGCTGCGGCCGCCGGTTTGCTTTATGGTATTTATTTTAATACTGTTCAGCCTTTGATGGGCCTTATGCCCGGTTTAAAGGCGTTTATTGCTGCAGTTCTCGGCGGTATCGGCAGTGTACCCGGGGCTATGCTCGGGGGTATATTGTTGGGAATGACCGAATCACTGGTCGCTGGATTTGGTGGTTCTATGTACCGTGATGCTGTTGCCTTTATCATCTTGATTTTGGTGCTTTTGATTCGACCTACTGGACTGCTTGGTAAAGGCGCTCAAGAGAAAGTGTAGGTGGATGATTTTGAAGAAATATCTTTCAACACTAATTATCTGTTTAGCTCTGGCAATGCTTTTTGTTGCTGTTCAAGTAGGGATCAGCAGTGGTTTGATTTCCGGATACTGGGTAACAAACCTCTATCTGGTTGGGATTAATATCATTCTGGCCGCCAGTTTAAACCTGATCAATGGCTTTACAGGGGAATTTTCCTTGGGGCATGCCGGTTTTATGGCTATAGGTGCTTATTCCAGCGCTGTTATTACAGCAAACTTGGGGCTTCCCTTTCCTCTGGCTGTTATAGTAGGCATGCTGGCAGCAGCTTTAACAGGTGTCTTGGTAGGCCTGCCCACTTTAAGGCTGCGGGGTGACTATCTGGCTATTGCCACTCTGGGATTTGGGGAGATCGTCCGGGTGGTTTTGATGAATATCGATTATGTGGGAGGCGCCTCCGGCCTGAGAAATATACCGTTTGTGGTGAACTGGCCCCTCATCTTTTTCAGTGTTGTGTTCTCACTGCTGCTGATCAGGAACTTTATCTGTTCCTCCCATGGCCGTGCCTGTCTATCTGTGCGGGAAAATGACCTTGCCGCCCAGATGATGGGTGTTAATATCACCTATTATAAAGTACTGGCTTTTGTGATCGGTGCTGCTTTAGCAGGGCTGGCCGGAGTTCTCTATGCTCACTATTACACAATTCTTCAGCCTAGAGATTTCAGTTTTATGCTCACCTTTGATGTGCTGGTAATGGTCATGGTGGGCGGATTGGGAAGTTTGACCGGTTCTGTGGTGGGTGCTGTTATCATCACCGTAGCCTCTGCCTTCCTGCAGGCAATCCCAGAACTGCGTATGGTTATTTATGCGGCACTATTGATCCTTTCAGCTGTTTTCCGTCCCCAGGGCTTGTTAGGGGAAAAAGAGGTCACCATAAATATCCTGCAGAAGTTGGGGGGTGTCTTTAATGGCACTGTTGGCAGTAAACAAACTAACTAAAGCCTTTGGCGGGCTGGTGGCTCTCAACAACTTTGTTCTGGAAATGAAACAGGGTGAGCTTGTCGGTCTGATCGGACCCAATGGTGCAGGAAAGACAACAGTTTTCAACCTGTTAACAGGTCTCTATCAGCCTACAAGCGGAAATATTGTATTTGAAGGCAGAGATCTCAGGGGCAGGCATCCCCATCAGATCACCAAAATGGGAATCGCCCGCACCTTTCAAAATATTCGGCTGTTCGGCAATCTATCGGTTTTGGATAATGTAAAGATTGCCCATCAGGTGGTTATCAATTATGGGTTAACCCCTGCTTTTCTGCGGATACCACCCTTTTACCGCCGGGAGGCTGAGATCGAAGAGGCTGCTTTAAAACTGATGGAGATCTTCGATCTGAAGAAATATGCTCAGGAGAAGGCAAAAAACCTGCCTTATGGGGAGCAGCGCCGCTTGGAGATCACCAGGGCCTTGGCAACCAAACCGAAACTCCTGCTGCTTGATGAACCTGCTGCCGGCATGAACCCCCAGGAGACCCATGATCTTCTGGAGTTGATCAAATGGATCCGGGATGAGTTTGATCTGACCATTATTTTGATCGAGCATGATATGTCTCTGGTGATGAGTCTCTGTGAACGGGTGCTGGTTTTAGACTACGGTTCTTTGATCGCAGAGGGAACACCCCAGGAGATCCAGCAAAACCCCCGGGTTATTGAAGCCTATCTGGGAGATGAGGAGGTGGCAGCATGGGAAGAGTAGAAGCCATGTTGAATCTGGAAGATGTGAATGTTCATTATGGAGCAATCTGGGCCTTGAAGGGGATCAACCTGACAGTAGGTGAAGGAGAGATCGTCAGCTTGATCGGGGCCAATGGGGCCGGAAAAAGCACCACACTGAGGGCCATCTCCGGGATAATTAAAACCTCTTCAGGCAAGATCAGCTATCAGGGCGAAGATATCTCCAAAACCCCGGCCCATGAAATTGTAAAAAAGGGAATAGCCCAGGTGCCTGAAGGGCGCCGTATTTTTGCTAATCTAACAGTGATGGAAAACCTGGAACTGGGTGCCTATATCAGAAAGGATGCTAAGGGGATCAAGCAGGATATGGAGGGTGTGCTGGACCGTTTCCCCCGTTTGCGGGAGCGCATCGGCCAGATTGCCGGAACTTTGAGCGGTGGAGAGCAGCAGATGCTAGCCATCGGGCGTGCCCTGATGACCCGGCCCAAGCTGATGCTCTTAGATGAACCCTCTATGGGGCTGGCACCCCTATTGGTTAAAGAGATCTTCTCCATTATTCAGGAAATCAATCAGGATGGGACAACCATATTACTGGTTGAACAAAACGCCCGTATGGCCCTTCAGATCGCCCACAGGGCCTATGTGTTGGAAACCGGGAGAATCGTACTGGAGGGCTCTGCACAGGAGTTAGCGAAACATGAAGATGTGAAAAAAGCATATCTAGGCGGTTAAAATTGATAAAATATATGTAGCAGGCTGACACAACTTATGGATACACAGAGATTAAATTTCAATGTATAATTAAGTTGAAAGGGGGCGGTTTTGGTGCGTGTGCGAGATAAAATGACTCCCAATCCTGTATCTATTACACCTCAGACCACTATAGCTGATGCTTTGGCCTTGATGAGAGAAGGGAATTTCAGGCGGCTGCCGGTGTTGGACAGGGGGAAATTGGTTGGGATAGTGACTGACCGGGATCTCAGCGAGGTTTCACCCTCCCCGGCTACATCACTGAGCGTTTTTGAATTGAATTACCTTTTGTCCCGTACCAAGATCGGGACCATCATTAAAAAGCAGCAGGTAATCTCCGTTTCACCTGATGCCTATTTAGAGCAGGCAGCTTTGATCATGCGGGACCACGAGATCGGTGCGATCCCGGTGGTGGAAGAAGGCAAACTGGTTGGTATTATCACGGAAAGTGATATTTTCGATGCCTTTATAGAAATGATGGGGCTTAGAGATCCAGGAACCAGACTGGAGCTGGAGCTGGAAGACAAACCTGGAATGCTGGTCAAGGTTTCTGAAATTGTTTGGAAAAACGGCGGTGATATCTCACATCTGGCGGTATTCCATCAACAATCAGGCAAAGCCCATCTTGTGCTCCAGTTGAGAAATAAGGATGTTGA
>LFTQ01000045.1:0-3177 GCA_001513545.1 Clostridia bacterium DTU068 | reverse complement strand
GGAATTTATTGGTGAAGTTCTGAACTGGACAAGAAATTTTGGTTGTGTTAAAATACTGATTCTGTGGGGGCGGTTTGTACCTGGTGGTGCGCCTGGACTTCAAATCCAGTGGAAGGCATGGTTGACATGTCTTCGGTGGGTTCGATTCCCACACGCTCCCGCCAAACCATCAAAAAACAATTTATAAATCCCAACCGGAATCATAGCTTTGCCGAAAAACAAGCTTATGATTCTTTTTTTTCAGGATATAAAACGAACCTGATTCCTGATAGATCCTACACTTTATTGCCAAACCCTGATACTCTTTTTCAGTGATAAACCTTTCCAGCATAGTGTTGTATATTTTTGAACCCCCTTTTTCTTTTGAACTTATAAAAAACCTGCTTTTGCTTGCACTATAGTAACCCCACTAGGCAATTGACTCTGATCCGAAATAATTTTTTATGAACCAAAATGTTTTTTACTAAAATAACAGGTGTTTTTCTTTGCGTTTTGTAGTAAAATAGTAAAGGAAAGATATAAAGGAGTGAGTAAATTAATATGGCAGAAGAGATTAAATCGGACCGTCTTTACGAAATACTGAAAAAAAGGATCATTCAGTTGGAATACAGTCCCGGACAGGTTCTCAATGAGGCTGATATAGCCAATGAGTTCGGTGTGAGCAGAACACCTGTGAGGAAGGCATTTGAGCAGTTGAAAAATGCCAAACTGATGGACATCATCCCCAGGTATGGGGCACAGGTGGCACCGATAGATTTTAAATATATGAAATCTTTGTTTGAGGTGGACCGGGAACTGGAAGGCTTTGCTGCAAGATTAGCGGCAGAGAGAATAACCGAAGAGGAGCTCAATGTCCTTGACGGTATTATCGAAAGGATAAAGAATTATGATATTGAAACAGACTATAAGAAATTGATCCTCGAAGATGGCTTGTTTCATGAGACCATCTTTGCCAGCTGTGGTAATCCGTGCTTAGTGGAGATCCTTTATGATCTGCACATGCATACAGAGCGGCTGTGGTTTTATGTACAGAAGGATATCACAGATGTAAACCTTTTCCTGGACACAATGCCGCAGATCGTTCAGGCATTAAAGGAAAGAGATGCAGCCAAAGCAGAAAAGGAAGCAAAACGGCATATTGATGTTTTTGTTGAGAGGATCAGGCAGGAGTTGCTGTAAATAGCTCCTTTTTTTCATTCCCTTTGCTCTAACTTTCATCTATCAGTTATATTATGCAATCCTATCCATGCAAAATATATGGTTATAAAATAAATAAAATACTTTTATTGATATTTTTAAAAAATACAGAAGGAGTTTTAAAAATGGTGTTGAAAACATCATAATAATGCGTGTATAATTTTACTGAAATGCTAAATGTTTTGCAGTGATGTTGTTTATCATTTGTCGTGTGTGCATAAAAGGGTAATTGCAGTCCAGGTTAACAATATGGAGAATAAGCGGACTAAATATTCGAAAGGAGGAGCTAACATGTCAGAGATATATGACATCATCATCGTAGGCGGCGGCCCGGCCGGTTTGGCAGCGGGTGTTTACGGTTCCCGTTCCCGCCTGAAGACAGTTGTTTTGCAAAAAGGAACTCCAGGTGGGCAGGCAGCCACAACTGAGGAATTGGAAAACTACCCGGGCTTTCCCAGGGGGACAAAAGGGCCTGAACTGATGAAAGCTATGGCTGATCATGCAGAAAGTTTTGGCACAGAAATACTGAACGAAGAGGTAGTTGACCTGGACCTTGATGGGGAAATAAAGCTTGTCAAAACCAAAAGCGGTAAAGAGTATCAGAGCAAGATAGTGATCCTTGCCCCTGGGGCTGCGCCTAGAACACTGAACATCAAAGGTGAGCAGGAATTCCGGGGTAAAGGTGTTTCCTATTGCGCCACCTGTGACGCGGACTTTTTTGAAGAACTGGATGTTGTTGTAGTGGGCAATGGTGATGCAGCAATAGAGGAGGCCATGTACCTCACCAAGTTTGCTGAAACAGTAACCATTATCGTTATCCATGATGAGGGGATTCTTGACTGCAATAAGGTCAGCGCTGAGAAAGCCTTTGCCAACCCCAAGATTAAATGGGTTTGGAATTCGGTGCTGGAAGAGATCCAAGGAGATGGAATTGTAGAAAAGGTTTTGATCAAAAACATTAAAACCGGAGAGATCAGCGAACTGGAAACCAATGGTGTATTCTTCTTTGTGGGAACAGTTCCCAACACAGAGTTTTTGAAGGGCAAGGTTAAACTTGACGACAGAGGGTACATTATAACCAATGACAAGATGGAGACCTCTGTTCCCGGTGTATATGCAGCAGGTGATGCCAGGGTCAAATACCTCAGACAGGTGATCACAGCTGCCAGTGATGGAGCGATCGCAGCCTTTGCCGCAGAAAAGTATCTGGCAGAAGAGGAAACATTTAGAGATCAGGTATTAAAGGCAGACAAACCGGTTATGGTTGCCTTTTGGGCTCCCCAGGTGGAGGAAAGCATTGCAGCAATAGCAGAACTGGAAAAGATCGCAGATAAATTAGGAGACTCAGTTAAGCTGGTGAAAATGGACACCTATCGCAACCAAAGGGTTGCCAGCAGGTATGGAATTGAAGAGATACCCAGTTTGCTGTTGTTTAATAAAGGAGAAGCAGTAGTAAAAATTACAGGCAGTATGAGTGAGGAAACGATTCTATCCCATCTCAACTCACTTTAATCAGTCAGAGTAATACAAGGAGGTGAACAAAATGATCGAAGTAGATAAGAAAAATTTTGAAGAAGAGGTCTTGAAAGCGGAGGGCCTGGTGGTAGTAGACTATTGGAGCCCCAAGTGTGAGCCCTGTAAAGAACTGATGCCCCATGTGGCCCAACTGGCGGAAAAATACCAGGGCAAAGCAAAATTCTGCAAGCTCGACACCGCAGCCAACAGGAGATTAGCCATCAGCCAGAAGGTGCTGGGCTTGCCCACAATTGCCTTTTACAAAAACGGTGAAAAAATTGCTGAATTAACCCAGGAAATTACTGTTGAAGATGTGGAAGCAAAACTAAATGAGTTGATTTAAAATACATTAAAACTGCAAAAAGATAAATGAATTTTTATAAAAAAAAGAAAGGAGTAATCCCCATGCTGAAAGGCAAAAAAGTCGCTATTCTCGGCGACCGGGACGGCATTCCGGGCCCTGCC
>LFTQ01000003.1 GCA_001513545.1 Clostridia bacterium DTU068 | reverse complement strand
TGGCACCGTGGACGGCAGGAGCACCGGCACAGTACCCAGGTGCTGATCATCGGTGGGGGTGCAACAGGGGCCGGGATTTTGTGGGATCTTACCCTGCGGGGTATTGATGCTGTTTTGGTGGAGGCACAGGAGTTGGCTTATGGGACTTCTGGGCGCTGCCATGGGCTGCTCCACAGCGGGGGGCGCTATCTGGTCAAGGATAGTGAAGTTGCCCGGGAGTGTTATGATGAAAATCAAATCCTGCGCAGGGTTGCCGCTGCAGCAGTTGAGGATACAGGCGGCCTTTTTGTTTATTTAAAGGGAGATGACCCTGATTATGCAGCACGGTGGGCAGCTGCAGCAAAAGAGGCAAGCCTCCCATATGAAGAGATAGATCTGGCAGAGGCACGCCAGATGGAGCCTTTGCTGAGCAGTGATGTTCAGCGGGTGTTCCGGGTGCCTGATGCTGCGATAGATCCCTTTGAGCTTATTTTAATGAATGTGCGGGGTGCTATTGAACGGGGGGCACATCTGTTAACAGGCACTAGAGTAGAAAAACTGCTAACAGATAGCAAAGGCGTCCGCGGTGCAGTTGTCAAGGATATGCACAGCGGAGAGAGCTACTCTATAGAGGCAGAAGTTGTGGTTAATGCTGCTGGCCCCTGGGCAGGGCAGGTGGCAGCTTTAGCCGGGATCAACCTGGAGATCGCTTACGGTAAGGGCACACTCCTGGTTTATTCCCAGCGATTGAACAAATGTGTTATCAACCGGCTGCGCCCACCTGGAGATGCTGATATTCTGGTCCCCGCCAAAAGTGTATCTCTCTTGGGTACAACCGATGTATGTGTTCAAACCCCTGACAACCCCAGACCATCACAGGAGGAAATCAACACCCTGCTCAAACTGGGTGAGGAGCTTGTTCCGGGCTTATCTAGCCGCAGGGTTGTGCGTGCTTTCGCAGGGGTGCGGCCCTTGTATGACCCGGGTGAATCGGGCAGAGGGGCATCCCGGGGCTTTGCGGTGATCGAACATGAGAAAACCCATGGGGTTGCCAATTTTTATTCTGTGGTGGGTGGTAAGCTGACCACCTACCGGTTGATGGCTGAACGGGCAGCGGATCTGGTAGCTGCTCATCTGGGAGTATCTGCTCCCTGCCGCACCAGGGATATTGTTCTGCCTCCCCCTGTGGATGCCTATCCTCAGAAGGGGAAGGATTCATCACCACTGATCTGTGAGTGTGAGATGCTGTCTGAAAAAGAGCTGCTCCAGGCAGCAGAAAAACTGCAACCGGTTACCCCTGAGGCTTTGGTGCGCAACACCCGTTTGGCTCACGGCCCCTGCCAGGGAACCTCCTGCCTTTACCGGGCAGCCCTGCTCCTCTATAGGGAAGGGTTTTTATCCTATGAAGGTTCTTTAGAATTTCTCCGCTATGCCCTTGCCGGAAGGTGGCGGGGGATGGGGGCTGTACTGGATGATGCACAAGCAAAACAGCTAGAACTGGCCCAGGGGGTTTATTTAGAAACCTTCGGTTTGGAGACTGTGGAAAATGAGCTATGATGTTGTGATTATCGGGACAGGTTTGGCAGGGCTGACCGCAGCCCTTAAAGCCCTAGAGCAGGGCTTAAGAACAATAGTAGTAAGCAGGGGAGCCAGCACCTTGGAAGTGATGAGCGGCTGTATTGACCTTTATGGCGCGGCAGAAGACCCCTGGCTAGGCATCGGGGCTCTGATCCGGGAAAATCCCGGTCATCCCTATGCTCTGCTTGAGGAAGAGAATATATACCAGGCATTATCTTTTTTTATACAGGAAGTAAAGGGTATCTGCCCCTATCATCATCAGGAGGGTTTTCAGAACTACCGTATCCCCACAGCCCTCGGCCAAATGCGCACAACCTGTCTACTGCCACAGGGGCAGGTGGCTGCTGCAGATGCAGATGAACATGTGCTGGTGGTGGGGTTCAAGGGTTATCGTGACTTCTGCTCTGCTCTGATGGCAGAGGGAATGAACAAAACGGGCTATTCCTGGCGCTCAATAGATGTTGATCTGGAACTGATACAAGGCCTGAATAAAAGCCCGGGGGAAAAGGCTGGGGAAATCGCTGTCCGGAACTGCTTTTATCAGAACAGTGCCAGTGTTGGCTCTTATCAAAACAGCATCCAACTGGCAGTTTGTTTAGAGAGGATCTGGCCATTGCTGGCAGAGGAGCTGAGACCGCAGGTGCAGGATGTTGATAAAGTGGCCTTTCCTGCGATATTGGGGCTCGACCGCTATCTAGAACTCCAGCAGGGGCTTGAGGAGTCTTTAGGAAAGAGGGTATTTGAGGTTCCAACACTTCCCCCATCACTCCCGGGGATCAGATTGTCCAAGTGCCTGATGAACCGGATCAGACAGCTAGGCGGAGACCTGCTCCAGCATTCCTTTGTGGTTGCTGCTGAAAAAACCGGTGATATCTGTAGTAAGGTGCTGGTAAAAACAGCAGGGAAAACCCGTGAGATTCAGGGGAAGTGTTATATCCTGGCAGCCGGTAGAATGGGCGGCAAATGGATTGCTTTGCAGGGAGAAGAGGTAGCGGATGAGAAACCCGGTTTGTTAAAAGGATCTTTAAATGGATCTGATTTTTCACGCCGGCAGTGCCCAGCAGCTTTCCCGCAACAGGATGCAGAACTCAGCATGGCTGGAATAAAGGTTAACAAACAACTGCAGCCAATAGATACAGAAGGGAAAATTCTATTAGCGAATGTCTTTTGTGCTGGTAGTGTGCTGGCAGGTTACGACCCCTTCAGCGAGGGGAGCGGGGGTGGTGTTGCTATTGCCACCGGATACAGGGCAGCTGAACTAGCAGCCAGGGGGTTAAGGGGCTAAAAAGGCAATCAAGCCGACATTCACAGACGAGCTGTCCTAGCAGCCAGGAGGGTTAAAGGTGACTGATCTAAACGAAATTTTTGAATACTGTATCAAATGCAGCATCTGTCAGAGCGTATGCCCTGTAGCAGCATATGATGCTGGATTTCCGGGGCCGAAGATTTTAGGGCCTGATCTGGCGCGCCTTCAGGCTGCAGGTGAAGCAGGTAAAAATCGAACAGCAGAACTGCTGCCCCTGCTGGGTATGTGCAGCAGCTGTCTGCGCTGTGAAACAGCCTGCCCATTCGATATCCCTGTGGCACGGCTGATCCGCCGGGCTGAACAATCTTCCAGAGAAACCCCTCCTACCAGCTTATTTTTTCAAGGGGCATTCCGCAGACTGCGGGATAAAATGCTGGCACATCCAGAAAAGTTGGGTCGGATAGGTACGGCATTGGCCCCACTGGCAAACAAGCTGATGGGGGACAGCGCTGTACAAAAGCTGCTGAGCAGGGCCTTAGGCTTGGAGATGGAGCAGCCCAACAATTTTGCTTCATGGAAACAGTGCCGGAGATTTATCCTGGAACTCAGCAGCAGTGACAACCAGCGAATTGCCCAACCACCGGCAATTTCCCCTGGGTCAGAGCAGAGCAGTTATGACAACCGGCAGGTTGATAGGCGGGCTGAGGCTGATCACAGTTCTGAAGGCTGCTCAGGCGGCTCCGACGAGAACAACAGAGGGGATTCGGCGGAAAATGCCCCGAGAACTCGCGTTGTTCATCGTGTTGAAAACCAATCGGGAGATGGGGTTGCAAACAGATCTGATAAGCAGGCTTGTAACCCCGCTATAAACCGCCTCAGGGCTCACAACCCTAAACTGCTTTATTTCACAGGGTGTCACGTCAACTTTTATCAGCCTGAGATAGGCACTGCCTTTCTGCAGCTTTTAAAAACATTGAGCATCAAGCCGGTTATCTATAATTCCCACTGCTGCGGGATCCCTCTACTGTCAAATGGGGATCGCACAGGGGCACACAGGGCATTCCTGCGCAATATTCAGCTGCTGAAGCCCTATGTAGATCAAGGCTATCAGTTGGTCTGCACCTGCCCTACCTGCAGCCTGGCTTTGAAGAAGTTTTATGCAGAGGAACTGGAGACCAAAGTTGCAGAGCAGCTGGCTGCTGCCACCTATGACTATGCAGAGTATTTAGAGAATTATATCTGTGAGCTTAAGGGACTGATCCATCCCGTGGAAGACAGCTTTATCTTTCATCTGCCCTGCCACACCCAGGCACAGGGTGTGAGCGCGGCTAACCTCAATCTGCTGCGTTTAATCCCCGGCTTGAAGCTGGGAATTGTAGATAAATGCTGCGGGCAGTCAGGCACCTATGGCTATAAAACGGAGAAAAGAGAGGTATCCAGGGGAATCAGTGCCTCTCTTGCCCGGCAGATCAAAGAGCAGAGCAATGAGCTTGACACTAAAACAGTTCTAACACCCTGCAGTTCCTGCGGTTACCGCATCACTCTGGAGTGCGGGGTTAGGGCAGAACACCCTTTGCTGCTCATCTGGGAAGCTGCCGTTAAATAATTCCTGATAAATGTGTCCCAAATTTATGAATTTTTGACAGGATTTTTATCGGTCATTGGAGAATAAAGTAATTTTA
>LFTQ01000020.1 GCA_001513545.1 Clostridia bacterium DTU068 | reverse complement strand
TATCAACCACCATAGCTTTGCTTATACTGGCTGTTTCTATATTGTCTTATGCGGTTTTCCCACCATTATTAATTCTTTTTTACAAGAATAGAAACATCATATATACATTTGAAAAGATTGACAAAACAACCTGCTGGATTGAAAGAATACCTGTATCAGTCCTGACCCTCAGTTGGCTTATTATTTTTGATGAAATTTCCGTCAAAAGAGATATTGTTCCTAGAAAATATACCGCTACAAGGATATCATTTTGCTATACTTGCTGGAATGCCTCTTTTAGTAACATGGATTTTGACAATTATGTTAAAGAAACATTTTCCTAAAAATGAGTCAGCTGAGTCAAAGTCACCGTCCCCCTGACTCACTGACTCACTGCAAGGGGTTTTTATGATGTACACAAAAATACTCATCGTCGAGGATGACATTTTTTTGCAGGAAGGCCTGTGTGAACTGCTGCAGCGGGAAGGGTATGCTGTCGATTGTGCAGGTACCTGCAGTGAGGCAAAAACTTGTATGGCAGAGAACGATTATAGCTTAATTATTCTGGATATCATGCTCCCTGACGGCAGCGGACTGGATCTCTGCGCCCAATGGCGCAGCAGCGGGATAGACACTCCCATCTTGTTTTTAACTGTCAAGGATGAGGAAATTCAAATTGTACAGGCGCTGGATTCCGGAGGGGATGACTATGTGACAAAACCCTTCCGCCTGCAGGAATTGCTCTCCCGCATCCGTGCACTGCTCAGGAGAAATCATCCTGCTGTCTACGAAAAGGACGGGCTGCGCGTTGATTTGCAAAAGATGAGCGTTTATTACAAAAACGAACAATTATTTTTGACGCCGACAGAATTTCAGCTGTTATCCATATTGATTCGCAATGCCGGCAGAGTAGTGACACGGACTTATTTGCTGCAAACCATTTGGGATGATCAAGGACTGTATATAGACGACAACACCCTATCAGTGCATATAAGCCGCCTGCGTGATAAGATCGGCAGCTTCCATATCCGGACTGTGCG
>LFTQ01000184.1 GCA_001513545.1 Clostridia bacterium DTU068 | reverse complement strand
GACCCCGTCCCCCTGTCACGTCCCCCTGTCACGTGTGACATGACCTCCGTCCCCATGTCACCTGTCACCATCACCCCCATAGAACGTTCCTTTGATTCCACATGTCACTGAATATGGTTTCTCAATAAACAAAGAATATAAGTAACAAAAAAATTGGTGGTGGCAGTAGTGGAACTGAGTTTCGGTAAGAGTGAACTAATTGCTGATGAGATTTACCATAGAACTTTCCCCAAACAGGAGTGGTTGTTGACCAATGGGATTGGCGGTTTTGCGTCTTCGACCATTATCGGACTCAACACAAGGCGCTATCATGGGTTGCTGGTTGCTTCGTTAAATCCTCCTGTTGACCGGAGGCTGTTGGTGGCGAAACTGGATGAGGACCTTTATATTGATCATCAGCCTTATGTGCTGGGAACCAATCAGGTGAGGGATGGTTATGCCCAGCGGGGTTATCTGTATCTGCAGCGTTTTGAGCGTTATCCGTTTCCCGTATATATCTATCAGATGGAAGGTGTTTTTTTGATCAAAACCATTCTTATGGTTTATGGGGAGAACACTACTGTAGTGCATTATAAAGTCATCAATCCCTTTCAAAAAAACATTTCCCTTTATATATTTCCTCTTCTCAACTGCCGAGATTTTCACCATATTACCAGGGAAAACCAATGGCCCTTCCACCAGGAGTTGATACAGGAGAAGCAGGTGAAGGTGGAACCTTACAATGAATCACCACATATCTTCATGGCCTTTGATCAATTAAGCTACAAAAGCGATCCTTCCTGGTACAGAGGGATGTACTACTCAATAGAGGACTATCGCGGTTTGCCCTGTTATGAAGACCACCATATACCGGGATATTTTTATAAACAGTTTAATAAGTCTGAGGAATTTTCAATCATTGTGTCTACTGAAAAAGTTAAAGATTTTGATTATGACGCCTGTGTGAAAAAGGAAAAAGAGCGCCAGCAGCAACTCCTGGAGCAGGCAGGTTACTCAGATGATTTTATTCAAAAGCTGGTGCTGGCTGCTGATGATTTTATCGTCTACAGGGCTTCTACCGGCAGGAAAAGCATTATAGCCGGTTACCCCTGGTTTAATGACTGGGGAAGGGATGCCATGATTGCCCTGCCGGGATTGACTCTTTGCACCCGACGTTTTCAGGATGCCAGAGATATCCTGGCTACTTTTGCAGAGCATACAAAAGAAGGGCTGGTTCCCAATATGTTTACTGATGGGGAAGAACCGCTCTATAATACTGTTGATGCCTCTTTGTGGTTCATTTATGCTGTACAAAAATACTTAGCCTATACCAGGGATTATGCTTTTGTCAAAAATCATCTCTGGAAAACCATGCAGGAGATTATCTGCTGCTACCGGGATGGAACCAGATACGGTATTGGAATGGAGCAAGACGGTTTAATCAGGGCTGGTTTTCCGGGGCTGCAACTGACCTGGATGGATGCCAAGGTAGGGGATTGGGTGGTAACACCGCGCCAGGGGAAACCTGTAGAGATAAATGCGCTTTGGTACAATGCCTTGATGCTGATGTCTAAGCTGGCTGCGACCATGAATAATAGGGATGATGATTATGGTGAGCTGGCAGCAATAGTAGGCCGAAATTTTGTGGATCTTTTCTGGTATGAAGATGGCGGATACCTTTATGATGTGATCGAAGAAAAGAAAAAAGACCCTCATTTGAGGCCCAATCAGATTATTGCAGTCAGTCTTCCCTATTCGCCATTACCTCTTCCCAAAGCCCGCTCTGTGGTGATGCGTACTTTTGAGAAACTGTATGCGGTTTATGGCCTCAGATCACTATCTCCTGATGATCACGATTTTCGGGGTGATTATGGGGGGGATCAGTACAGGCGGGATGGAGCCTACCATCAAGGAACTGTCTGGAGTTGGTTGTTAGGCCATTTTGTGACCGCATGTATGAAGGTGCTTGATTCCCAAGAAAACAGCACTATCGCACATCTGCTGATAGCACCTTTAAAGGATCACCTGCGTCAGCACGGGATCGGTACAGTATCAGAGATCTTTGAGGGTGATCACCCTTTCATACCGCGGGGTGCTTTCGCTCAGGCCTGGGGTGTAGGAGAAGTATTGAGATGCTGTGTTGAGGATCTGTGGTTGGAAAAATTGTAAAGCCTATAAGCAGGAATTTCTTCTGTGATTGTTTAACTCTATGTTTGATTCCATAAAGGCAGATTGATATCAGGCAAGTCCATGGGTATTATTAAAGGAAGGTGTCAATAATGGAGAAAAAGGCACTGGTTATTATTGATATGCTCAATGATTTTGTTAAAGAAGGCGGAGCACTTTATATGGGTGATGGGGGAAAACGGGTGATCCCTGTTATTGCTGATGTTTTAAAAAAGGCCCGGCAGGAGAAGTGGCCTGTGATTTATCTCTGTGATCAGCACACCAGATCTGACAGTGAGTTTGAGATGTTCCCCAGCCACTGCCTGGCGGGGACTGAGGGAGGAGAAATCTGCGCTGAGTTGGCTCCCCAGGAAGGTGAGATAATTATTCCGAAAAGGCGCTACAGCGGTTTTTTCGGCACTGATCTGGATCTTACTTTGAGAGAATTGGGGGTTGGAGAATTGGTGCTGACCGGGGTTTGTACTAATATCTGTGTTTTATACACAGCTGCAGACGCCCGGATGCGCCACTATAAGGTCAAGGTTCTCAAAGATGGTGTGGCATCTTTTGATGAGCAGGCACATCAATTTGCCTTACAGGAAATGGAGAAGACCCTGGGTGTGCAACTGGTTTCCAGGGAGGTTGATTTATGAGGATCGCTGTGATCGATGGGCAGGGTGGCGGTATAGGCAAGCATATCACTGAAAAGATCAGGCGGGAAATGGGACCTAAAGTAGAGATTATCGCTCTGGGCACCAATAGTGTTGCCACATCTATGATGCTGAAGGCAGGAGCCAACGAGGGAGCAACAGGAGAAAACGCCATTATCAATACTGTAGAAGAGGTTGATGTGGTAACAGGTTCTTTATCGATTTTGGTAGCCAACTCTATGCTGGGGGAGTTGACTCCTGCCATAGCAACAGCAATCAGCAAATGCAAAGCATTAAAAGTGCTGCTCCCCATTTCCAGAAACAGGGTGGAAATCATAGGTGTACAGCAGGAACCGCTTCCCCATATGATAGACAAACTGGTGGATTATTTAAAAAATACCAAGGAGGTTTGAAAGATGTGTGAGGCTCATGCCTATTTATTAAAGGGAGATAATGAGGAAAAGATATTTGAAAATGTGGATCGTGTTTCACACCATGAACAGGGTTTGCTGCTGGAAGATATTTTCGGCCGGCGCTTAATAATTAATGCAAGGATCAAAGAACTGGCCCTAGTTGATCATAAGATTATTTTAGAAGAAATTGATTAAAATTACCGCAGGATTTTCGAGCTCTATAGAGAACATGAATAAACAGTGTTGGATATAAAGGAGGCAGAGATGTTATGTTTGGACTTATACCACATATAGGCCCCTGGGAACTTATTGCGATTCTTGCTGTTGTTTTGATTATTTTCGGTCCTGGCAAACTGCCGGATGTGGGGAAATCGCTGGGTAAAACAATAAGGGAATTTCGCAAGGCTTCCACAGAGACCACCGAACAGATAGAAGAGGCAGTTAAAGGGGCGGAAGAGGAACCGGCAAAGAAATAACTTGACAGTGTTTAATAATTGTGATAATGTTTTCGCCAGTAATTTAATATAGTATTAATAATAGAATAGTTTCTCTTATCCAGAGTGGTGGAGGGACGGGCCCAATGAAACCCGGCAACCAGTCCTATAAAAGGGACAAGGTGCTAATTCCCGCAGAATTTTGGATTCTGGGAGATAAGAGAGGGCACTTAATACATGACCTCCAACTCTCAGGGGGGTCTTTTTTATTATAATTTTCGGGAGAAACAGGAGGTGCTAAAAACAGTTGACAGTGGAGAGGACTATCGCAGAAATTAATGAGAAAATTAAACAGGGGAAAGCAGTTGTGGTGACCGCAGAGGAAATTATCGATATTGTCAAAGAGAAAGGGGTAAAAAGAGCTGCCCAGGAAATAGATGTGGTCACTACAGGTACCTTTGGAACCATGTGTTCCAGCGGCGCCTTTCTTAATTTTGGACATTCCAAGCCGCGGATCAAAATGAATAAAGCTAACCTGAATGGTGTCCCTGCTTATGCCGGCATAGCAGCAGTAGATGCCTATATCGGAGCTACAGCCCTTCCGGAAAGCGATCCAGAGAACAGGATTCACCCGGGCAAGTTTTTATATGGGGGAGGACATGTCATAGAAGACTTGGTAGCAGGCAAAAAGGTGAAACTAGAGGCTTCAGGATATGGGACAGACTGCTATCCCCGCCGTCATCTTGAAACCTGGATTACGCTGCAGGACATTAATGAAGCCATTCTCTTTAATCCGCGCAATGCATACCAGAATTATGGGGTTGCTGTGAATACATCAAACAAAACTATCTATACATATATGGGTGTGCTCAAGCCTAGAATGGGTAATGCCAGTTATTCTACATCCGGACAGCTGAGCCCTCTGCTAAATGACCCCTTTTATCGAACAATCGGTATAGGGACCCGGGTATTTCTTGGGGGAGGCATCGGTTATGTTGCCTGGCACGGCACCCAGCATAACCCCTCTGTAGCCAGAGGGGATAATGGAGTACCAACTACTGGAGCCGGCACACTGGCTCTTATCGGTGACCTGAAGCAGATGAGCCCTGATTGGCTGCGGGGTGTCAGCTTCCTGGGCTATGGTGCCAGTCTGGCGGTTGGCATCGGTGTTCCTATTCCTATCCTTAATGAGGAGATACTTGCCAGTACCGCTGTGACTGATGCTGAAATCAATACAACAGTGGTTGATTACAGCAGTGCTTACCCGGAAAGGAAACCTGAGGTTTTAGGGAAAGTGAGTTATGCAGAACTCAGGTCAGGGATAATCAAGCTCCAGGGTAAAGATGTGCCTACAACACCGCTTTCCAGTTATGCTAAAGCCCGGGAAATTGCCCAGATCCTCAAGGGCTGGATCACCCGCGGCAGTTTCCTTTTGACCGAACCGGTACAGCTTCTGCCATCTGTTGAAGCGGGGATTAAGCTAAAATCCATTGAAATAAAAAATAACTGCTAAAAGGAGGGATAGCTTTGGTTGCCAATAAATTTGTGCTTCGTTTTTCCTCCGCTCTTGTGGATCAGCCTGTTATCTATCATTTGGTGAAGGATTATGATCTAGTGATCAATATCCTGAAAGCAGATATTAATCCCCATCAAGAGGGATATGTTGTTCTCGAACTGAGCGGTGATTCTGAGAATTATAACCGGGGATTGGAATATCTCAAAAGCACAGGTGTTGATATTTCACCATTAAGCGGCACCATCTTCTGGAACAAAGACCGCTGTTTGCAGTGCGGTGCATGCACCTCCTTCTGTCCTACAAATGCTCTGAAAATGGATCCTCAGGAAAGGTTAGTGGATTTTGACGGTTCCAGGTGTATTGTCTGTGAAAGCTGTCTTGATGTTTGTATGGCCAGAGCAGTGGAGGTGCGTTTTTAAAAGATGGAGTACCGCAGCCGCACCTACCGAAAAATGATAGATGGGAAGGGGATGGTCTCCTTCCCTGTTTCTTTCAAAGAGTCAGACCTGTTGATCAGTGTTGATGAAGACAGCTTCAGTCCCGAACTAAAAAAGGCTGCCTATTCACATCTGTTTGAAATCCGCAAAAAACTGGAGAGTTATATTCTTCGGGATCAGGAGTTTCAGCGTACACTGATCCCCCATCATCTCCTTCCTGATGCACCCCGCATCGCTAGACTGATGGCTGCTGCTGCCAAACGGGCAGGTGTAGGCCCTATGGCTGCTGTTGCGGGAGCAGTTGCGGAGATTATTGGGCGTCAGTTGATGCGCAGTGTGAAACAGGTTATTGTGGAAAATGGCGGTGATATATATTTCAACACCAGTCACCCCATCCAGGTCGGTATTTTTGCCGGAAAGTCCCCTCTATCAGGAAAGGTAGGCATAAAAATCGCACCACATCCATCAGGCTGTGGTGTCTGCACCTCCTCTGCTACAGTAGGCCCTTCTTTGAGCTTCGGTCAGGCAGATGCGGCGGTTGTGATCAGTTCCAGTTCTGCTCTTGCTGATGCTGCTGCATCCACATTAGGGAATTTAGTTCACTGTGAAAAGGATTTTACACCTGCTCTGCAGAAAGTTTGTAAAATCAGGGGTGTTCATGGAGCAGTGGTTATCCTCGGGGAACACCTGGGAGCTCTTGGGGAAGTAGAATTGGTAGCTTTTTAATAAGGGGGTGTTCATTTGCTGGGGGCACTATTGCATCTAGCCTTAATAGCATTAGGACTTTATGTTTTTTATTATATCATTAAAACAGCAGTGAAAAATGCCCTCCTGGAGTATGACCAGCAGAAGGATCGTTCATTGCGGTGAAACTTGTGTTCTGCTAAAATTCATATGAGGTGTTATTAATGCAGAATAAGGAACTGTCAGAGACAGTTGATGCTCTTGTTTCCTGGATCAGAGCCAAGACTCTTGAAGCAGGGGCAAAAGGGGTTGTTTACGGCTTAAGCGGTGGTGTGGATTCTGCACTGGTGGGAGCACTCTGCCAGAGGGCATTCCCCGATACTTCCCTTGCACTTATTTTGCCCTGCCACAGTCTGGAGCAGGATTTAGCAGATGCCAGGCTTGTTGCAGATGCTTTTAAGCTGAATACAAAGGTTATTTATCTGGATCATGTTTTCGATAACCTGAAAAACCTTCTTTGTTCTGGTGATGAGCAGCAGAACAAGCTGCTGTTGGCCAATATCAAACCCCGTTTGCGCATGATTGTTCTTTATTACTATGCAGGTCTTTTAAATTATCTAGTTCTCGGGGGTACCAACAGATCCGAGTATACTGTGGGGTATTTCACAAAGCACGGTGATGGGGGAAGTGATTTGATACCTCTGGGCAATTTGCTTAAAAGCCAGGTAAAAGAACTGGCTGCCTACCTCCAGGTGCCTGAAAAGATCATTAATAAGCCTCCTAGTGCCGGTCTGTGGGAAAACCAAACAGATGAAGAGGAAATGGGAATCTCTTATGCGTTGTTGGATCATTATCTTCTGGGGGGAGAAGTCCCTCAAGATGTGAAGGAAAAAATCGAGCGGATGAAAATGTGCAGTGAGCACAAACGACGGAAACCGTCGATTCCAGATTTTTAGAGAGTGGGTGATTTTTTTGGCTGGCCATTCTAAATGGGCAAATATTAAACATCGTAAAGCAAAGGTAGATGCACAGCGCGGCCGCCTCTTTACCAAACTGGGTAAGGAGATTTTGGTTGCTGCTCGCCGGGGTGGTGACCCAGATGCTAATCCCCTTTTGAAAACTGCTATAGCCAGGGCAAGAGAAGCCAATATGCCGATGGATAATATCAACCGTCTTATTGCCAAAGCCACAGGTGAACTAGAAGGGGTAAATTATGAGGAAGTCACCTATGAGGGGTATGCTGCAGGTGGTGTGGCTGTTCTGCTGGTGACCGTTACCGACAATCGCAACCGCACTGCTCCGGAAATACGCCATCTGTTTTCCAGACACGGCGGCAGTTTAGGGGAAGCGGGCTGTGTGGCCTGGATGTTTGACCGTAAAGGCTTAATTACACTTTCTAAAGAATCACTGTCTGTGGACCCCGAAGAATTGATGCTCCTCCTGATCGAAGAGGGTGCTGAAGATGTCAGAGAGGAAGAGGATAGCATTGAGGTGGTTACTGCACCTGATGATCTGGATAAAATTAAGGAATTCCTCTCTGCACAAAACATTAAGTATTCTACTGCAGAGGTTACTATGGTACCCAATTCCACAATTTCTGTTACTGATAAGAATACCGCAGAGAAAGTATTAAATCTGATGGATGCTCTGGAGGACCATGATGATACACAGCAGGTTTATGCAAATTTTGATATTCCCGATGAAGTGCTCCAGGAATTAGGGGAATGATCAAAAAAACCGTAATGTGATACATAAATACAAGGGGCATGGTAATATTTATTAATAAAACCTATTAAAGGGTGTTTGAAGATGGGTAAAAAATATTACCGCCTTTTGTTACTATTACTGCTGACTGTTGTTTGTGCAGGTATATATTACCTCTGGCAGGAACAGCTTGTTGCCAGGCGGCCTTTCCCAGATGGTATGAATGTCTTGGTCAAAACCGAATACACTCTGTGCGGTCACAAAGAACAGACTGAAACAACAGCAGTCGACTTAAAAGTTTCAAACCTGCGGGATCTGCGAGCTCAATTTCTTCCTCAAGAGGGATGGCGGTCCCGCTTTGAAGGGGAGCAGGTGGTTGTGTCCCGGACATTAGAGGATCTCTGTCAAAAGTGTTCTGTTTTGACCCATTTGGGAGAAAAAGGTGGGTTTGTGGCCGTGGTAAGGGGTCCTGTTGGGGTCGATGGTGGGATTGTGAGGGTGACCAAAATCCGGGTAGACAGTTTGCCCGCTGAACTGCGCAAGGAAGCAAAGAATGGGATGCTGGATATTCCAGATGAAGAGACACTGCTCCATATCTTAGACAGTTTGGAAGAGGATGAAATATAAAAATAGGATTATCAAAAAGGAGCTCAAATGGAGCTCTTTCTTTTATAAAGCCATAGGGGTTTGGTTAATATTTTTTTTAATAGTGATCTGTTATAATTGAACTATATTTTTATTTTTTAGGGGGGGCGGCTGTGAGGCGCAGGAAAGGTAAAAATAGGGTTAGGTTCTTTTTTTGGATTGTATTTCTCCTAGTTATGCTGTCTGCAGTGTTCTATGTGGGACAGGGATGGTGGAAAGACACTCCAGCAGTGGACAAGCAGGACCAGCAGAATGTTCAGCAGCCGCCGGCAGGCCCTAAAGAGTGGTCCATGGCTGTCTGCGGTGATGTGATGCTGGGCCGTGGAGTTGCTACGGCCATGTCTCAAAATGGTATGTTTTATCCCTTTGAACAAATGGCTCCCTATCTTAAATCTGCGGATCTTACTTTTGGCAATCTTGAATCACCCCTTTCCCTACAAGGCACTCCTATACCAGGGAAGGGGATCTGGTTGCGCGGTGATCCGGAGGCTGCTGCAGCTTTGAGAGAGGCGGGTTTTGATGTGCTGAGCATCGCCAATAACCACATCCTTGATTACGATTCTCCTGCTCTGTTGGATACTATTGAATATTTACGAGAGCAGGGGATTGACCCTGTTGGTGCAGGTAAGGACCTGGAAGAGGCGGTTCAGCCTGTGATTAAAGAAGTCAATGGATATAAGTTCGCTTTTATTGCTGCCACAGAAATGGCTGATATCTTCTGGGATTACAGTTATCCGCGTACCTTCGAAGCCAGAGAGGACCGGCCCGGAGTGCAAAAATTGGACCCAGATCAGTTGGTGGAAGCGGTCGCCGCCCTGAAGGATGATGTGGATCTGATCGCTGTTTCTCTCCACTGGGGTACTGAATACTCCGATTATCCCCTGGATGTGCAGAGGGAGGTCGCTCACAGGCTGGTGGATGCCGGAGCCAAGTTGGTCCTTGGCCATCATCCCCATTGTCTGCAGGGAATGGAGGTTTATAAGGATTCTTTGATTGCTTACAGTTTGGGCAATTTTGTTTTTGATAAACAGCGGCGGCCTAAATGCCAGGAAACAGTTCTAATGAAGATTTTTTTCAAGGATTTAAAAATAAAAAAAGCAGAAGTAACCCCTGTTATGATTACAGATGCACAGCCTCGACCGGCTGACAAAGCTGATGGGGAGCGGATATTACAAAAATTGCAGAAGCTCTGTTCAGAGTTAGACACACAGTTTACAGTTGAGGATAATAAAGGGATGATCACCATAGTTGAGGGGGGATCTAATGAGTAAGCTTGTTATTCTTGATGGAAACAGTTTGGCCTATCGTGCTTTTCATGCCCTACCGCTGCTGAGCACAACGACCGGGCATTTCACTAATGCTGTTTATGGTTTTACAACTATGTTACAAAAGATAATCCGGCAGGAGCAGCCTGACTATTTGGCTGTTGCCTTTGATGCCGGACGCATAACTTTCAGGAACAAGGAATATGAGAGCTATAAAGCCAACCGTAAGAGCACACCTGATGAACTGCGGCCCCAGTTTCCGCTGATTAAAAAGGTGCTCAAAGCTTTCAATATCCCGGTCCTGGAGCTTGATGGGTTTGAGGCTGATGATTTGATCGGAGTTGTGGTCAGGGCTGCTGAAAAGAGGGATCTGGATGTTTTAATTGTTTCCGGTGACCGGGACCTTTTGCAGTTGGTATCCGACAAAACGAAAGCTTTGATCACCCGCAAAGGTATCAGCGACCTGGAGAGTTTTACACCTGAGTCGGTCAAGGAGAAGTATGGTGTTATGCCAGGCCAGATACCTGATCTGAAAGGTCTGAAAGGGGATCAGAGTGACAACATCCCCGGAGTGCCCGGTATTGGAACAAAAACCGCAGTTAAGCTGCTCAATCAGTTTCCAACCATTGAGGAGTGTTATACCAATCTGGACCAGCTGCCTGCTAAAGTTGCATCACGCCTCAAGGAGTATGAAGAACAGGCTCTGCTCAGCAAAAAGCTGGCTACTATTGCTTTGGATGTCCCTGTTAAGGTGGATTTTTCCGAATTAAAGGTAGAGGAACCGGATTATGAGGCTTTGATCGAACTTTTTCAGCAGCTTGAGTTCAGGTCGATGCTGAAGAACATCCAGCAGAATGCCCCAATGCAAGTTGTTTCCACCCCTGATGCCGGTAAAAACTATGGTTTAGTAAGATCGGCTGCTGAATTAAAAGAGATAACTGAACAGCTGAAAAAAGAGAAAGGTTTTGCCTTCTGTTCCCAGTGGGAGGGAGTACCCCCCCATGATGCCCCTTTGTCTGCCTTTGGTATGGCCTGGGGGGACAGTTGTGCAGCAGTTGTTCTTTCTGCTGACCCTGAGGAAAGGGATCAGATGGTTGAATATTTGAATTCAGTTATGGGGGATCAAAAGATTGAAAAATGGTGTCATGATGCCAAAGCAGAGATGATTATCTGCAAAAGGCACAGCATCCCTCTGGCAGGGGTTAGAGCTGATACGATGCTGGCTGCTCATCTTTTAAATTCATCTCTGTCAAGCCCTAATCTTGCAGAGATTGCTCTCAAGCACCTCAACCAAGCGGTAACCTTTGCTGATGATGAGTCAGGCCTGGCCCAGCGGGCATTAATTATCAAAAAACTATGGCCGGTGCTAACGGATGCGCTGGAGAAAGATGGCCTTTATGACCTGTTTGCAGAACTGGAACTGCCTTTATCTGCAGTTTTGGCAGATATGGAACTTCAGGGGATTAAAGTGGATACAGACCTCCTGAAAGAGATGTCTGAGGAAGTGCAAAAACAACTGCTGGATTTAACAGGAGAGATTTACGCTCTGGCTGGGGAAGGGTTTAACATCAATTCTTCACGCCAGTTGGGACATATACTTTTTGATAAGTTGAAACTGCCTGTTATCAAGAAAACCAAAACCGGGTATAGTACAGATGCTGAGGTTTTGGAAAAACTGTCTGTTTATCACAAGATCCCCAAAAAAGTTTTGGAATACAGGCAGCTTGCCAAGTTGAAATCCACATATATCGATGGCCTAATAAATATGGTCAATAAAAAAACCGGCAGGATACACACAACATTTAATCAGACCATCACTGCCACCGGAAGGCTGAGCAGTACTGAACCGAATTTACAGAATATACCTATACGGGATGAACTGGGCAGAAAGATCAGAAAGGCTTTTATTCCATCTCAAAGGGGCTGGCTGTTGATGGCAGCCGATTACTCTCAGATCGAACTGAGAGTAATGGCTCATATGTCCAGGGATCCCCATTTGATCGCTGATTTTCAGCATGGTGAGGATATTCACAGCAGAACTGCAGCCAAGATTTTTGGGGTTGCGCCTGAGGATGTTACCCCAGACCTTAGAAGGAAGGCAAAAGGGATCAACTTCGGTATTATCTACGGGATTACCGATTACGGCCTGGCCAGGGATGTGGGTGTCAGCAGGGAAGAGGCCGCTCTCTATATCGAAAACTATTTCCAGCAGTACCCGGGTGTGAAGCGCTTTATGGCGCAAACAGTTATCGAGGCAAGGGAAAAGGGCTATGTGCAGACCATTTTAAAGAGGCGCAGGTACCTGCCCGATCTGCTGAGCAGTAACAGGAATGTGCGTGCCTTTGGAGAGAGGACAGCCTTCAACACACCGATCCAGGGAAGTGCTGCTGATATTATTAAGCTGGCCATGATCAATATCGGCCGGGAGTTGAAGGAAATGGGCTTGCAGGCACACCTGCTGCTACAGGTCCATGATGAACTGGTATTTGAACTCCCCCCTGAGGAAGTCGATATCCTTATTCCTGTTGTGCGCAGTGGGATGGAAAACATAATCGAACTTGTTGTGCCTTTAAAGGTCAGCATAGAAATCGGCCGCAACTGGAACGATATGGAAAGTGTTGATTGAAATGCCTGAACTGCCTGAAGTAGAAACAGTCCTGCGCACATTAAAACCGAAAGTTTTGAGCCGGAAAATCAATAGGGTCACCGTTTTCAATGAAAAAACCATCAAAAAGCCTGATGCAGCCACTTTTACCCGCTGTCTTGAAGGGCAGCAGATAACAGATATCAACCGCCACGGAAAGTACCTGCTGTTCGAACTCTCCTTTTCGATGGTGTTGGTTGTTCATCTGCGCATGACCGGGCGCTTGATTTACAAAGATTCATCTGTGTCGCCTGACCGGTATACCTGTATCATCTTTCACCTGGATGAAGGCAAAGAGATTCACTTTCAGGATGTCCGCAAGTTCGGAACAATGTACCTCATCAGGTGTGATGAATTGGATTCTTTTCCACCTCTTTGTATTTTAGGGCCTGATGCTCTTGATCCCCAACTGACCCCGGATCTTTTTATAAAAAGACTGGAGAGAAGAAACGGGCAGGTCAAGGGAGTTCTGCTCAACCAATCCTTTATAGCAGGGATCGGCAATATCTATGCTAATGAGATCCTTTGGACAGCAGGGATTCACCCGGAACGGAGGGTGGATTCTCTGCGATCATGGGAAAAAGAAAGGCTGTATCATGCGGTGCGGGAGGTTCTCTCTACAGCTGTTAAACTGCGCGGTACAAGCCTGAGGGATTATGTGGATGGTGACGGAAATCGGGGAGAGTATCAACACCACCGCAGGGTTCATAGAAGAGAAGGTGAACCTTGCCCCCTTTGCGGCCATCCCATCATCAGGATCAAGCAGGGTGGGCGCAGTTCATATTATTGTAAGATCTGTCAGAACTAGTACAGGAGAAACTTCCAAACACCACCTTTACACCTATCTAATAAGTTGATGGGTGGAGGTGGAATTGGATAGTGGATATCAGTACTCTAATTTTTTTAGCAGCTGCCTTGAGTTTAGATGCTGCCAGTGCTGGATTTGCTTATGGCCTGCGTAAGATAAAGATCCCTTTGCCGTCATATGCTGTATTGTTGTTTGCTTCCATGTTTATTGTGGGTATTTCGGTCCTCTGCGGCAGTGCTGTAGCGGAACTGCTCCCAGAAGTGTGGAGTGAAAAGCTGGGCGGATTGATTTTAATTGGAATAGGCCTTTTTTGGCTATTAAAGCCGAGAAGCAGGGACAAGAAAAACGCTGAAGAAGAGGAAAAAGTAAAAAAGATCGCGGAATTACGATTGGCTTCATTGGCGATCATTGTTCAGATCTGTGAAGAACCTGTGTCTGCTGATCTGGATGCTTCCGGAGTGATCAGTATCAAAGAATCTCTGCTGCTGGCTTTTGCTCTTTCTTTGGATGCTCTGGGAGCGGTTTTTGGTGCAGCGATGGCTGGTTGCGGTGGGATTCAAGCCGTTTTGCTGATCGGTTTATTTCAGCAGTGCTTTCTCCTGTTAGGGGTTAAACTGGGAAGTATATCTTCCTGCTCCTGGCTCAAGTCTCAGGGGCAGCTTTTGGCAGGTGCTCTGCTTTGTTTAATGGGTTTTATCAAGATCATTTGATCGGGGGTTATTATGGTATCTGTGATCGGCTTAACCGGTGGAATTGCCAGCGGTAAAAGCGCTGTCAGTGCTATGCTTAAGGAATTGGGGGCAAAGGTGATCAGCGCGGATCTTATTTCCCGCCAAGTGGTTGAACCCGGTCTGCCGGCCTGGCGGCAGATAGTTGATGAATTTCAGGAGAGCATTCTGAATAAAGATGGAACAATAAACAGAAAAAAGCTGGGTGAAATTGTTTTTTCCGATCCCGCAAAACTGGATAAATTGAATAAAATAACACATCCTTATATTATTGCAGAGATAGAACAGCTGTTAGCAGAACACCGTGCCTCAGGCGAAGGTGTTTTAGTTTTGGAAGCACCCCTTCTTCTGGAACTGGGCTTAGAGCGTATGGTTGATGAGGTATGGGTGGTGGCAGTAGAACCGGCGGTACAGCTTCAGAGGCTAATGGATAGGGATAAGCTGTCGGTCAGGGAGGCAAAGCTCAGAATTGAGACTCAGATGCCTCTGGAGGATAAACTGAAAAAAGCGGATCGGGTCATCGATAACAGCGGCACACTTGAGGAGACCAAAGACCAGGTGGAGAAAATCTGGTCCTGCCTCTGGAATCAACCTTGAGAGATTATTACAAGGCAGGTTTGATATGTTTGTTATTAACATCAGGCGTTGGCGCCTGTTATTAATTATCCTTTTAATTCTGATGGGTATTGTTTACTTGCTGCAGGCCAAGTGGTTTTGGAGGGTTTTCTATCCCTGGCCCTATCAGCAGGAGATGGTCCAGGTGGGAGTGACCAATGGAGTGGATCCCTATCTCTTGGCGGCTATTGCCAAAGTAGAAAGCGCTTTTAACCCTCAGGCCCGTTCAGATGCCGGAGCTATCGGTCTGATGCAGATCATGCCTGAAACTGCCAGTTGGGCTGCCCGGCAGATGGATCTCAAGGGCTTTCATCCGGATATGCTCTATCAACCTGAGGTTAATATATCAATTGGAAGCTGGTACTTAAAGGATCTCCTCCGGGAGTTTGATGGGAACATGGTGGTTGCCTTAGCCGCTTATAATGCCGGCAGGGGAAATGTCAAAGACTGGTTGGAGACCGGAAAGTGGAAGGGGACTTTTCAGGATCTAAATAATATCCCCTTTCCAGAGACCAGATCCTATATTAAATCAGTCCGCAGGGATTATGAAATTTATCTTTACCTCTATGATCAATAAAAGGAAATATGGTAATCCCCGGAGAATTTACTTTAGGGACCATTGTCGAAAATCATCTATTCTTACTCTTAAGCACAGCATCACATCCAAGAAGGGGTTTATGATAGAGCAAGATATAGGCCCAGCAGGTTTTGGTGAAATTATAGGTGCTGTTGATTGAGAAGTATAGCTGTTAAGGAGGTATAGGGGTGGAAAAATCCCAAATTCAATCACTGGCCGAAGTGGCAGAACTTAAAATAGAATCGGGACGCAAGTTTTTCTCTGCCACACCGGAAGAGATTATTTCCGGGGCCACATCTGATATCTATTTTGTGAGGACTCATGAAATTTTACGTCAGTTGGATCTGGTGGATACTCCGGTTACAGCAGAGGCTTTTTGCCGTAGAGATGGTATTTTTGCAGGTATTAAAGAGGTTATGGATTTATTGGCTGATAAAGATATTGAGCTCTGGGCTCTCCCAGAAGGATCACCTATGCAGGCTAGGGATATTGTGCTGCGGATCACAGGTCCCTATGGGGAGTTCGGTATTTTTGAAACTCCGATGCTCGGCTTTTTGGCCAGTTCCTCAGGTTGGGCAACAGCCGCAAGGGAGGTTAAAGAGGCTGCTGCAGGCAAACCGGTGCTCTGTTTTGGTGCACGCCACATCCATCCAGCAGTGGCTCCGGCAATGGAAAGGGCGGCGATCATAGGGGGGTGTGATGGGGCCAGCTGCATTTTAGGCGCTAAACTTGCCTGTCATGAGCCCCAGGGGACCATACCCCATGCCATGATTTTAATTATCGGCGATACTGTCAGAGCTGCTCAAGCCTATAATGAATTGATGCCCCCTGATGCACCACGCACAGTGCTGGTCGATACCTTTAAAGATGAAGCAGAAGAGGCACTAAGGGTTGCTGAGGCTTTAGGAAAGGATTTAGCCGGGGTCCGTCTTGACACACCAGGAGAACGAGGTGGCGTTACTCCGGAGTTGGTTAAGGAGATCAGAGCTCGACTTGATCAAAAGGGATTTAATCATGTGAAGATATTTGTTTCCGGCGGGCTCAACCCGGAACGGGTCCGCATATTAAGCGAAGCTGGGGCAGATGCTTTTGGTGTGGGCAGTTATATTTCCGGGGCCAGACCTATTGATATGACCCTAGATTTGAAGGAGATCAATGGACAACCCCTGACCAAAAGGGGACGGATACCGGGAAAGACCCCCAACCAACGGCTTGTTAAAATGAAATAAAGTCATAAGTTTACACCCCCCCTTCATATTATATACCATAATATGGTAACAGCGAAGGGGGTATTTTTATGGACCTTTGTAAAAAAAAGCTGAGCTATCAGCTAGGCTGCTGCCTGGCTGCAGCAGCGATCCTGATATTGGCTGTATTATCAGTAAGCGCTGCAAATGAGGAATCCAGTTTGACAATTCAAATAGCGCAGTTTCCGCACTTTTTGGATCCTGCCAGAATTTCAACCTATGAAGAAAAACTGCTATGTGGTGCCCTTTATGAAACCCTCCTCAGTTACAATCCTACAGATGGCTCTGTCCAGGGAGTTCTGGCGGATAAATGGGAGGTCGACGGATCAGGAAGGGTTTATACCTTTGTTCTGCGTAAAGGGCTGCGCTTTCATCATGGAGAAGAGCTGACAGCAAGGGATGTTAAATTCAGTTGGGAAAGGCTCTCAGATCCTGAAATAAGCAGTTACGGGTATCTATTGCAGAATGTCCGGGGGGCAAAAGAATACTCTGAAGGAAAAAGCAGTGATATCAAGGGTTTAAGGGTTATCAATGATCGGACCCTTCAAGTAAAGCTGCTGGAAACCGATTATACCTTTCCTGCTCTGGTCAGCAGCCCGGTATTGGGTGTGGTGAGTAGAAATACTGCCGAGAAAATGGGGAAGGATTACGGGCAAAAGGATACATTAGTAGTGGGGACAGGCCCCTTTTCTTTGTCCAACTGGGGCAGTGATCAGATAACACTGGTTAAAAACAATAAATATAAGGGAACACCACCCCGGTCAAAGAGTCTTCAATTTATTGTAACCGGGAACCAGCAGGAGATAAAGCAACTGCTGGCAGATGGAAAAATAGATATATTGACCGGTGTAACTCCTCAGTTTGCCAACACTATCTGCGAAGAGGGGAAAGGAAAGGTGATTTCTGTAAAAAAACCGGTCTTGTCATTTTATTTCCTGGGGTTTAACCTTGAAGAAGCCCCATTTGGCCAAAATGTTGAACTGCGCCGGGCTGTGGATCAGGCATTGGACAATGAGAAATTGGCTCTATCTCTGCTGGGAGATGGCAGCAAACCCCTTAACGGTTTGCTGCCTCCAGAACTGTTAAGGAAAAAAGACAAAAAAGCAAAATATGCTGACCGGAAAACAGCTCTGAATTGCCTTGCTGCTTCCGGACATCCCTTTGGATCCCGTCTTTCTCCACTTACCTTGGCATATAATAACAGTTCAGGGCATGAAACGCTGGCTCGCCTTGTTCGGGAAGAACTGGGGCGAGTAGGTATCGTTCTTGCGCTGCAGCAAAGGCCCTGGGATGAATATAAAAAAGAGTTAGCAAAGGGCAGGTATCCTTTTTTTCGCTTAGGTTGGGAGGCTGATTATCCTGAAGCCGGTAATATTCTTTATTATAATTTTGCCGGTGGAGAAAAACATAACTTTACCAGATACAGTTGTCCTGAATTTGACTCTTTAATGGAAAAAGCGCGCTGTGAGCAGAATTTTCAACAGCGACAGGAGATTTATTGCCAGGCGGAAAAAGTGCTCCTTAATGATCTTCCTGTTGTTCCACTTTTCCAGCGGGTTGCAGTCTTTGTGCTGACTGATAGAGTTGAAGGCTTTAATATAGATCTGCTGGGGATGATAGATTTTAAGGGGCTTGATAAAGATAAAGAAATGGTGTTATCTGCAAAATAAATCAGGAAATGACGTAAAATGTCAATGTAAAAATAAAATGACAGGGAAGGAATATTAAAGCGAATGTAGAAATTTTTTAACTTGTGATATATTTCGCTGCTCTATAAAAAATAAAATAAGAGCCCGGCAGTTGGAGGAAGTAAAGTGTACAATCGTTTTAATACTCTTGCCCTAACCTGGCATGATGAAAATACTTCATACCTGCACTATGATGAAAAGGGAATTCTCGAGTCAATTTTTCGTTCAATTCTTAGTACTAATGCTGTATCCTTTGCTCTGTTAAACGAAGATGGGATCATAGTGATCATAAGTGAAAACTTTTGTAACTTTCTAGGGTTTTGTTATGAAGAGTTAGTAGGAAGAAGTTTACTGTCCTTAGCAGATGAAGATGATAACAATGTAAATATGACTTTAAATAATGCCAGGTGTAATAGTTATAGTGTTGAAAAGATGTTCAGGCGCAGGGACGGTGAATCGGTTTGGGGCCGGTTGCATATATCGTTAATCAAAGATAGGAACAATAGACACTCTTATTTTGTTGTTTACTGTGAAGATATAACATCACAAAAAACACAAATAAATGAAATGCATGCTATGGAGAGCATCTATCAAACCATGTTTACTTCACTGAGAGAAGTATCAATTTCTCCGGACCAGCTTAATGAAATCCACGATCTCGATGAGTTGGGTGTTTGCCTACGGATTCCAGGATATGAACAGCTGGTTTCTGAACACTTTTTGGATCTGATTTGTCAGCTGACAGGAGCAGATGGAGCGTATTATGGTTATAATGAGTCCACTCAATCCCTGTCTTTAATAAAATCACTGGGTAAATGTAAAGAGGATTTTATTAGCAGTCTAAAATATGATTTTAGATTAGGGGAAGAAAGAGGTCTTGTGGGTAGGGTAGCTGAAACACGAGAACCTTTGTACATCCCCGATGTTTTTGCTGAACCCAGGTGGATATATTCCGGTTTAGAAACAACAATTCGTTCCTGTTATTTGATACCGGTATATTACAGATCAAAGCTTTTTGGGGTTATTTCTCTTTTTTCTTCACAACCTGATGGGTTTTCTCATGCTAAACAGGATTTTGCAGATCGGATTGTTTTTTATATATCCTTAGCCCTGGAGAATATTCGTTTTTTTACAGATATGATACATACTTATGAAAGACTGAACATTATTCAAAAACAGTTGCTGCAAGCACAAAAAATGGATGCTATCGGCCAGCTCGCCGGGGGAATGGCACATGATATCAATAATCAAATGACCATTATTCAGGCATGTATTGACCTGTATAAAGCAAATCCCGATAAAATAGACCTGGACAGTATTATCTTAAAAATTCGCAAAGCAGCAGAACACTCGTCAAATCTCACCCGCCAACTGATGTTTTTTGGCAGGAAACAACCCCAGTTTAAAAGTATAATCAATCTCAATATTAATATTGTAAGCCTTCAGAATGTTTTAAAATATATGAGCAATGATAATATC
>LFTQ01000088.1 GCA_001513545.1 Clostridia bacterium DTU068 | reverse complement strand
ACAGAGCCGCTGGCTCCTAATTATCGAATGGTGAAAAATAATTAACAAAGTAGTTTAATCTAAACTAATAAAGTAGTTTAATCTAAACTAATAAGGAATCATAAAAATGCAGCAGTTTTTTCTGTTCCAACTCCCAGTTGTATTTTTCAATTGCTGCGATCTGTCCGCGTCTTCCCATGGACTCCGCCTCATCCTGATGCTCGAGTAGATATTGAACAGCCTGAGCTGTTTCTTCTGGGGATTCTGGATCAACACAAATCCCGCACCTTTCTTTTTCAACAACCTGGCGGTATAAAGGAAAATTAGAAGTGATCACCGGTAGTCCGAGTGCCATATATTCAAACAGTTTAGTAGGATATGACTCATAATAATTAGGAATAGGTTTTAAGAGAGCTAAACCGATATGACAGCGAGCGATAACCGGCCATCCTTCAGAAGGTAATAGATAGCCTCTCAGCCGGACTCCTTCCAATCCATATCTTTTAATTATATTGCCGATCTCTTTACGATGTGCATTATCTGTCGGGCCAATACATTCCCAATCAACGGCATAACCCTTACTTTTAAGAATTTTCAAAGCATCTAAAGTCACTATACTTCCCCGTTCAGGTGTAACCCCACCGATATAACCTAAAGTTGGTTTAGAATACTTCGTTTCGTTGATCTGCAGCAGTTGAGAGGTTAAGGGCATATTCAATACTGTTATATTCTTTTTCACCCACGGGTAATGTTTAATATAAGAGTTTTCAGCAAAAATAACAGGGATTTTTCGCATTAAAATCCTCTCAAGAATCATACATATAAATACAACCAGAGGTCGAAACAGCGGATTAATCCAAGGCTTTGTTGGAATAGATTTAAGAAGGTTCTCATGCATATCGTAGATTACTTTATTACCTTTCAAGCGCAGCATTTGACCCCAAAACAGCAGTTCCAACTCATTTTGAATATGGTATAAATCTGCATCCTCTGCTACAGCTGTTTTATATACCTGCCATGAGGTCTTGGTGAAGCGTGCTATCCGCCCTTTTGGTTTGGGCACTGCCCGAATTTGCACCCCATCAACAATTTCATCATGGGTATGGGGGGCAACTAGAACAACATCATAACCGGCTTGAGCAAGAGTTCTGCACTCTTTCTGAAAAATACGGGTATCAAAAGCTGGGTGTGCTGAAGTCATGTGAACAATTTTTGGCATAATCGTTGATCACTATCCCAATATTTTCTCTATTACAAATACAAAACAGTATCAAATAGATCAGAACTAAAACTACCTATCCAACCAATTCAAGAAAAAATCACACAGCAATTCAAATATGAATAAAAATAGATACGGCGCACATAGCTATCACTCGAATTTCTATACATTTTACA
>LFTQ01000027.1 GCA_001513545.1 Clostridia bacterium DTU068 | reverse complement strand
CTGTGTGGGTTTTTAGTTTCTTAACTCATTTAAAGGGCAGTTCCTGCTCCATAACAGCAACCGGAGCGAACAGGTCACCATAATCAGTATAACGATCAATAACCTGACCTGCTTCAAATACCAGTAACTTCGGATTCTTATTATTGATAACCGCCTCAACCTCTTCCCACAGAAGGGGAGTGGAAACTGTGGGCTCTTTCCCTGCCCTTAAGGAATAAACCGAAACCGTTGTTTTATGAAAATCATTCTGGCTCCAGTCGATAAAAACTTTTCCTTTTCGCAGTTTCTTGGTCATCCGGGAGACAACCAACTGAGGATACCGCTCCTCTAACAGTTCAGCACAAGCCCTGGCAAAACCCTTTGTCTGCTCATAACTCACGGGCCGGTTAAGAGGCACATAAACCTGCAGCCCTTTCAGCCCAGATGTTTTAGGAAAACAGTGCAGACCAAGGTCTCTCAGTATACCTCGCAGCATCTGCCCCACCACACAGCACTCCACAATTGTGGCCGGTGGACCTGGGTCCAAATCAAAAACCAAAACAGTTGGGGTAAAAGGATCCGCTCCTTTCGCCAGCGAGGGATGGAGTTCTAGAGCCGCAAGGTTCGCAGCCCAAATAAGTGAAGGCAAGTCATTCAAACTGCAATAGTTTATCTCCCGCTTCCGTTTATCACCGCTGACCGGAATAGTCTCTAGCCATGATGGCCGGTGTTTAGGGCACTCCTTCTGATAAAAAAATTTGCTCTCAACACCATCAGGATACCGCTTAAGGGTTACCGGCCGGTCTTTGAGATGTGCCAACAAGGCCGGTGCAATAGCATTATAATATTTGATCACATCTCCTTTTGTAAAACCGCTGTCTGGATACAAAATCTTGTCCAGGTTCGACAGCTGCAACTCCCTGCCCTCAATTGATATATAAGTTTTTTCTGATACAGGCATCTGTCTCATCCCCATTGCTTTATAACATTAGTATGGCTGACAGCTTTCAGATAGATTCCAACGCCTTCCCTATTTCCGGCACATTACGCCGTTTTTTCGTTAATATGCCGTTTTTTCGGCATATAATCATCCGGATTTATTTCTCAGCTGTGTCCAGGTATACACTCAAGACTTTGTACCTTTTGTAACAAGTCATTTTTTTATTTTAAATTTTTTTCGAAATCACCTGTTTGATGGCATGCTATTTGCATATATAAATTAGTGAAAAAAATAACAAGGCATCAGCCTGAAAGGAGTGATACTAATGGCAGTGGTACTGAAGGAAGCCGTAAAAGAAGTTAAAAAAGAAAATCTACGGTTAGCCCCCAAACAAGAAGATAAAAAAATTCAGTATGAGTTCCCCTATGATGATATGTATCTGCTCTACGACTACATACTGAAAGAAATGAAAACAAAAAAATAAAATTTGAGGGCTAATAATGATAAACGACAGACTGGAATAGCTGCCGGTCGGAAGTAACGACCGGCAGTAATTATGGTTTTCGCTCCTTTTACCGATAACCGATAACAGAAATAAAAAGAAGCTGCCGGTTATTTATTTTGATTTGGGAGGTAAACCGACAGCTTCGGGGGCCGCTAGTTTATACTACTATATTTATTATGCAATAATCATACCTGAAAAATTCTTGCCTGCAGTTTAATGAAGCTATGCTGCAGTTTGGAATACTTAATAAATTTCAAAAACAAATATGAATGCTCTGCATAAAATTTACTTCAACAGCAGCCAGTATGAGTATTTGGGATCTGGCCCCTTTAGCGTGCCCCAGCAGAACAGAACAGAGCTTTTTTCAATTTACCGGCTCCATTCCTCTACCGACCTCTCTATATTTATATCATATTCTAGATTAATTGTGGATCTCCTTCAAAAAAAATCTATTCCCATAAACTCGGTGAAAAAATAATAAAAACTGTGTAAATTTCTAAACGCCCTAACAGCATCAAAAAGCTGAGGAAAAACTTCCCCTGGTCCGCCAGGTCCGCATAGGTGACCGCGGACCCTGCTGCACCTGGACCTGTCCCCACATTGGTGAGGGAGGCAGCAACAGAAGTAAACGCACTGGTCAAATCCAACCCCATAGCTGTCATTATTATACCTGATATTACAAAGATGATAACATATAAAAAGAAAAACTGCTGAATATTATTAACAAGTTCCACAGAAATAGTTTTTCCTTCAATTTTAGGAGAAATAACCGCTCTAGGGTGAATTAACTTCCTGATCTCTACAACCCCCTCCTTCAGTAGAACCAATATCCTCCCTATTTTGATAGAACCGCTGGTTGACCCAGAGCACCCACCGATAAACATCAAAGTGATTAAAACCGCCTGGGCCATAGAGGGCCATGCATTTAAATCAGTTGTAGTATAACCGGTGGTATTTATAATGGAAACAACCTGAAAGAGAGAGGTCCTGATCAACTCTTCCCCACCGCTGAGCAGGTGGCGTGTGCTGCCGGCGATGATAACAGTTGCCACCAAAACAATTGCTGTATATAAACGAAACTCCTCATTCCGCCAAAAGGTTTTTAAGCTCCGGCCCCGTAGAGCCTGGTAATAGAGTGCAAAATTAACACCGGACAAAAACATAAATAAAATGATTACCCATTGGATGGATTCTATGGGATAAGCGCCAATGCTCCCATTCCTTATGGTAACTCCACCGGTAGCTACAGTACCAAAAGAATGGCAGATAGCATCAAATAGAGGCATCCCCAACAACCACAATAAACCTGTTTCCAAAAGGGTTAACACCAAATAGGTAATCCAAAGAACCTGGGCTGTCTCACTGATCCTGGGCAAAATTTTGGTTGCGATCCCGGGGATCTCTGCCCGAAAGATGCGGTTGGCTCCCACTCCCAACTGGGAGAGGAGAGCAACCATAAACACTATAATCCCCATTCCCCCTAACCAGAGGGTCAGGCTTCGCCAAAAGAGAATACCCCTGGGCAGTATTTCCACATCAGTAAAGATAGTCGCCCCTGTGGTGGTAAACCCTGAAACTGATTCAAAAAAAGCATCAGAGAAACTGGTGCATACGCCAGATAATAGAAAAGGCAGTGACCCAAAAAGAGAAACCAGGAACCACCCCACAGTAACTATGACAAAACTTTCCCTATAGCGTATCTCCCCTTTTTCCGGTACCAACCACATGATCAGCAATCCACAAGAGATGGTGATTATAATAGAAATGATAAAAGCCAGTCTGTCAGGCCCCTGGTCGTAAAGAGCCCACAGCAGCGGCAAAATCATAAATAGCCCGAGAAAAGTTAGGGCTTTCCCCATTAAGTTGACGATCAAGCGGATGTTCATCTCTTGATAACCCTCCGGGGCTCAAAAAAAGCACCGATCCTAGGGATATTCTCCGGAACTGTGAACAGAGTCAGCCGGTCCCCTGCCTTAATAATATCATTACCACCGGGAATGATCACCTCTTTATCCCGCATGATCGCCCCCACCAGTGTTCCTTTAGGCAGTTTAATATTTTTCAGCACTTTGTTTACCACCGGCACATCCTCAGTGATCTCCAATTCGATCATCTCAGCATCAGTATCCCCCAGCAAAGTAACAGATGAAACATGGCCCAGCCTGATAAAGCGCAAAATTGAGCCTGCTGTAAACATCCTGGGGCTGATCACCTTATCTACATTTACATGTTCAATCAACGGGATCAGGTCAGAACGGCGGATCTGCACAAAGGTTTTTTTAGCCCCCAGTTCTTTGGCAATTAGGCAGACCAGCAAATTCAATTTATCATCATCGGTCACCGCCACAAAGGCATCAGCCAGGCCGATATTCTCCTCCATTAAGAGATCAATATCTGTTCCATCTCCATTGATCACCAGGGTTTTTTCCAAACGGCTGTCGATCTCCTGGCATTTTTTCTTATCCTTTTCAATCACCTTGACAATATAATTTTTCTTCTCCAGTTCCTGAGCCAGGTAATACCCGATCAGATCCCCGCCCAAAATAACCACATTCTCAATTACCGGCTTTCTATTGGGCAGAAAAAGTTTTTCAATAGACTTCATATCCCTGGTGCGGGCCATGATAAACACCAGATCACCTGGCTGAATGACATCATCACCACTGGGTACAATCAGACGGCCATTCCTGATAACTGCAATGATTAAAAACTGCCCAGGTGAATCATACTGATAAATTTTTTGCCCTTGCATGGGAAAATTATCTTCGATTTTTAGCTCAGCCATCTGGATCTGTCCATCGGCAAAATACTCAATATCCCTGAACTCCGGGTTGGCCAGTAACTTAGCGATTTCCAGAGCAGTAATCCGTTCCGGATTGATGATCATATCGACACCTAGCTTGGATAAGGAAATACACCGGTCGATCTCCACATATTCCGGATTTCTAATTCTGGCAATTGTTTGGGGAACACCATACTGTTTGGCCAGAGCACAGGACACTATGTTCAGCTCATCAGCTTCGGTAACTGCAATAAACAGTTTAGCACCCTTCACCCCAGCATCCTCAAGAACACGGTAATTGGATCCACTGCCGAGAATGGTCTGAATATCCAGATGATCCTCAACAATCGTCAATCTTTCCTCATCTTTTTCGATGATTACCACATCATGCCCTTCTCTTGACAGCAGCTGGGCTATATTAAACCCAACCTTTCCCGCCCCAACAATTACTGCTCTCATCTTACGCATCTCCTCAGCAACTTCTCATGATTAAGCACAGTTTACCATATTAATTATTCAAATGGAATTCGCGCGATCAGGGGGACAGGTTGGCTGATCGGCCCCGGTGTGACAGGGGGACGGACTTTGACTCATTTGATCCGGAAAGAGAGACATGATATGTCTATAAAGGGAAATAATTGTTAGTGACTTGAAGTCAGCAGAGCATATGTTATAATATAAACACCAAATAACTGGGGGCGTACTGGCTTCGACGGGGGAATAAGGAGCAAAGGAAGCGAGCCGGGGTTCCATCTGCCCGTAAAACGGTGGAAAACAAATAACTGCCAATAACGAATACGCACTGGCTGCTTAATTAAGCAGCCCGTCCGCCTGGTTTGGCCTGCGGACCAGTAACGGGCGTCACACAGCAGGCTTACCGGCCTTCTCTTAATCCCTGGAGAGACTGTCGGGAACACCAACAGGGATAGCTGAGGGAAGCCTGCCGATAGGCGTCCTGTAAGCGAAACAAAAATGTCGGCTGCGCTCGGAGAAACCTTTGTAGCCTTTCTTCCGGACAGGGGTTCGACTCCCCTCGCCTCCACCAATTCTATCAAACGAGATTGATCAATAAGAGCTAGTCCTTCAGGATTGGCTCTTACTGTGTTTGTGGTGAAAATAGCGTTAAATAAAGGGTTTCGATGTCATGCACCCTCCAAGTAAGCATAATTAAAAAGTTTACATTAAAAATACAACAAGGCACTCTACGTTTGTATTTTCGTAGTGTGTCTTGTTTGTTTCCGGGCTTTTTCTTCCACATCGAACGTCGCGCCAGGATTGTATTCTACGGTGAACTGTCCTCGTAGGGTGAGTCAAATGAGCCAATGAGTCAAGGTGAGTCAAGGTGAGTCGAGGACAGTGCTTTTTTACTCTTTTTACCTTTCCGTGCCCTCCGGATAATTGCTATGGTATAATAATCCAGTAGGAAAGTTTTTTTCATATGGCGGTCCTTTTTATTATGAAGGTTTTGGCTTTGGTTCTTTTATGTTTGCGAATATCGCCAGCCAGGTTACAGGTTACTACCTGATAGCATTA
>LFTQ01000071.1 GCA_001513545.1 Clostridia bacterium DTU068 | reverse complement strand
TTCGGAGCTGTGGGTGAGCCAGGGGTTGATATTCTTTCTATTGTCAAAAAGTACGGGCTTCCAGAGGAGTTTCCCCGCAGAGTATTGAAAGAAGCGGCAGCGATTCCCCAGAGTGTCCCATTGGAGGACATGGAGGGCCGCTGGGACCTCCGGGATCTGCCGATGGTTACCATCGATGGCGAAGATGCTAAAGATCTGGATGATGCTGTGTCATTGGAGATACTTCCCAATGGTAATTACCGTTTGGGAGTGCATATCGCGGATGTTTCTTATTATGTCAGAGAAGACAGTGAATTGGACAAAGAGGCCATGAATAGGGGTACAAGTGTGTACCTGGTTGACCGGGTTATTCCCATGCTACCAACCGAACTCTCCAATGGTATCTGTAGTCTGAATGCCGGAGAGGACCGATTGGCGATTTCAGTTTTTATGGAAATTAATGAGATGGGCAATGTGATCCGTTATGAGATCGGCCCTTCAGTCATTCGGGTGGATGAGAGGATGACCTATACAAGTGTGCGCCGTATTCTGGAAGAGGATGATCCCGAGCTCTGTCAGCGTTATGCCGGGTTTACTGCAATTCTTCAGAAGATGAGAGCTCTCTGTTTGATACTGCGCAGTAGGCGTAAGCGCAGAGGTGCTTTGGATTTCGATTTTCCAGAGAGTAAGGTAACACTTGATCAAGAGGGGCGCCCGGTGGATGTTATACTCCTCAGGCAGTCTATTGCAGAACAGATCATTGAGGAATTTATGCTGATTGCAAATGAAACAGTAGCCAGGCATTTAACCAAATTGGAGGTGCCGATGCTCTACCGGGTTCACGAAGAGCCAAAACCGGAGGAAGTGGAATCATTAAATGAATTTCTGCATGGTTTTGGTTTTCACATCCCTGTGGGGGATAGTGTACACCCCCGTTTTTTTCAGGAGGTTTTGCATCAAGTGGAAGGCCGCCCTGAACAACTGGTGGTACATACTGTTATGTTGCGCTCTCTCCAGCATGCCCGTTATGACGCCCAACCATTAGGGCATTTTGGATTGGCAGTGCAATTGTACACCCATTTTACTGCACCAATCCGCCGCTACCCGGACCTGATAGTTCATCGAGTGCTCTGGGAAACCATGGCTCGCGGACAGCTATCCAATAAACATAAAGCGAAGTTGGAGCAGTTGATGCCCTATTATGCTTTCCATAGTTCGGAGCGGGAAAGATTGGCGGAGGAAGCAGAGCGGGAAACTGTGGAATTGAAACAGGTGGAGTATATCAGGAAATTTATTGGTGAAGTATTTGATGCCATTGTGGTAGGCATCACTAATTTTGGTATGTTTGTTGCTCTGCCGAACGGTATCGAGGGCTTGGTGCATGTTTCCTCCATCACAGATGATTACTATCTCTTTAATGAAAGAAACTACACCCTGATGGGTGAACATACTAAGAAAATTTTTCGCATCGGTGATCAAGTTAAGGTGCAGTTGGTACGGGCCAGCCTTGAAGACCGGCAGATCGATTTTGAACTGGTTACGGAATAGTGGTTGGTCGTGGGTAGTTAGTAGTTGGTGGTTAGTGGTTGGTCGTTAGTGGTTGGTT
>LFTQ01000163.1 GCA_001513545.1 Clostridia bacterium DTU068 | reverse complement strand
TCCTGTACCGGTTGAGAACTGGTCATATCTACCCCTGCCCCCTGCAGCAGGTTCAGCGGATAGTCAGAGCATCCTTTTTTAAGGAAAGAAATATAACGCTCTACTGCGGGTTCGCCTCTGGTGAGGATTTGGTGCACCAGAGATGCAGCTGCTGATAAGCCGGTGGCGTATTTGTAGACATAAAAAGCGTCATAAAAATGGGGGATGCGCGCCCATTCCATATCGATTTCTCTATCTATAATCATCTCTTCCCCGTGATAGGCGGTGTTCAGTTTACGGTATTCCTCTTTTAAGAATTGAGCTGTCAGTGTTTCGCCATTTTCCGCTCTATTATGAATAATCTGTTCAAATTCAGCGAACATTGTCTGCCTGAACAGTGTGGTTCGATAAATTTCGAGATAATAATTAATAAGGTAGATCTTTTTGCGCGGATCTTTTGTGGTCTGCAGCAGGTGGTCCATCAAGAGGGATTCGTGGACTGTAGAAGCCACCTCTGCAGTGAAAATGGCGGGCTGGGAGTAGATGAAGGGCTGGTTTTTATCGCTGTAATAAAAATGCATGGCATGCCCCATCTCATGAGCCAGTGTGAATGCGCTGTCCAGGTTGTTCTGGTAATTAAGGAGAACAAAAGGATGGACACCATAGATGCAGTCACAGTAGGCACCACCTGTTTTACCCTTTCTCTCGTAAATGTCCGCCCACCTGGAATCCAAACCCTCTGCTAGTACCTTTCCATAGGACTCACCCAGAACTGCAACACCTTTTTTCAGCATTTCCACAGCCTCAGGGTAGGGGATCTGCCATTCCACATCAACCAGCGGCACATAGATGTCATACATATGCAGTTCATCGAGGCCGAGGACTTTTTTGCGCAGCTTCATATAGCGGTGCATTTGGTTGAGGTTGGAGCGAACCGTATTCACCAAACTGTCATAGACAGCAGAGGGGATATTATCCATGAAAAGGGATGCAGCCCGGGCTGACTGATGCCGGTGCACCTCTGCATAAAAAATATCCCTCTTTACCCCTGCATTCAGTGCTGCGGCAAAAGTGTTCTCCAGTTTCCGGTATGTTCTGTAGAAGGCTTGGAAGGTTTCACGCCTTACACTGCGGCTTTTATTCTGCATCAGGCTGATAAAATTGCCTTTGGTAATTTCGATCTCATTTCCTTTATCATCACAGATAACCGGGAAGGTGAGATCTGCATTGTTCAGCATTTTGAAGATTTCATCGGGGGTGCGGGTAATCTCCCCTGCCCGGGCTACAACCTGCTCCTCAGCGCTGGAGAGGGTATGGGGTTTTTGACGAAGTATGTCCTCAAGGTAGTGTTTGTAAAGGGAAAAGCGATGATCCTGCCGCAGATCGGAAATGGTGTTATCGGAAAGCTCCATGATTTCCGGATTGATGAAGGAGAGAGCAGTATCCACCCGGGTCAGCAGAGTTGCCGCCCGTCCAAATAGAGCTTGAGCTGTGGGATTAGAATTGTCCTCATCCCGTCTCATTCTGGCGTAGCAGTAAACCTTCTCTACAAGCTGCTGGATCTGAGTGCTTAAATCCAGAGCAGTAAAAAATGTGTCTGCGGATTCTGCCAGCCTCCCCTGATATGCATCAATCTTTTCTATCAGGGTTTCTACTTGTCGGAGGTCATTTTCCCATTCTTCCTGATTTTGATAAATATCTTCCAGTTTCCATGTGTCTTTATTCAATTTATTCACCTCAATGTTGTGGAAAGTGGAGTCATGGCTGCTGCACCCCAAATTCCGGATTTAGTATTCTGGTGTGCTTAAAATATTTTATGGAGATATTATATATCTTTTCCAGTTGTCAGTGGAGCATCCGACTGAAACTAGGCGGCAGAACGTTCCGGTCATCGGTTATAAATTGCCGATCGGTCATAAGTTACCACCTGAGGCATATAAAGAATAAAGCGTATTATTGAAGGTTTAAGAATTGGATGGAGTACCGGGTTTTTTATCCTAATGCATATAAAGAATAGAGCATATTATTGAAGGTGGGGTAATGGACAGGTTTCACTTGGTAGCGCTCCTTACTGCACTGATTCACTTAATTGGCACCCTCGTTTATGTGGCGCGCTTTTCCGGTGTCAGAACAAAGCGGTTGGCTACAGCTTTTTCCCTTTACCAGGTGATCTCCCTGGTGGCGATGACTGCCAACATGGTACAGGCTCCACTTCTTTCCCTGACTGTGGAGCAGGCGATCAGTACAGGGCAGATTTACCAACAATCTTATTTCTTTGATTTGGAACATCATATGCGCCTCATAATGCTGGCGGCAACAGGGGGGACAGCCCTCGCCGGCCTGTTTGGCCCCTTTTTCTTGTTTCTGTTCAGTCGAACGATCTTTTTGTTTGAAAGGTTTGGATCACTGCCCACTATGATACTGTCCCTGCTTTCTCCTTCCAACTTTTTTCAGGTGATGCGGCAGTTGTGCCTTGCCCTGGCTTATATGATCAAGTCCTATTCAAGGCGGCT
>LFTQ01000127.1 GCA_001513545.1 Clostridia bacterium DTU068 | reverse complement strand
CCGGTGCCTGTTCAAAATGGCTACTGGGCCAGGAGACAAACGGACGGTCTGGATAAAAAAGATCCTGCAGATTGGCTCCGGGCATCTCTCCCGGCAGCCTATGGACCCAACCAGAGAACCCGGGAGTTGGCTTTTTTAATTAGCCGGCTCACTTTAGACTGGCTTTTTTAAGACATACTCCCGGCAGGCCTTGGATGTTCCTTTTGGGCATCCATCGTGATGGAAAGCGTTATGGAAAGCGGGCACCCTGTGCATGGCATAACAGGAGAGGCAGCGGATGTGAACACTAAAGGAGCTCTCCTTTGGTCGGCATATTTTGTTAAACCATGCATGGGTAGCGGTCAAGACTGCAAACCGTATGTTTTAATTTTTTTGATTCATGTTTTAGTTCTAAAATTCTATCTGGCTGAGTTGCTTTGGTGGTTACAGGGAACAACCTACTTTTACTTGACAGCATCTTATTATCCTGTCTGCTTGAAAAATATCTCTTGCACGGTAAAGACTTTCATATGTAGAGAAA
>LFTQ01000135.1 GCA_001513545.1 Clostridia bacterium DTU068 | reverse complement strand
AGGTTGAGCAAACTGGGAGGCTGGCCTTTAACCGGCTCTAAATGTATATTGCCATGGGACAGCCGCGGCACAGACCGCAGAAGAGCCTGTGTATAGGGGTGTGCGGGGTTTATAAAGATATCAGCGATGCTCCCCATTTCAACGATAGAACCGGCATACATCACAGCTACAATGTCTGCCAGTTCAGCCACAACTCCCAGGTCATGTGTAATAAGAATAATGGCTGTGCCAAACTCCCTTTTGAGCCTTTTCATCTCATTGAGGATCTGGGCTTGAACAGTAACATCAAGAGCGGTAGTTGGTTCATCAGCGATAAGTATGCGGGGTTGGAGAGAAAAAGCCATCGCGATCATTACCCGCTGCCGCATTCCCCCGGAAAGCTGAAAAGGATAGCGGTGCAGCATTTTCTCCGGATCAGGAAGGCCGACACTGCCCAATAACTCCACTGCCCGCTGCCGCGCCATTTCCCTGCTCATCTTCCGGTGAGCCAGTATGGTTTCTATCATTTGGGTGCCGACAGAAAGCACCGGATTTAAAGAGGTCAGGGGATCCTGAAAGACAAAAGCGATCTCCTGCCCCCGGATCTCCCGCAGCTGTTTTTTGTTCAGTTCCAGCAGGTTCTGCCCACCAAACAGCACTTCACCCGCATAGACTTCTCCCGGTGGGTCCACCAGCCCCACAAGGGAAAGGGCAGTTACGGTTTTCCCACACCCACTCTCCCCCACCAGGCCTAGTGTTTGACCTGCCGCCAGCTTAAAGCTCACCCCGCTTACCGCGCGTACCTCACCATGCCTGGTACGAAAGCAGGTTGATAAATTATTTACTTCCAGTACAGTTTCACAGGTCACATTAAATGCCTCCTTTGACCAATGTGGACAGGGCCTGGTGACCCCTGTCCTCTAGTGCCTTTCGCTCCCCCTGGGGTCCAACGCATCACGCAGGCCATCCCCCAGGAGGTTAAAGGCCAGCACAACAATCATAATGGCCATACCAGGGTAAACCATCAACTGGGGGGCAACCTGCATATAGGATCTGCCGTCATTGAGCATCGAACCCCATTCCGGTGTCGGCGGCTGAGCACCCAACCCCAGAAAAGAAAGCCCGGAGATGGAAAGAACCAGACTACCTATATCCAGGGTAGCCAGAACGATTACCGGAGAAAGTACATTGGGCAGAATATGTCTGATAATAACAGCCCACTCCGGGGTGCCGCTGGCTCTGGCCGCCATAATATACTCCTTTTCCTTTACAGACAGGACAAGACCGCGGATCACCCGGGCATACCCCACCCATCCGACCACTGATACTGCCAGCATCACATTGAGCAGACCCGGTCCCAGCATGCCGGCAATAACCAGAGCGAGGATCAGGTTGGGAAATGCCAGCAGAATATCCACAAACCGCATGAGTAAATTGTCCACCCATCCCCCCATATATCCGGAGATTGTACCCACCGGAATACTGATCAGCAAGATCACAATAAGAGCAATAGCTGATACACTCAGGGAAACCCGGGTACCGAGAATCAACCGGGAAAGAAGACAGCGCCCAAGGTGATCTGTACCCAGAGGGTATTCTGAAGAAGGGGAAGCAAGCCGCTGCTCCAGGGATACCTGAATGGGGTCATTGGGCATCAGGTATGGGGCAAAGACCCCCACCAGAATTATGAGGCTCACGATCACCAGCCCCACCAGAGCAAGCTTGTCTTTAACCAGCCTGCGGAAGGCCCCGCTGAACAGGTTTTCCTCATCCAGCATCTCCCCACCTGTACCTATAACATCTTCCAGCGGGGGCGATAAAAACAGGTCGTTTCCTTTTGCCACATTAACTTCTCCTTTCCAGGCGGATCCGCGGATCCAGCAGCCCATAAGATATATCCACCAGCAGATTAGCCAAAACAAAGAACAATGCCATAAAAAGGGCATACCCCTGGATCACCGGATAATCCCTGTTGAAGATAGAATCCACAGCAAATTTGCCGACCCCCGGCCAGGCAAAAATGGTTTCAACGATCACAGCGCCACCCAGCAGACTCCCGAGACTTATTCCAAACATGGTGACTGCGGGGAGAACAGCATTTTTTAAGGCATGGCGCCCGATTACCCATTTCTCCTGCAGTCCTTTTGCCCGGGCAACTTTGATAAAGTCCTGTCCCAACACATCCAGCATGCTGGCCCTGAGCAGTCTGGCATAAGTGGCAGCCATAGCAAAACCTAAAGTCACTGCCGGCAGTACCAGGTGACTGGGAGTGCCCCTCCCCATTACTGGGAAAATACCTAATTTTACAGAAAAAAAGTAGATCAGCAGGAGCCCCAGCCAGAAACCGGGCAGTGAAGCCCCCAGGAGAGCAAGGATACGACTCAGGTGGTCAATAAAGGCATGGCGGTATAGGGCAGCCAGAATCCCGAGAGGTACAGCAAACAGCAGCACAAAAGATAAAGCGGCAATGGTCAGCTCCAATGTTGCCGGAAAGCGATCCAGGATCTCCGCGGTCACCGGCCTGCCTGTGCGATAGGATTTTCCCATATCCAGATGAAGAACACCCCACATCCACCTGCAGTAGCGCACATGTACCGGAGCATTTAAGCCCAGTTCCTCACGCAGGGCTTCAACTGCCTCTTTGGTAGGCTCCATCCCCTCTGCCCTGAGCATCAACTCCGCAGGATCACCCGGAGCCAGGTTAATCAAAGCGAAAGTAATAATGGAAACACCAAGCATTACCGGAATCAAGTAAAACAGCCTCTTCAAGATATACTCTTTCATATAGCTCACATCCGTTATAAAATAAAGCCACCAAGGCTTCCTTGATCCATCAAGGCAGGAAGACCTTCGTGGCCTAGTTCCGAAGATATTCATTTGTTAACATAAGGAAAGTACTATTGTTATCCAATAACAGTTGTCAGGTTATCCATAACCTGGGCTATTAACTTCATAATATAATTATTTTTTCGACATCCAACAAGTCAAATCCTTTTTCATAACTCATATTTCTCATTGATTTTGGTTATATTTTGAGAAAAAAAACCCGGCAGTGATGCCGGGAAGTGACAATGGGTTTATATTTCACCCGGCTGCCCTATTGGGATACCGGATAAAATATCATATTTCAGCATAGGTCATCTTCTTCTGGAAACGCTTGAGCACCTTGATTACCTGGGGTCCCAGGAGCAGATAAAAGCAGACATTGCCCAGGGCATGAAACGTATCCATAGGAAAACTCGCGGCATAGGCAAGAAAAACCGCTCTCCAGGTAAGAGGTTTGATAAAAAAAACCACAAAGAAAAGGTTCATCAGCCAGCCGAAGAGATATCCCCAGACGATACTGAATGATATCATAACAGTACGGCCTGCACCGGGCCTAACCACACCCAGAAGCCCTGCACTGGCCCCGATTAACCCCCAGAACAGCATTTGGAAAGGTGTCCATGGCCCCTGTCCCATAAAAAAATTGGAGACCAGAGCAGCTACTGCTCCGACCATAAAACCTGACCGTGCACCAAATACATACCCTGAAACCATCACCAAAAAAGTTGTGGGCTGCACACCGGGCAGAACAGCAAAGGGCACCCGGGAAACAGCAGCCAAAGCAGCCAGAACAGCAATTACTCCTACCTCCCGGGAGGAAATCCTGCTCCCTTCGAAACTGGCAAAAAAAACGACCAGAGAAGTCAAAAGAAGAAAAGCGGCGAAAAACTCCCAATTCTGATGGATAAACTGAAGTTTCCAGGCTGCTAATCCCATAATCACAGCTGCCGCTGAGAGGATAACACTCACTAGCAATACTTTCTTACCTGCTCTGGCAGACATTTAGTGCACCCCCTGACATCCTTTCCAACCCCTCACCGACAGTAAGCACACCCTGGGCTGTACCCCGAAACAATCTGGCCATTTGGGGAGCATAAAATATTGAGTCACCCAGCACATCACGTGGGCCATCACAGACAACCATTCCATCAAAAATCATCACAACCTTACCAGCATATTCTGCAGCGAATTCCACATCATGGGTCACCATCACCACAGTCCCACCTGAGGCGGTTATCTCCCGGAGAAAACCCCCTAATTCTGCCTTCAACCTGTAATCAAGCCCCCGGGTCGGCTCATCTAACAGCAGCAGGCGCGGTCCCGCCACCAGCACCGAAGCCAGAGCAACCCGCTGGCGCTCCCCACTGCTCAGATCCCTGGGATTGGCATGTCGCAGATCATAAAGATTGAGCTTGTGCAGTAGTTCATCACAAATACCGTTATCAGGGAGCTGAAAGTTGTTCAAAGTAAAGCGGAGTTCATCCTCTACAGTATCCTGTAAAAGATAGTCATTGGGATTCTGGGAAAGGTACCCCACAGAGCGGCCAAGATCAGTGAGAGAAAGCCTGTGGGTGTCCTGCCCCAGCAGGTGAACACAACCCCGGTCCGGCTTAAGGATCCCTGCCAGCAGTTTCAACAGTGTGGTCTTACCTGCGGCATTGGCACCGAGGATAACAACAAACTCTCCCTCCCTTACACAAAGGGACTGACCCCGTATTACCTCTCTCCCCCCGGGGTAGGTATACCAGAGGTTTTTTGCTTCAACAGCTGTAGTCTTATTGTTCACAGGAGAAAGCTGTACAGACCTCTTAGGATTCTCCACAGAAGGGTCATCTGGAAAATATTTATGAAGTTCTCGACGGCCATCCCTTACGGTCAGAGGAACAGCAGCGTTATTGAGTGATGCGAAAAACTTAGCAACAGGCGGAATAAAGGGAAAATGATGTTTCACCTGCCAGTGTGCTGCGTCTGCAGGGGACCCATCATATCTGATCTCTCCCTGTTCCATCACTACTGCGCGATCAGCCAGGTGATAGCACCTCTCCAGGCGCTGCTCAATCAAAACCACAGTATAACCCAATTCCTTGTTCAGATACTCCACCAGGTCAAGGAACTCCCCGGCTGCAACCGGGTCCAGCTGAGAGGTGGGCTCATCCAGTACTAGAATGCGCGGCTGCATAGCTAATACAGAAGCCAAAGCCACCTTCTGTTTCTCACCACCGGAAAGGTTGGTTGTAAACTCATCTTTGAGGGAGGTAAGGTTTAAAAATGTCATCACCTCAGCCACCCGTCTGAACATCTCCTGCTGCGGAAGACCCAGATTCTCTAAACCAAATGCAATTTCAGCCTCCACCGAGGTCATCACCAGCTGTTTTTCCGGGTCCTGAAAAACAATGCCAACATGGGAATTGAGAAGGTGGCGTTCATCACCTCTTAGTTCTTTCCCCTGGAAAAACAGCTTACCCTGTAGCCTGCCGCCATAAAACTCCGGAATCAATCCCGCTATCAGGCGGGCCAGTGACGACTTCCCGGAGCCGGAACCCCCAACAACCAGCAGGAACTCCCCTTCTCTGATCTTTAGGTTGATATTGCAAAGTGATGGTTTGGTACTGCCAGGGTAATAATAAGTTATATCCTGGTTCTCAAGTAAGGCCAATGTTTCCACCCCCAGCTTAAAATCAAAGGAATGATCAAACAAAAAATGATTACAACCAACCATATAAGTTCGCTGCCTCCGGCGAAACTGTCCAGTTTGGGATAAAATGCAAATACTGCATAACCTTTCAACCAGGCACAAATACCAATAATCAATGCAGTAATTCCGCTCAAAAAGAAGAAATAATCCCTGGGGCGCACCAGTTCTCTGTGGTAAGAACTGCGGCGGCCTGACCCAAAGCCCCGTGCCTGCATGGCCTCTGCGGTTGCAAGAGATCCCTCCAGTGAAGACAAAAGAAGAACCTCCATGAGCCATGAGTATTTTTTTAAACGCTCCCGGAATGTCCCTGTACTGAAATCAACCCCCCGCAGCTGCATTACCTCCCTTGCACTGCAGAGATCTCTGGCAATAGTTGGGATCATCCTTGTAACCAGGGATACCACCAGTGAGGACTTCCAGGCAAAACGAGAAACAAAGGCTGTCACCTTATCAGGATGAACAACCGCATTATAAAGAGCGAAAGCAATAATAATCGTCATCAGGCGCACTCCCATAGCCGCACCATAACAGATGGCCTCCAGAGAGATGCGAAATCTTCCAATCACCGGTAGTTCAGGCCCATATATGAGAACAGTGTTTCCATGCTGTACAATCAGCGGGTTAAGAAGCATCACAAACACCGCCACCCAGATCCCCATCACCAAAAAGGGCATACACTCAGCAGCAGAATCTGAAACAACAACAGCCATAATACCAACCAGAAAAACACCCAAAAGATAGAAGGGATGGGTAAAGATGAGCGGCAGCAGTAATAGTGCTGCAAAATATGTCAAACTCGCGATAGTATGCACATTTTGTAAAAAGGTACCTTTGCTTTTGTAGGATAATTGCTCCAGCATACCAGTACTACTCCTTCCTTCTTATCATAGTTCAACCCGCTGACTGCAGTATCTTACAACTTGGGAGGTGGATCCATAAAACTACCGTAAAACCAGATGATGCGGTCACCGTTTTTCACAGTGCATTTATCTGCGCCATACGGAGGTGGAGAGCCACCATTCACTGAACTCACTGAATACATCCAGCCCTCTCCATTCGCATTTTCAGCCAGTCCAGCTATTGCTCTCACATAACCATCGGACCTCACCTTACAGGAGACCCCTGTGGCATATAAGGCAT
>LFTQ01000181.1 GCA_001513545.1 Clostridia bacterium DTU068 | reverse complement strand
ATAGGAGATGCGGTCAACCGTTTGCTGCAGAAAGATGGATACCACAAACCTATATGTTCTCGGCGAGAAGCAAAAGAAAGCCGGCATAAAGCAGGGCTGATCATTACCCATACCGGTTATATCCTTGATTATGTTGCTGCAGATATAGGACATGTTCTCTATGATGGGAAGTTGTCATGTACCGGTATGAACCCCCGGGAACTTCTGGGCTGTATCAATAAAATGGGATATGCTGACTGCACCAGATGTCTGGCATAAGGAGGGAATGTAGATGCAGGAGGAACTGCGCCAAAAAGCACTAAAGGCACTTAATAATGCTCCTAGCGAAGAAGAAATAAATATAGCAAGTTTTGAGGCAGGGGGAAAGGAGCATCCTTATTTAGAAAACATCCAGGAACTCCCTGAAGAAGAGAAAAAAGATATGCTTGTTGCTGGGGTGGATACTACAGAGAAGGAAAGGGCAGGGACATTTATTCTGGAAGATAATTCGGTGATCCATGCCAGCGCGTTTCAGGAAGGGCTGGAGGTGATGGGTACTGCAGATGCCCTGGATAAATATGATTGGCTCCATGACCTCTATTGGAATTTAGTAGAGGTTGATAGGGACAAGTACACTGCAAAAGCAGCATTGGAGGGAGACAGGGGTTACTTTATCAGGGCACTGCCGGGAGCCAAAGCGATTTACCCCCTTCAGGCCTGTATGTTCATCGGTCGAGAGGGCTTGCTGCAGAGCGCCCATAATATCATTATTGCTGAAGAGGGTTCAGACCTTAACATCATTACAGGCTGCACCACAGCAAGTCATATCGGATCCGGCATGCATATCGGGATCACAGAGATTTATGTGAGGAAAAACGCTAAACTCACTTTTACAATGATACACAACTGGGGTGAAGAGGTTGTTGTGCGGCCCCGCACAGTATCGGTAGTTGAGGATGGGGGCACTTACCTTTCTAACTACATCAGTATGACACCGGTCAGGACCGTCCAGATGTACCCAACTACCTATTTAAAGGGGAAGAACAGTGTGGCTAGGTATCACTCAATCATTGTCGGCTACCCCAATTCCGATATAGATGTTGGTTCCCAGGTGGTACTGCAGGGTGAAGGCAGCAGAGCGGAGATCATCGCCAGGTCCCTTACCAGAGGTGGGCGGATCGTCAACCGGGGTCGTCTGGTGGGTGAACAGGTAGGAGCAAAGGGACACCTGGAGTGCCGCGGCTTGATGCTTGCTCCTGAGGGTGTGATCTATGCTGTTCCTGAACTGGAGGCACGAGTGGATGGTGTGGAACTCTCCCATGAGGCTGCTGTGGGCAAGATCGCCCAGGAGGAGATTGAGTACCTGATGGCACGGGGACTCTCTGAGGATGAGGCTACAGCGATGATTGTGCGTGGCTTCCTCAATGTGAAGATCATGGGGCTGCCTGAGGAGCTGGATGCAGAAGTGCGGAAGGCCATTGCCATGAGTGATGAATCTGATTTCTGATTTGCAGCCAGAGCAGGATGGTGTTATAATTATAAAGCTCGAGAAGTGAATAGTTGGATGCAAGCAGTCCGGGTGATCGCGCGTACCAGAAGCTGAAAAGCGGTGCGTGAGGAAAGTCCGGGCTCCACAGGGCAGGGTGCTGGGTAACACCCAGTGGGGGTAACCCCAAGGAAAGTGCCACAGAAATGTAAACCGCCCAGCAGTGCTGGGTAAGGGTGGAACGGTGCGGTAAGAGCGCACCGGCGGTCAGGTGACTGGCCGGCCAGGTAAACCCCACCCGGAGCAAGACCGAATAGGGAGGCAATGGAGTTGCCCGCTCCGCCTCCGGGTAGGTTGCTGGAGACATCGGGTAACCGGTGTCCAAGACAGATGATCACCACCTTCGGAAACGAAGGCACAGAACCCGGCTTATAGGACTGCTTGCTGATAGCAAAGAACCAGGTATTCTAAAAGGGGATACCTGGTTTTTGATTTCATTTACCCGCTAGGTAGTGCAGCCTTTTGAATGCTTTTAGCTTTTCTTCCCTTCCCAATTTAGCTTCTTTGATAGCCTGCTCCAGAATGGAGATGGACTGGTCGTAAACCTTTTTGTTTACCGGATAGGGATAACCGTCCTTCCCTCCATGGGCAAAGCTGAATTTAGCCGGGTCATCATAACTGGGGCGTACTCCGTAGGCCAGTTCAGAGATCAGCGAAAGGGCGCGCATGGTTTTAGGGCCAATCCCTGATATGGAAAGGACAGCTTCAAAATTGGCAGGCTGCTGTTCATATGTTTTGAGCAGGATCCGTTCCAGATTTTTGGGCTGGATATCTTTTTTATAAAGGGAATGGCGGGAGGGGAGAATCAGTTTTTTATATTCTTTGGTTATTTCCCCTGGTTTGGCACAGCTGAGAGAGGTGATTGTCTGTCGGCTGTCATCGCTTTTTCTGTCCACAAGATTTAAGATCTGTTTTTCCCGCTGATCACAGCAGATGGCATTATGGGGTTCATTAACAAAGTCTTCCACCCGGCTCCCTAACCAGTGGTAGCGGCGAGCCCGTTTATTGCTGGGATTCATGCCTTGCTGAATCACTGCCCAATCCCCTTTGCTGGTAAAGATAAAGGTATGATGATAAAGCTGATAGCCGTCCTGGACCGCGGTGTTATCCACTTTAGCACTCATTTTGCTGGCATAGACCAGTTTATCAGGATTTATAGAAAGGCTGTACTTATCAGCATAATTGATAATGTCCTGGGGTGTTTTACGGGATGTTTTGCCTTTTCCCCCGGCTATGAACAGTCCCAATTCCCGTTCACAACCACGCAATCCCTCTTTTAGTGCGCCGCAGACCGTTGTGGTAAGACCTGAGGAGTGCCAGTCAAAACCCAGCAGGCAACCTAAGGCTTGAAACCAGTAGGGATCAGACAGTTTGGATAATATACTTTTTGTGCCTTCCTCCTGGGCGATGATCAGCAGCACAGAGCGGCCTAATTTGACCATCCGCTCAAAAAGCCAGCGGGGGCACTGTCCTCCGTGTAAAGGGAGATCCGCATAACCGGTACGCAAAAAGATCACCTCATGATTATTGTAAGTGATCAAACAGAGCTAGACAATCAGGAAAAAACCACTGCTATTGATCGATAAACCCTCTATTCCATAAGCCGGCAGGATTTTTTTGTTATGAAAAAAGGATAATAAGGTTTGATAAGCGAAGAAAATCTTTATATAGGATATAATATTAACAATCTGGTAAATAATCATCGAAATAAAGAAGAATTATAAACCAAATAGAGAGTGTGATCGATTATGAATTTGTCCTGGCTGCAGACCTTTGTTCTTATTGTTGAGAAAAAAAGCCTTACCAAGGCAGCACAGGTGCTGCATTTAACCCAACCCGCTGTCAGCAAACAGCTGAATTCTCTGGAAAAGTTTTACGGTGTGCCTCTTCTTTACCGTACAAGCCGCAGTGTGGAGGTAACTGAAGCAGGTAAAGTTGTCTATAATCACTGTTGCCGGATCCTGGCAGCAGTTAAAGAAAGCCTGGTTGAGGTACAGGCATTGGCAAATGACTTGCACGGTGACCTGTTATTGGGTGCCAGCACAATACCGGGAGAATACATCCTGCCTACGGCTCTCGGCCGTTTTCAAAGTTTTAATAGCCAGCTCAATGTGAAGCTGGAGATTGCTGATAGTACTGATATAGCCAGGATGGTTACAGATGGAGTGATTGAAGCAGGGGTGATCGGTGTAGTTATTAATAATCCTGCCCTGAAGCAGGAACTTATATACCAGGATGAATTGGTCATAATCGCACCCAAAGGCCATCCCTTAACAGAGAAGAAAATGGTAGCCTTAGAAGATCTAGTAGCAGAGTCTTTTATCCTCAGAGAAAAGGGGTCCGGAACCCGACAGGTTATCGAAAAAAAGCTCCAGGAAAAGGGTATATCACTTGACAGGCTCAATATAAAATTGGAATTGGGAAGTACTGAGGCGGTTGTTAATGCAGTGGCAGCAGGGCTCGGTATTTCCCTGGTTTCCAGGTTTGCTGTGGCGAAGCGGGTTCAGAACGGGGAAATCGCTCTGATACATGTTGACGATCTTTCACTGGAAAGGGGATTATACTTTATAACCCGGCATGACAGAGCATTAACCCCTGTTATGGAGTCTTTTTACCACTTTCTCAAAGATTATCTTGTTGACAGTATTCCTTCTTGAGGTGTCCCGTTTTAACATGCCTGATAACCGGTCATCTGCCGGTTTTTTCTTTTAGCTCTATATATAACAAAAAGTTATTAATAAACTAGCAGGATATAATAGATCTAATGGATAAGAATAATAAAAAGTAGCAGTGATTGTTGCTATGCTCCAGCAGAGATGAATCTTTCCGAGGAGCACTGTTCAGCAAACAGGTATCAATTAATTAATATACCGGTTAGACAGGGGAATGATTGAGGTTGGATAACAGAGAGGAGATTTATCTGGACAATGCAGCTACTTCCTGGCCTAAGCCGGAATCTGTCTACCAGGCGGTGGATAATTTTAACCGGCAGATCGGGGCAAGCCCTGGGCGGGGTAGCCACAGCAGAACCATAGCAGCAGGACAGATTATACTGGAGGCACGTGAGGCTCTAGCAGAACTGTTTAATATCAAGGACAGTTCCCGGATTGTTTTTACAGGGAATGTGACCGAAGCCATCAATATTGGGCTTAAAGGGATTTTGCGGCCCGGTGACCATGTAGTGATCAGCAGTATGGAGCACAATGCTGTGGCTCGGCCTCTCTACTCTTTAGAAAAGCAGGGTGTGGAAGTAACAGTTGTGCAGTGTGCGCCTGATGGGAGTTTGGATCCCTGTTCAGTGGAGAAGGTTATCACAGAAAGAACTCGTCTGATATGTCTGCTCCATGCCTCCAATCTTACTGGCACCATTATGCCTATTGAAGAGGTTGGTGAGCTCGCCGGCAGAAAAGGTATTTTGTTTATGGTGGATGCGGCTCAAAGTGCCGGAGTACTGCCTGTAGATGTTGAGGAACAAAAAATTGATCTCCTTGCCTTCACAGGGCATAAAGGTTTGTTTGGCCCCCAGGGTACAGGTGGGCTGTATATCAGGCCGGGCATTGAGATACGTCCTCTGATTGAAGGAGGCACAGGGTCACTGTCAGAACAGATCTACCAGCCTGATTTTCTGCCGGACCAGTTGGAGAGCGGCACTCCCAACACACCCGGTATTGCTGGGCTGTGCGCTGGGGTAAAATTTATTCAGGAAACAGGGCTTGAGAATATTCGCGGTCATGAACAGGAGTTGACCGATTATTTAGTGCAGGGCCTTGAAGAGATTGAAGGGGTGATCCTCTATGGACCCTGTGACAGCAGGCGGCAGACAGCTGTTGTTTCTTTCAATATCAAGGGTAGAGACTGTGGAGAGGTAAGCTTTCTGCTGGATCAAAAATACGGAATCTTGTCCAGATCCGGGCTGCATTGTGCTCCCCTGGCACACAGGACACTGGGGACTGTGAAGGATGGAGCTTGCCGCCTTAGTCCTGGTTACTTTAATACACTGGATGATATGGAAAAGGTTGTGCGGGCTGTTTACGAAATCTGCACTTCCGGTTGATTGTTAAGAACTAATCCTGCTTTATAAGCGCAAATTCTGATAGAGAAAGGGATTGATAGGTGATGAAGAAGATCGTTGATGCCAGAGGGCTTTCCTGTCCTCAACCGGTGATTCTGACAAAAAAAGCTCTGGAAGAAAGTGATGAGGTCACAAC
>LFTQ01000219.1 GCA_001513545.1 Clostridia bacterium DTU068 | reverse complement strand
TAAGAGTAACTTAAGATCAGAGATCTCACCAGGAGACTCCACCCGTCTACCATAATAAAAAGCAGTATTTTAAATGGTAATGAAATCATCATGGGCGGCAGCATCAGCATACCCATAGACATCAATGTGCTCGCAATAACCATATCGATTACCAAAAAGGGTATAAACAACACAAACCCTATTTGAAAGGCGGTCTTCAGTTCACTGATAATAAAAGCCGGAATTAAAACATGGTTTGGTATGTCATCAAAAGTTTCAGGCTGCGGTATATCAGCAAATGATACAAAGAGCGCCAGATCATTCTCTCTTGTCTGTTTGAACATAAAATCTCGTAAAGGCTCCATTCCCCGCTCAAAGGCGCTCTCCTGGGTTATTTCTCCCCTGATGTAAGGTTGGAGAGCGTTCTGGTTTATTTCCTGCCATGTAGGAGCCATAATGAAAAAAGTCAGAAAAAGAGCTAAACCGATCAGCACCTGATTGGGAGGCATAGGCTGAATAGCCAGAGCGTTTCTCAAGAAAGAGAACACAACAATAATCCGTGTAAAACAAGTAACCATTATGAGCAGCGCTGGTGCTAAGGACAGCAGTGTAATGATCAACAAAATTTGCAGACTCTGAGTTAGTTCTTCTGGATTATCTGCACTACCAACCTCCAGAGTTAAACTGGGAATGGAGATGGGTTGGGCATGTGCTGGGCTTGGACAGCAGATCAAAAAAAACACTGCTGAAACAAGTATGAATATAAAAAAGGAAACTCTCCTTCTACCCTGCACCCGATTAGTCCCCCTCCCTAAAATCCCCGTGCTTCTGGCGCGACCATCTATTATCACCACAGAACTGCTCCAAAGTCCTCTTCCAGAGGGAATTAGAATAAACCTCTTCCATTTCTTCAGCTGAAAAAAGGGCTACTTTCGATGGGTCATCGATTTCCAATAATTTTGTTATATTGTGATCTGTGATTCCCAACACATATATCTTTCCTGCAATTTCGGCTAAGATCAGTGCGCGGTTTTGTCCGATTACTACCTGATCAAGGATGCGCATCCAGCGCCCTGACCTGGTAAAGGGCATCTGCCGCTGAAAAAACTTAACCAACAGAAAGATGAGTACAATAATAAGAAGAAGACTCAAAACTAGGCGCAGAAGAGTTGAACCCATGCTAGGGGGTGTAACCAGCACTGGTTCCGAATACTCAAGCTGGCCGGTAGTCATCAATAAAACCAGATTATTTACTATGGTTAAGGACATCGATTGGAATCTCCTCTGTAATCATCCAATAACCTTATTTACAGCTTCCAAAACTCGATCAGGTTGAAATGGTTTAACGATAAAATCTTTAGCTCCTGCCTGTATGGAATCGATCACCATGGCCTGCTGTCCCATGGCACTGCACATAATTACATTAGCATGAGGATCAATCCTGCGTATTTCTCTTAAGGCACTGATTCCATCCAATTCAGGCATGGTAATATCCATGGTTACCAGATCAGGATTTAACTCCTTATACTTGCTAATGGCTACTGTTCCATTTTCAGCTTCTCCTGCTACAACATAACCATTTTTAACTAAAATGTCCTTTAGCATCATCCGCATAAATGCAGCATCATCAACAATCAGTACCCTTTTTCCCATTGGTCTACCCCCTCACAAACGAATCCTACCGTAAATTGCTGATCCTCTCAGTTGAACTCAAAATTTCTGTTATCCTCACACCGTAATTTTCATCAATAACAACAACTTCCCCTTTGGCAATGGATTTTCCATTGACATATATGTCAACGGTTTCCCCTGCCATTTTATCCAATTCAACAATAGCTCCCGGTCCCAGTTCCAATACATCTTTAATAGTCCTCTGAGTTCTACCCAATTCCACAGTGAACTGTAAAGGAACATCTAATAATAATGAAATATTGCTTATCTCACTGGAGGTTTGGTTTTCCTCCAAAGGAGCAAATTGAACCTGCTGCACCGCTATACCAGAGGCAGCACTCCCCTCAGGAACTGCTTTTGTCATAGCTGGCATTTGTTCAGTAGAATGTTTTTGCAATTGTTCACCATCACTGTGTCCGATCTTCCCAATCAGGTATTTGGCAGTCTGTTTAGCAAAATCAATCGGTATCAACTGCATAATTTCACTGTCAATAATACCTTCAATTGCCATACGGAAAACTATTTTCACCAATAGGTCACCATTATCATGCGGCTGAATATTCTCCTCAGCTAAGTTGATCACTCTTACAGATGGAGGAGAAATAGTAACTTTCTTTTGAAAAACCGAAGACATAGAAGTTGCACCGGACCCCATCATCTGGTTCATAGCCTCTCCGATGGCGCTCAAATGAATATCATTCAATTCTTCAGGGGCCTCACTGGTATCCCCACCCATCATCAGGTCAACGATCAGAGACGCATCACGTATCTTCAAAATAAGCAGGTTCTCCCCTACTAATCCATCGGTATACTGGACATTGACAATAACATATGGGAGTGGGTGATCATACCGCAGTTTGGATTGAGTAGTGATACTTAGCTGGGGTGTTGTTATTTCCACTTTTTTTGTAATTATGCTGGAAAGAGTAGTAGCCGCAGTTCCCATGGTGATATTGGCAATTTCACCAAGAGCATCTTTTTCCATTTCAGTTAACACACTGCTGTTAAATTCACCCCTGAGTAAAGCATCGATTTCTGCCTGAGTTAAATCTTTTTCACTCACCATCTGAGCCTCCCTTCTGATTTACCCCTGTTATTTGAACAGCAATCCTATTATGAAAAACACCTGGTTTGGCAGTAAATTTAAGACGGTTGCCAACATACACACCCAGATCTTGATCAATCCTTTGATCTGTTGTTACAACATCACCCACTTGAATTTCCAACAGTTCTTTTACAGTAATATAACTGGAACCCAACAGCACTTTCACCGGAACTTTAACACAGGATAATTGTTCTTGTAAGTAACAGTGACGCTCTTGATTGCTGCCCCCCGCATCTCTCGTGAACCAATAATGGGCGCTCAACTTACCCAAAATCGGCTCTAATGCCAAATACGGTAAACAATAACTGATGATTCCATCGACCTGGCCGATCCTGGCTTCCAATGATACTAAAATGACCATTTCAGTGGGGGAAACGATCTGGGCAAATTGTGGATTGGACTCAATAGATGCCACCCTTGGCTGAAAATCAAGGACATTAGCCCAAACCTCTCCAGAGATATTCAGCATTTGCTGTCCGATACGCCCAATTATGACTCGCTCTATTTCAGTTAAAGGGCGGATTTTAAAAGGCAAACCCCCTTTCCCCCCAAATAGAAGGTCGATCAGTTCAAAAGCCAGTGGTGTTTTTATTTCCAATATCCCGTTGCCTTCAAGGGGCTTCATACTAAAAACAACCATTACCGAAGGATCAGGAATGGAACGTATGAACTCCTCATAGGTAAGCTGTTCCACAGATATTAATGATGCCTGGACACCTATACGCAGTTGTGCAGAAAGATATGTAGACAATGTGCGCGCATAATTGTCATAGATCAACTCTAATGTGTTGATCTGTTCTTTGGAAAACTTATTTGGTCTGCGAAAATCATAGGTTCGAATTTTTTTTGTCTGTTCCTCTTTGCGCAGCTCATCTGCTGTAATTTCTCCTGATTCAAGTGCGCTTAATAAAGTGTCTATCTCATCCTGTGTTAATATCTCAACCATAACCTCTACCCCCCGAAAACACCTGTTACTGCATCACCAAGTCTGAAAAATAGATATCCTCCAGCTTACCTGTGGTTAATACTGTGTTGAGGTTTGAAAGTATTTCGTTCTTTAATTTGGCGCGATTCTCAGCTGAAAGATCATCGCTTTTTTTACTGTTTAGTAAAACAATTATCCTGTCGCTTAAAACCGGGAGTTTTTCTTTAATTTCTTTTTCAAGTGATTTATCATTCAATTCAAAAACAATGTTCACTTTTACATATTTCTTCTCTCCTCCTGAAGCCAAATTAGTAGTTAGTTCCCCCAGTTCAAACAGTGGTCCTATTTGAGCAGCACTAGTTTGACGATTATTACCTCCAGCATAATTGGCACCGCTTCTCAACGCCATATAAACTGCAAACAGCGCAATCACTGCACATAATGCAATTGCTGCACAACCGAATATTAAAACCTTTTGATTGATTACAATTTCCTTTCCCTGCCGCTCCATTATGCTATCACTATTAGGCTCAGCCATTATCTTCATCCTCCTTATCCAAATGCTTCACCGCACCCATTAACTGACAATGGAATGTGGAACGGCGATAATCTACTATACGCCTGATGACCTCTTTGGGGTCTTCTTTCACAATAAACTTCTTCCCTGTAGTTAGGGTCACCACTGTATCAGGTGTTCTTTCAATAAACTCGATCAAATCACAATTGACATAAAACTCCTGGTTATTGAGGCGTGTTAAGGGAATCATATTATCACCTCTTTATTCCCCCCATCGGGGAGCCCCGCTTTTAATAAGCGGGGCATTTACTTAAATTTTTTATCTCTTTAGGTTGACCAGTTCCTGAAGCATTTCATCTGAAGTAGTGATAACCCGTGAATTAGCTTGAAAACCTCGCTGTGTTATGATCATATCGGTAAACTCTGTGGAGAGATCCACATTAGACATCTCTAAAGAACCCGGTTTGATGCTGCCAAAACCTCCACTGTTTGCAGTACCGATAAGAGGGGATCCGGAGTTGCTGGTTATCGAGTAAAGTGAGTTCCCTTCTTTCAGCAAACCAGCAGGGTTGGCAAAACGGGATAAGGCAATTTGCCCCAGATTTCTCGTTACACCATTGGAGAAAACCCCCACAATGTTCCCGTTCTGGTCAATGGTATAGCTGTCAAGCACCCCACTTTTATACCCGTCCTGACTTTCTACAGCAGCATCGTGATCTGAACCATACTGGGTCAGTTTAGAGAAATCCAGTATGATGTTAACTGGATCTGAACCATCAGGTTCAAATGTGATAGTATTTTCGTCAACTCCCTGGTATGTCCCATCATTGTTGAAATAAATTACACCACTTTGATCAGCATCTATTGTCTGTCCAGCTGGGCCTTCAATAAAACCTGCAAGCATCCAGGTCCACTCATTATCACCGGTTTTTGTTAATTCAATAGGCACTGTGTATTCCTGTCCCTTGGAATCGTAAACTGTATGGCGCAGTAAAACCCGGGAAGTAGTTGTTTGATCTGAGTCAATATATATAGGAACCCTGCTGTCTAGATTTCCCCCAATAACCATTTTTGTAGTAGCTTTGGCACTTTCCGACTCATTGATATTTATCCTGATATCGGTCAGGGTATCCGGGTTATCCGGCATCCACCCTTGAACACGCATACCATTAATAAGGCTTACCAGGCTGCCATCTTCGCCAAAATCAAAACTCCCTACCCTGGTATAATAGGTTCTGCTACCATCACTGAGTATAAAAAAGCCATCCCCATCTATGCCCAGATCAGTATTTTTTCCAGTATCCTGCAGACTGCTCCCTCCCATGATCAGATCAATACTTCCCAGTGAAACACCGGGTCCAATCTGCATGGGGTTGGTTCCTCCCCTTCCGCCGGCCACAGGACGGCTCGCCCCTCTTATTGTTTGGCTGAGCATATCCTGAAAGGTTACCCGACTCCTTTTAAATCCAAAAGTGTTAACATTGGCTATGTTGTTACCGATAATATCCATCCGCTGCTGGTGGGTCTTAAGCCCTGAAACAGCGGCAAACAAAGAACGCATCATTTTAATGACCTCCTTATTGGGTGGTTTACTTCAGTCAATCCGTAAACCCGGGCTCCCTCTTTTTTGAGGTCCAGCCCGTCTGTTCTTAAATGATGACCGCACTGTCGATATTGGTGAAGACATTCCCCCTGATGCTTTTCCCATCCATGGCAGTTACTACAGTCCGGTTTTTAACACTCACGATCAGGGCGAGGTTGTCCATCAAAATCAGAGAATCCTTTGCTCCCTTGGCAGCAGCTTTTTCTACAGCGCTGTTGATTCTTTGGATCTGGTTGACATCAAGGGGTATCTTTCTATGAGCGATCCTCTCCTTGGCATGCGCTGAGAATTTCAATGACTGCTGTTTGAGTATCTCTTCAAAAGACTTTCCTTTCCCTGTGTCCTTTACTGCTCTATCCCTACCTGGTGTAGGCTGCAGAATTGGTTCAGGGAAATAGATCTTATCGGTCATCGGCCCTCACCCTCCCCAGCGGCAACTGATACTTTATTTACCCAATAAACGGGAACAGCTTTATCGTCCAGCTGCAGATAGATGATACCTTTGTTCTGATAGAAACCCAGCACCTTCCCTGAAATCACCTTACCATCTTCAGGATTAACCGCTTCCACCATACAGCCAAGCAGGTTAGCTGAAAAGGCAACTTCCTGCTGTTCCCAAGCTAACTGCTGCAATGCAACCAATTGTTCCATTTTCTTGTTCAGATCCTGCAGGGTTTCCAGGGAGGTCAGTTGGGACATCTGAGCTAAAAACTCCGTATTTTTCACCGGTTCTAGGGGATCCTGCTGTTTGAGCTGACAGATCAACAGTTTCAAAAAGTCTTCCTTACCTAGGCTGTTGTTGTACGAATAAACTTGCTGCCCAGTCCCGTTAATAGCCTCTATTCCTGGCATATGCCTCACCTCCTTAAACGAGATAATCGACTATTCCCTCTCGCCACCATGGCTGTTCCCTCTGCTCATCAGGAGTGGGATCCTCTCCGTTGTGGCCATTACCCTGTGAACTGTTATAGGCTGCATAACCATTATGGCCTTGGAAAGAATCCTGACCACCGACTGCAACACTGATCTGCTGCCAACTGATCCCCTGCTGCTCCAGACACTGGCGCAGGTCCTGCATCTGTCCCTCGATCAGGCTGGCGGTGATCTGGTTTTCCGCAATAAAGTGTGCGTGAATTACTCCATTCTCTACCCTGATGACCAGTTTAAGGTGACCCAAAAAATCGGGGTTCAATTGCAGTCTTAAATCTGCCCGCTCCTTTCCCATAAAAAGCTCGGCTTTATCCACAATCTGATTAGCAATCAACTCCGCTGTTTCACCAGGCAGCATATCCTTGGGAATTGACAGATCATTTTTTTGATAGCCTAATAAAGCTTCTGTAGAGGCAGATCCGTGCCCTGTCGGTAAAGAGCCAAATTGATTGATCTCATTCTGGACACTTGGGTTATCCTGAGTTCTTACACTAACAGGCTGCTCCTCAATTTTTATTCCGGAAAACCGTTCAAACAGCTTGCATTGCTCAGCCTCTGCTTTTTTTTCGGCTGCTGTTATTGGTGAATCAGACAACAGGCTTTCCGGTTGTGCAGAATCGGGCATTACTGCTTCAGCTTTCACAGCAGCATCCAGCAGTATAGATTCAGCTGTTGCAACCACATCAGAAAGAACTGAGAAACCCTGGTTCTGCTGCACACTTTCTTGCGTAACATATGCTGGTATACCATCCTGAACAGTATTTGTCATGCTTCCTTGGAGGGCATTCTGCAGATCAACTTTTCCTAATAATGGTGTTGTAAAAAGAGCTGTTTCACTGCTGTGAGAATTATCGGTTCCCTTTACATTCACCAATGAAAGAAGTTCAAGGATATCTGCCATTTCAAAATTATTCTGCTTTAGTTGAGTATCTGTTCCGATAGAAAGCAGATGATCCCTAATATTTTGCGGAGATAGAGATACCCCCTGCCCGGAAGAGTTCAGCTGTTCTTTTTCTTCTTTCTGGTTCTTCTCACCAATAACAGTCGGATCGAGAGAGTCCCCCTCTCCTTTATTGTCCGTTCTTCCGGAAACATTCTGCTGCAAATTTAACAGTGCCTCAATGATCTGCAAAAAGGAGAAAACCGATTCTTTAGGATTTATTCTCCCTGCACTAATGTTAGTCTCTACCTCTGGATGATTCCCGAAAATGGGTACTAAAGTTACTGGTTCCATATGTCACCTCCTTTACCTGATTTTTTTATCCTTATTCAGGGCTTCACAGATGGCTATCATCTCGGTCACCTGTACAGCCCTTTCAGGCTCCATCACCGCCAGGATCTCGCCTGCATCTTCTTTATCCATTCCTGTCAGAATTTCTCCTGCCACTTCAGGAGTCATCCTCTCCAAAATACCTGCTGCTGTAAGAGGCTCCATCCCAGCGTAATACTCCCCTACTTTCTTGTAGTCTTTTATATCATTCACCTTTCTATCTACAGATTCTGTAGACTCTTTTTCCCTCTCAAGGGAGGTTGTTATCACCTGCTCTAGCTTCAGTCGCTGCTCCTTTTCCTTCTGTAACATTTCTTCAAGTTCTGCCAGGCGTTTTTTGAGCTCCTTATTCTGCTCTTCCAACTCACTGATCACTTCATTATCATTTGATATAGGCAGCATATCTGCCATTTTTTTGAGATCAATCCACCCTGCTGCAACTGCTGCCGCAGTTACTCCGATGGATAGTATGATCAAAATAAGGATAATAGCTCTGCCTGATAGTTTCATCATCTTACCTACCTTTATTAAGGTCTGAGGCCGGAAACCGGATGTCAGAGGTGATAACCCATTATGTTTCCTTATTCCCTGGAGTGGATAATCAGACCGATCTCATCCAAAACCTTTTGCTCTTCCTTTAAATACTCCTGATAAAATTCATTCCACTGGCGGTGGTATAAACGTTCTAATAATTTGCTTGCCTTCCGTACCTCCAAATAAACCTGCTGTTCCCGTTTCATTTTTTCTTCTTTTTCCTGAACTGCAGCAGCCTGTTCCTCCTCTAAATTTTTCTGTACTGCCAAACATCCTATACAGTTATTCAGCAGTTCCAGTTGGATGGATCCTGTAAGGAGTATCTTGTTTTGTGAGATCAGTTCTATAGTTTTACCCTGAAGAGCAGCCAGTTTATCGGCCTCCTCCTGGTAAGCCCTGCGTGCCCGGAACAATTCCAGTCGTGCTGCTTTTTCTTCCTGCTCCTTGAAGTTATGGTATTTTTCCAGACGAAAATGAAATTTTTTCAACTCTAATTCCGCTCCTCATCAGGAAAAAGTTTTTCCAAAAGGTTTTGTGTTTCCTGAAAACTAAATTTTTCCCAGATTCCCTGCCTTAAAAAAGAATCGCACTGCTCCTGCATCCTTATAGCTTCATCTATCTTCTGATTGGTACCATGTCTATAGGCCCCAATCTCAATCATATCTTTTGCTTCCCTATATGTAGCCAGAATGCTGCGCATCTTAGAAGCGCGAAGTAGATGCCTCTGCCCTACGATATCGATCATCACTCTGCTGACCGAATTTAAAACATCCACAGCAGGGTAGTGATTTTGAGCAGCCAGTTCTCTTGACAGTACTATATGACCATCGAGTATCCCCCTCACTGCGTCAGCGATAGGTTCATTGAGGTCATCACCATCTACAAGAACTGTATAAAGGCCTGTAATAGTACCTTTCTGGTTTGTCCCTGCCCTCTCCAGAAGTTTAGGCAGCAGAGCAAACACTGATGGAGTGTAACCACGGGTAGCTGGTGGTTCACCTACAGCAAGTCCTATTTCCCTCTGCGCCATAGCAAATCTAGTCACAGAATCCATCATCAATAGGACATTAAGGCCCTCATTGCGGAAATACTCAGCGATCGCGGTAGCTACCATAGCCCCTTTCACTCTGACTAAAGCGGGCTGGTCCGAGGTGGCAGCTACCACAACAGACCGTTTTAGCCCCTCATCTCCCAGATCCTTTTCAATGAATTCCAGAACCTCCCGGCCCCTTTCACCGATGAGAGCAATTACATTAACATCTGCTGTTGTATTGCGGGCGATCATCCCGAGAAGAACACTTTTGCCAACTCCACTTCCTGCGAAAATACCCAATCTCTGTCCTTTGCCGCAGGTCAGGAGTCCATCGATCGCCTTGATTCCCAGGGGTAAAGGTTCCTTAATTCTGATCCGATCCAGAGGATTATGCGCCTCAGAACTGACCGGAATCCAATTCTCCGCAAGTACGGGTCCCTTCCCATCAATTGGCTGCCCCAAACCGTCGAGAATTCTGCCTTTCAAAGTAGGGCCGACACCAACCTTGAAAATGTCCCCAGAGGCGACAACTATACAGCCGGGCCCCACTCCACCAACTTCACCCAATGGCATGAGGATTGTGTGCTCCCCTTTGAATCCAACTATCTCAGCCTTGATCCTGCCCTTAGAAGTAAGAATATAGCAGAGCTCACCCACATTACCCCAGGGGCCCAGTGCTTCAATGGTTAATCCAATAATTTCTACGATTTTCCCTCTATATTTAATTGGTTCAAAGTGTTCCATGCGTCTGATATATTTTCCTAGGCTAATCACTCCGGCTCACTTCCTGGAGATCATAGATAACCTCCTGCAGTTGACCCTCGATGGTACCATCCACCTCACCAAAGGGCGTTTCAGCCCTACATCCCCTCTTCAATGAAGTATCACACGTTATTTCCAATCTTGTGCTGTTGGCTCTATCTTCCCCAAGCAAAGATGTGATCTCATCGTAATCCTCAGAAGACACTTTTAAAATCTGTTTTCCTTCTCCCTGGGCACGGTCTAATACCGCTCTTGCAATGGAATTGATTTGCTCTGGAGCCAAACAAAGTTCAGCATGAATCACTGATCTAGCTATTGTAACAGCTAATTGTATTATTTCAGGTTCCAACTGTTTGAGCATTTTATTTCTTTCTTCTATCAAAATTTCTTTTTGACTGGCGATTTCTTGACGCAGTTGCTCCCACGCCTCCTCCCAATAAGCCTGGCCTGCCTGAAATCCTGCCTCATAACCTGCCTTTTCCGCCTCTCTTTGCAGCTCATTTATATTTTGATGGGTATCTTTTATGAGCTTATCAGCCTCAGCTTTGGCCTGCGCGATAATCTCCTCAGCTTTTCTGCGGGCAGCATTTAAAAGTTGCTGAGCTTTCAGTTCAGTTTCCTCGATAATATCTTTCTCAACTTCGGTTTTGCTCTGATTTTTCCGAAATGTAAAGTTTATAACCCGGGGAGGGTGTATATCCAGGTGGTCAGCCTTAATTACCTTATAAAATGATTTCATCCCTTCCACCTCTCGTAATAATAATCTGTCCCTGTTCCTCCAGTCTACGTATCTCAGCAACAATTTTCTGTTGGGCCTCTTCTACATCCCGCAAGCGCACAGGCCCCATATAATCGATCTCTTCCTGCAGCATTTGTGCTGCCCTTTTGGAAATATTGCGTTTGATTTTATTCATTACCTCTTCTCCCGACCCTTTGAGGGCAAGAGCCAGATCATGGGAGTCAACCTGTCTGAGAACCAGTTGTACCGCCCTATCATCCAACTGGACAATATCTTCAAAAACAAATAGCAGTTTCTTGATCTCTTCAGCCAGCTCAGGGTCTTGCACTTCCAGTGTTTCAATAATTGTTTTTTCTGTTGCTCGATCTACACGGTTAAGGACGGCTACCAGTGTTTCCACCCCACCGGCCTGGGTATAATCCTGTGTAACCACTGTAGAGAGTTTATGTTCCAGTATATTTTCCACCTCTCTCAAAATCTCCGGAGATGTGCTCTCCATTAAGGCCAATCTGCGGGCCACATCCACCTGCAGTTCAGCAGGCAGGGATGAAAGCACTGCAGATGCTTGCTCTGTGTCCAGATATGCCATAATTAAGGCAATGGTCTGGGGGTGTTCATACTGGATAAAATTTAACAGCTGGCCGGGATCGGTCTTTCTGGCAAAATCAAAGGGCCTTACCTGCAGATTTGCTGTCAATCGACCTATAATCTCTGCTGCTTTTTCTTCACCATATGCCTTTTCCAAAAGCTCTTTTGCGTAATCAATACCTCCCTGGCTGATGTAGTCATTAGCCAGAGCAAGTTCATAAAATTCCTGAAATACCTGATCTCTCTTTTCCGGAGAAACTTTTCTGATGTTGGCTATTTCCAGTGTTAGTTTTTCAACTTCGCTATCAGGCAGGTGTTTAAAAATTTGAGATGATAGTTCTGGCCCTAAAGTGATCAATAATATCGCAGCCTTTTGTCTCCCTGTTAACAATTTCATTGGGTTCACCTCAGATCCTCATTTAACCATGCTTTAATAAGTTCTGCAGCTTTATCAGGTTGATTTCTCACTTGTGATCTTATTTTTTCTGCAATACGTGCCTTTTCTTTTTCCTCCTGCGATAACTCTCTCTCCTGAGCATCTAAAACTTCATCTACAGTAAGCCCTTCTGTTATATAATCAATTCTATCTTCCAAGGGCTGCCTTCTCCTAACAAGAAGAGTGATAACCGCAACGAGCAGAATAACTGCCACAACCGTAGCACCGTAAAGTAGATACTGCTGGCGTCTTTTAGCGGCATCCATTTCATCTTTCATCTCATCTGTCCAACTGCGATCAAAGGGCATACAGGTGACTGTCAGCTGATCCCCACGCTCCGGATCCAGCCCAACAGCACTGCTGACCAGATCAGTGATTTCATTTTGATTCACATCAGTTGGTTGAGCATCCAAAACCACAGAGAGGGATAATCGTTTAACCTCTCCTGGAGCAACTATACGGTGTTCCTCCTCTTTATCTATTTCATAATTTGTGGTTTTTCTCGTAGACTTTGAAGTGGAACCAGTCCCTTCTTCCTGCTCCTGGTACTGATCTCCGGGTATATTGCTGTCACTGCCAGGAGTACCACCTGGAGTATTGTTAGTTGTAGTTTGCTCTTCCTCTGTCTCCTCACTCCTGACAGTTTTATCACCGTAAATTTCCCGGTGAATCTCTACTTGATCAAAATCAAGAGAAATGTGGGCATTGACCACACTTTTTCCCTTACCCACAACTTGGTCAAGCATTTTTTGTACAGAGTTTTCAACCCTTTCCTCATATTCCTGCTCCACCTGATGCTGCCTGGCAGTCATTGAACTGCTCTGTGTGGTTGCTTCGTTTTCCACACCGGTAGATAGAATATTTCCCCCTGTGTCCACCACGGTTACATTTTTCGGTTCTAAGCCCTCTACTCCGCTAGCCACAAGGTTCATGATCCCTTTAACCTGTGCGGCATCTAAATGATGACCCGGTTTTATCTTGACAAGCACAGCTGCAGTGGCATCTTTTTTGTTTTCTAAAAAAAGCGATGGTTCAGGTACAACTATGTGAACACGCACATCATCCACCGCATCAAGCTTTCCGATAGTTCTTTCCAGTTCTCCCTGGAGAGCAATTAGATACCTCACCCTGCGTTCACTTTCTGTTTCACCGAAACGGGTTTCGTTAAATGATTCAAAACCAATACTACCACCTGTAGGAAGCCCTTCATTGGCAAGAGCGAGGCGTATATCATATTTTTGCGACTTAGGAACAAGAACTGTTGAACCGCCCTCATCCAGTTGGTAAGTGATCTTATTCTCTTTCAAATACTCGGTGATAGCGGCAGCATCCTCAGTATTGAGATCTGTATATAGAGGAACATAGTTCGGTTTGCTTATCCAAAATATCATGATGATAGCAGCCAGTATAATAACTGCAAAACCGCTGCCAAAAAGAATTTTTTGTATTTTAGAAAGCTTGTTCCAAAAACTAAGAGCTTTTTCTTTTTGGTTTAATAGTATCTGCTTCACAATATACCAACCCAATTCTTAGAACTGAAGACGCATGATCTCATGATAAGCATCAATTGCTTTATTCTGTACTTGTACCAGTAGTTGCAGTGCAAGTGCAGCTTTTTCAGTGGCAATGATCACCTCATGTACACTGCGAGCATCACCCAAAACAACCTCACTCATCTTCTTCTCTGCATCCTTCTGTAGATCGCTTACCTGGTGCAGAGAAGCCATAAGAAACTCTTTAAAGGAAACACTATCCTCATCTTTATTATTTTTTAATAAAGAGGTTTTTCCTGAAAAGGTTTGTACTCCAAATATGGATTCCATTTAACTCCTCCTTAGCCGGTTAACCGCGTCCGATTTCTAAAGCCCGAAGAAACATCTCCTTAGTGGCATTTAATGTGGTAACATTGGCTTCATAAGAGCGTGTGGCGCTGATTAAATCCACCATCTCAGTGAGAACGTTTACATTTGGCATACGCACATATCCCTCTTCATCTGCATCCGGGTGGTCCGGGTTATATACAAGGCGGGGCTCTGCAGGATCCTCTATAATTCTGCTTACACGGACACCACCCAACCTGTGGATTTTCTTCTGTAAATAAACTTTAAAAGGTGTACCGAACTCAAAGACAACATTTTTTCTGCGATAGGGAACAGGATTACCGCTCTCATCCACCTCTCCTGTGCGGGTTGTTTCAGCATTGGCAATATTACTGGAGATTACATCCAGTCGAAGGCGCTGTGCTGAAAGTCCGCTGCTGCTGATCTCTATACCTGTAAACAATCCCATAGCTATCTCCTCCCTTCAGTAATAGCTAAGCGTAGCATACCCAGATGCTCTGTGGTCAATCGAGTCAAAAGGTTGTACAGCAAAAATGTTTCTGCCTGCAGGGCCATTTCCTGCTCTAAATCGACATTATTGTTATCATTTCTGCTTCTGGTTCCTGCTGCAGCAACCAATGGCACACCATCTGTCTTATTGCTGCCTCCGCCCAGGTGAGCATCATGTGTTCTGTTCATTGCTAACCGTTTGACCATTTTTCCTGCAAGAACCCTTTCAAAGTCCACATCAAGCCTCTTATAGTTAGGTGTATCAGCATTGGCAATGTTCTGGCTGATCACCTGCTGCCGCAGCCAGTTAATATCAAGTGCTTTTTTTAACTCCGGGAGTATTGGATCGCCGAGTTTATTGATCATGTCCTCCTCCTGTATTTTCGGAATATTTCATAAACTTTGACATAATCGGATATAATATCTCATAATTAGTACTAATTTCTATATAACCATTAATTATCCTTCTTAAATTGACAAAAAAAATAGCGATGGTTAAAAAAATATCCCACCACTACGCATTTCTTTAACAAAGCCCTAGGTCCTATTTGATAGGTAAGTACCCTCTTTCTTCATCCTTATTTTTTTCAGTTCATCTAATAAACTCTCATTTAATATACGGATATAGGTGCCTTTCATACCTAATGATTTGGTCTGAATCACACCCGCACTCTCCAGTTTTCGCAGTGCATTAACTATCACAGAACGGGTAATCCCGGCCCGGTCCGCGATGCGACTGGCAACAACAAGTCCCTCAATTCCGTTTAATTCACTAAAAATATAATCTGCTGCTCTCAGCTCGGAAAAAGATAAGGTGTTCAAGGCAATCTGAACAGCTGTTTTTTTCCGTGTATCCAACTCCATCCGCTCTAATTTTAATAGCATAATCTTCATTCCAACAGCTAGGCCCCCGTATTCCGCTAGAAAAATTGAATCAGCAGATAGAGTTTCAGTGGATCTTAAAACCATAGTGCCTAGGCGTTCTCCACATCCATAAAGGGGAATGATGGTGGTCATGATGCCTTGGTAGGGGCAGTTCTGCGGAGCAAAAATGCATAAATTATCTTCGTCAACACTATTGGCCTGGGTTTCTGAAACATATAGCAGTTTTTGATTGTAGCTTTCGGGAAAGCGTTGGCTGAAAGATATAATATCAGACATATAGCCGCAGGAATACTGATCAAGTAAATAGTATCCACAGATCTTTCCTCTCCGCCCTACAAGATATACATTGGCCCGGACTGCTTCACTGAGAGCCTGTGCTATTGATGTGAAACTGCATTCATCCTCATATTTTTCCATCAACCCCTTGATCAAACGGGTACCCTCTGATAAAAACTCCATTTCTACCTCCCCTGTCACAATATTTATAGAATATAGTTACTTAAATCCCCATCAGTGATAATACCTGCCAGATGCTTGGCAACATATTCTCTATCTATAACAACTGTTTCACCGGCTAGTTCAGGTGCCTGATAGGATAGTTCCTCAAGTACCTTTTCCAAAATTGTATGCAGCCTTCTAGCACCAATATTCTCGGTCTGAGTATTGACAAGATGAGCCATATCCGCGATTTCTTCAAGAGCGTCTGAAGTGAATTCCACATTTAAGCCTTCTGTTCGCAGCAGTTCAGAATACTGCCGGATTAAAGAATTATCCGGTTCTATCAAGATCCTTAATAGTTCCTTCTTCTCTAATGGTTCCAACTCCACTCTAATAGGAAAACGACCCTGTAGCTCAGGGATGAGATCCGAAGGCTTGGATACATGAAAGGCACCTGCTGCAATAAATAAAATATAATCAGTTTTTACTGGGCCATATTTAGTCATTACTGTTGATCCCTCAATGATCGGTAATATATCCCGCTGTACACCACCTCGAGAAACATCAGGCCCTGTGTTGCTCTCCTTTCCGGCGATCTTATCTATTTCATCAAGAAAAATAATACCGCTCTGTTCAGCACATCCAATAGCCTCTTTGATTACATCATCCATATCCACTAGTTTTTGGGCTTCTTCCTGAGCTAAAATGCGGCGCGCCTCCCGTATACTCAACCGTTTCTTTTTCTTCTTTCTGGGCAGAAAGCCGCCCAGCATATCCTGTATATTAATCCCCATCTCCTCCATACCGCCGACAGTAAATATATCCAGTGTTTGTTGATGGTTTTCTTCTACCTCGATCTCGATCTGGTTATCTTCCAGTTCTCCGGAGCGCAATTGCTCAGCAGCCCTTTCCCTTAACAATTGAATATCCTTCTCTTCCTCTGAAGCCTTATCTAGGTCATCATCACTATTATTCATTTCTCTGAATAGGAGTTCAAATGGATTGCTGACTGAACTGCGTTTTTTGGGAGTGGGTACAAGTGTTTCCAAAATCCTTTTTTCAGCAAGCTCATTTGCTTTGCTTTCCACCTCAGCCATCTTTTCCTGTTTAACCATTCTGATAGCTACCTCAACCAGTTCCCGCACCATAGATTCCGCATCTTTACCCACATAACCCACTTCTGTAAACTTTGTTGCTTCTACTTTAATAAATGGTGCTTTGACAAGTTTAGCCAGCCTTCTTGCAATTTCTGTTTTACCCACACCTGTGGGACCTATCATAATAATGTTTTTGGGAATAACGTCATCCTGGAGATCCGGTGGTAGGCGTTTTCTGCGGTATCTGTTGCGCAACGCTATGGCCACTGCTTTTTTTGCCTCCTGCTGTCCGACAATATACCGGTCCAATTCAGCCACTACCTGACGAGGGGTTAATTCCTCCATTTTTTTCACCTCTACAGTTTTTCTACGGTTATAAAGTCATTGGTATAAATACAGATCGATGAAGCAATCTCAAGCGCACTCTGAACAATCTCCCCAGCCCTCAGATCAGTATAGCGAACCATAGCTTTAGCAGCAGCCTGTGCATAAGGTGCCCCTGATCCAATGGCAGCAATGCCATCATCAGGTTCAATAACCTCACCACTTCCCGAAATTATCAATATATTTTCCTTATCTGCCACAACCAGCAGAGCTTCCAAACGACGTAAAACCCGGTCCATTCGCCAATCCCGGGCAAGTTCCACCGCTGCTCTCATTAAATTACCCCGATACTCTTCCAGTTTGCGTTCAAATTTATCAAAAAGGGTTAAAGCATCAGCCACAGAGCCAGCAAAGCCCGCCAGAATCCTGCCGTTGTACAGTTTACGTATCTTACAGGCATGTGCCTTCATAATAGTGTTATTGCCAAAGGTTACCTGACCATCACCGCCGATGGCCACTTCTTCACCCCTTTTGACACATATCACTGTTGTTCCGGTCAGCATTTTATTTTTCTTCCCTCTCTTTTGCTCGAGGATGAGCTTTTTGATAAACAGCTCTAATCCTTTCCCCTGTTATATGTGTATAGATTTGAGTGCTGGACATCCGGGAATGGCCTAACAGTTCCTGAACCGTACGGAGATCAGCACCACTTTCCAGCAGGTGGGTAGCAAAGGTATGACGTAGCGAATGGGGTGTAAGATTTCTGAAAGGAGCAACCTCCTTTAAATACTTAGTTATGATCCCATATACACCCCTAGTGGTCAGACGCTTCCCCCTTGAGTTAACAAAAAAAGGGTCCTCGGGCAAAGGATTACTTTTTTCTGTTATAACCGGCCTGGCTTCCTGCAAATACTCCAACAGAGCGTGACAAGCATAACTGCCTAGGGGAACAATGCGCTCCTTTCTACCCTTGCCCTTAACTCTAATCACCCGCCCAGAGAAATCGATATCTATTATATTTATCTGCACTATTTCCCCAATCCTTAGTCCAGAACTGTAAAAAAGCTCAAGCATCGCCTGATCACGCAGGCTAAGTGCTCCCCTACTTTTCGGCTGCTCCAGCAATTTCTCCACCTCAGTCTGGTAAAGAAACTGAGGTAAAGGCCTTCCTTTCTTGGGTGTACGGATTAATATTAAGGGATTATTGTTTATTTTTCCTGTTTGGATCAGATACCTGAATAAGGAACGCAAACAGGACAACCTACGGGAGATAGTGCTGCGAGCATAACCAGATTTATATAACAGTGCAAGATAATCCCTGATGGTATTTATAGTGACCCCTTCGGGGTTTTCTATCTGCTTATCCTCCAAATAGGATTGGAAATGGTTTAGATCAGACATATAGCTGAGAGCAGTCTGATCACTGAGATTTTTCTGAGTTTTTAAAAAAATAACATATTCATCATAAATGTCCTGCCAAATTCCCATATTAAAGTATTACCTCCATTCATACTAGCATACCGAATCTTTCCCGACAAGCATTTTATATGATATTTCTGATAAATTGGGACCAGGAGGTAAGGGCACGCTCAACAATAGCTTTTATTCTATTTCTCTTCGGTAATTTCCTGGACAGAGGAGGAAATAGGCCGAAAGTAGCATTCATCGGTTGGAAGTCAGGGCTCACAGATGTAGAAACATACCAGCAGAGGGCACCATGGGCTGTTTCTTTAGGGGGAATGACAGGTTCTTTCCCTAAAGCAAGAAGAGCAGCGTTAATTCCGGCAATAAGTCCGCTCGCAGCAGATTCCACATATCCTTCAACACCTGTTATCTGCCCGGCACAGAGTATGTCCGGTTCCTTTTTCATCTGAAGGCTTGGCTGCAGAACCTGAGGCCCCTTTAAAAAGGTATTCCTGTGCATCACTCCATAGCGCACAAATTCTGCATTTTCCAAGCCCGGAATCATGCGAAAAACGCGTTTTTGCTCACCCCATTTGAGCTGAGTCTGAAAACCTACCATATTATAGATGGTCCCTTCCGCATTGTCCTGGCGCATCTGTACAACAGCATAGGGCTGTTTCCCTGTGCGTGGATCAACAAGACCAACCGGCTTAAGGGGACCGTACCGCAATGTGTCAAATCCGCGCCGGGCTAGAACCTCTAAGGGCAGACAGCCTTCAAAAAAGAGATTCTGTTCAAAAGCTTTGGGATTATTTACTTCTGCTGAAATCAAAGCCTCTCGAAAAACAGTATATTCCTCTTCATTCAAGGGTGCATTCAGATAAGCTGCCTCACCCTTCCCATAGCGCGACTGCCGAAAAATAATGTCAAAGTTTAAAGAATCCACTGTTACCAGTGGAGCCGCAGCATCGAAAAATGATAGGTATTCTTCTCCTGTCAGAATGCCTAAACTCCGGCTGAACGCCTCTGAAGTGAGAGGTCCTGTAGCAATGATCAGTGGGCGTCTGTCGGGGATCTGGCTGATCTCCTCCCGTACCAGCTTAATGTGTGGGTTTTCCATTATAGCAGCAGTCACTGCTTCTGCAAACCGGTGTCTATCTACTGCAAGGGCTCCCCCTGCAGGAACAGCGGTTTTTTCCGCACAGCTCATGATTAATGAATCGGCAATCCTCATTTCCTCTTTGAGCAGTCCTACAGCATTAGTGAGCGCAGAAGAGCGCAGCGAATTACTGCAGACCAGTTCTGCCAGTAGATCAGTGTGGTGTGCCGGGGTTGTGTTTACCGGCCGCATTTCATAAAGGGTTACATCAACACCAAATCTGCTTGCCTGCCATGCTGCTTCACTTCCCGCCAGCCCCCCGCCGATAACAACTACAGATGCCATTACTTCACACCCCGTTCAGCTGCCATATCCTCTTCCTGTTTAATTGTTTTTTTGCACTCTGGACAGTAAAGATCCCTATCCCTGCCGCGGTAAACCAGAAAATGTCCGCAATCCGGGCAGTACTTAGGTAGGGGTTCATCCCAAGAAACAAAGTCACATTCAGGATAATTGGCACAGCCAAAAAACTTTCTTCCCTTACGGGATCTGCGCACAACAATACTCCCCTTACAGAGAGGGCATAAAACACCTGTATCCTCAAAATACGGTTTGGTATATCTGCACTCAGGGAAGCCTGGACAAGCAAGGAATTTACCGTATTTGCCCTGCTTAACCCTTAAGTTTTCGCCGCAATGGGGACATGTTTCGTCACTTATTTCATCCTCTACAGGGATCACAGCAATCTCTTGTTCAGCATGCTGCAGATCCTTTTCAAAGGGACCATAAAACTCTTCTACAACTTTTTGCCAGGGGATCTCCCCTTCTTCTACCTGATCCAGCTTTTCTTCCAAATTCGCGGTAAATTCAACATTTATGATATTAGGAAAATACTCCTTTAAGAGTTCAACAACTATCTGTCCCAATTCTGTAGGATAAAGGTTCTTTTTTTCCTTGCTCACATAGCCCCGGCTTTGGATTGTGGCAATGATCGGCGCATAAGTGCTGGGTCTGCCGATTCCGTTCTCCTCCAGAGCTTTGACCAGAGTGGCTTCTGTGTAACGGGGCGGAGGTTGGGTAAAGTGCTGTTTCGGTTCAAAATTTACCAAATCTACAGCACTGCCTTCAGCAACCTGTGGGAGAAGTGATTCCTCTTGCTCAGCCTCCACATAAACCTTCATAAATCCGGGAAAACGTATCACAGAACCGCTGGCTCGGAAGATATAATCTTTCCCTTGAATTTCAATAGTGGTCACCTCAAGAAGGGCTGGCTTCATTTGACTGGCTACAAAACGCGACCAAATTAATTTATATAATCGATACTGATCACGAGTTAGGTAGTCCTTCACCTGCTCTGGGCTGCGGTTCACATCTGTTGGCCTTATGGCCTCATGGGCTCCCTGTGCCCTAGGGGATGTTTTATGTTTTGTAGGCTCTTCCGGAACATACTCCGGTCCTATGGTTTTGGCTATATACTCCCGGACAGCAGCCTGGGCCTCTTCTGCAACCCTTGTGGAGTCAGTTCGCATATAGGTGATTAGTCCAACGGTACCTTCCCTGCCTAGTTCCAAACCCTCATATAATTGCTGTGCTATCTGCATGGTCTTTTTAACTGAGAAATTTAGTTTGCGGCTTGCCTCCTGCTGAAGGGTACTGGTGATAAAGGATGGGGCAGGTTTACGCTTTCTTTCCCTCCTGGTAACCTTTTTTACGGTAAAAACTGCTCCCTCCAGATCCTTTAAAACCCTTTTCACATCCTCTTCACTGGCAAGGCTGATCTTTTCATTACCTTTGCGGACCAGCAGTCCTTCCAAATCACTTGTGTCTGTGCGAAAATGACCGGTGATGCTCCAGTATTCTTCTGTCTGGAACTGCTGTATTTCCTCCTCCCGCTGGCAGATCAAATACACAGCCACAGATTGTACTCTACCGGCACTTAATCCTCGCTTTATTTTGCGCCAGAGCAGAGGGCTCAGTTTATAGCCTACTAAACGGTCCAAAACACGCCTGCACTGTTGGGCGTCAAATCGACTTCGATCAACAGAGCGAGGTTGCTTAATAGCTTTCTTCAGTGCCCCTTTGGTTATTTCATGAAACTCGATCCTGCAGGGTATATCATCAGATATACCAAGGATTTCTTTCAAATGCCAGGCGATGGCCTCCCCCTCCCGATCAGGGTCAGGCCCTAAAAGGATTTGATCAGCTTTTTTGGCAGCTGATCGAAGTTCTTTGATCACTTCTCCCTTCCCACGAATTGTTATATATTTGGGATCAAAATTGTTTTCTATATTTACTCCCAGCTGGCTTTTGGGGAGATCCCTAACATGCCCCAGTGACGCCTTTACCGAGTATTTTCGCCCTAAAAGCTTACTTATCGCTCGGGCTTTTGCGGGAGACTCAACTATAATTAAAACCTTTGCCATTTCTTCACCTTTCCGGTTCCAGTTCAATTTCTGGATTAATATAGTAGTTTCCAGGTAGCTGCTTGGCTAAGCCTTTAAACTCCAGCAGTGTAAGTATACTTCCCACTGCAGAGACTGACAGACCTGTTTTCTCCACCAATTGATCTATATGCATCGGCTCCAAGCCGAGATTACGTAACACACAGGACTCTTCCAAAGTCAAAGTGGGATCTGAGCCCTTTTTCGGAGTCGGTGGTATCTCCCAGGTAAGGTAAGGATATTCCTCAATAATATCCTCTACACATTCCACCAACTTAGCCCCTTGTTTGATCAGCCTATTTGTCCCTTTACTGTATTTACTGGTAAGAGAACCGGGTATGGCAAAAACATCCCGTCCTTGTTCAAGGGCTTTATAGGCTGTAATCAAAGCACCGCTCCGCTCTCCGGCCTCTATAACCAGTGTTCCCAGAGAACAACCGCTTATTATCCGATTGCGAATGGGGAAATTCCTGGGATGAGGGCCGCTGTCCGGAGGAAACTCACTGAGCACACAACCTTCTGCCTCAATGCGCTCCTGTAATTTTTTATTCTCCCGGGGATAGCAGATATTGATGCCGCAGCCGAAAACTGCCATAGTATATCCACCGCCATCCAGTGCACCTTCATGTGCTGCTGTATCAATCCCACGGGCCATCCCGCTGATAACTCCCCACCCTAGTTTAACAAGATCCATTGCAAGCCGTCGGGCAATAGCCTTTCCATATGGTGTTGCCCGGCGGGACCCGATCACTGCAAGTAAAGGCACTGTTGGTTTTGGTAATCTTCCCCTAGTATAAAGGATCACCGGCGGATCCGCAATTTGTGCAAGGGCACAGGGGTAGTTCGGGTCTCCCAACAAAGTAACTTGAGTGCCGCTTTTTTTGAGTTTATCAGCAGTCTGCTCTGGATTAGCTTTATGCCGGTTCTGTAATATCCGCTCAAAAACCCGTGGTGTAATATGGGGTACCCTTTTTATATCCTCTATATCTGCTTCAAGAACGGCCCTTCCTGAAGGAAAATAACGGTAAAGATGATACAAACTGCGATAACCCAGATTGACGGCGATCTGCAGTGCTGCCCAATAGTAGCGGTCATCCATATCAATCCTCTCCCCGAATATAATGACCATCTTCTACCAATAATACTGTATTATAAACAGCACATTTGTCAATGGTCTAAATCGTTTCATAAATTCTAACCCTTTTTCTTTTAAACCTGACCAGCTGCAGTCTTTTTCCCCGGTTTTTTCTTTGCTTTCGGCTGTTTCTTTTTGGTCATCTCCAAACTCGCTTTCAAAGCTTCCACTAGATCCACCACCTTTTCAGATGGAGCTGCCGGGGCCACCGCAACCTCCTTACCTGCAATTTTATCAGCAATAGCCTTTTCGAGAATTTTGCGCTGCTCATCCTCATATTTTTCCGGTTCAAAGCTACTGGCCAAATTGCCGATCAGTTCAACCGCCATTTTCACTTCATTTTCATTAATATCTATCTTTTTTTGTGGATCCATCAGAGAATCCACCCGTTGTATTTGATCATCATAATACATAATAGACATCAATAAAGACTGTTTAAAAACACGCACTGCAACCAGTGATGTCTTATTGCGCAGTCTGGTTCTGGCAATGGCCACCTTCCCTGTCTCCTGCATGGCATGATGCAGCAGTCTATAGGCCTTTTCACCAGCTGTTCCAGGAGCTAAATAATATGGCTTGGCAAAATATATAGGATCGATTTCCTCCAAATGGACAAAATCGAGGATATCCACTGTATGCAGGGCATCTCCCGGTGGGGCTAGCAGTTCATCCTCTATTGTCACAAACCTCCCTTTTTCATATTCATAGGCTCTTTCCACCTCTTCCATTGGTACCGCACGTTCACAGGTGGGGCACCTTCGCTCATACATGAGAGGGGTGTGGCACTCTTTGTGCAAAAACCGAAATTTAATATCTTTGTCCTGGACCGCAGGATAAACCCTGATGGGAATATTAACAAGCCCAAAGCTGATCGCTCCCTGCCAAATGGGACGCATGACAACAACCCCCTATTGCTGCTATTTCTCTTAGTTTGCACGCGGAGAGTCAAAATAATATATAAAAAATAGGTGGATTTTTCAACCACCTATAGAGATTATTATTTAGCCTTATTCTTTTTCAATCATTCAATGTGTTTTCCAGCTTTTCCTGTCTGTTATGAAGAATTCCATTCCTTTTTACAGCCCTATTTTTGGAGCCTGGTTTTTCCTGAACCGTTTCACTAATTCTCCTTGACAGCTACACGATGTGCATTGATCATTTTAGACATTTCTACAATAATTAGAGGAATCAAAGCAAATCCGAAAACCACAAACCAATCGCTGACACGCAGCAGTGTTGTGTCAAAAAATTCTCTGAGGAATGGAATAAAGATCACCGCTGCTGTTATTGCAGCTGAAGCCAGAAAAGCATAGATCAAGCTTCGGTTGCTTGCGACACCAAGGTTAAAGATCGAGTGTTCCATACTCCTGGCATTAAATGAATGGACAAGCTGCATCAAAGCCATAGTAGCAAAGGTCATGGTGTGGGCCTCTGCCAGTGTTCGCCCCCACTTTAGTGCCAGTAAATATACTGCCAATGCCAATAACCCGATCACTATACCCTGCCATATGATCTTGACACCCATCCCTCCTGCAAACACACCTTCATTTGGCTTTCTGGGGGGCTGTTTCATAACATCTTTTTCTGCCGGTTCAACACCCAGTGCCAGTGCCGGCAATCCATCTGTAACTAGGTTGAGCCACAGAATCTGAATAGCAGTCAGGGGACTGCCGACCCCTACCAGAATAGATGAAAATATAGTAATGATTTCCCCGATATTACATGAAAGCAGGTAATGGATTGATTTGCGAATGTTACTGTAGATGGTGCGGCCCTCTTCCACAGCGCTGACAATAGTAGCATAATTGTCATCCATCAACACCATACTGGAGGCCTCTTTAGCAACTTCTGTACCGGTTATTCCCATAGAAACACCGATATCTGCCCGTTTTAAAGCAGGAGCATCATTAACACCATCACCGGTCATAGACACCACATAGTTGTGTTCCTTCAAGGCAGTGACAATACGCAGTTTATCCTCAGGTGATACCCTGGCAAAAACTGTTGTGTTCAATACTGCCTGCTTCAGTTCCTGATCATCCATTTTCTGCAGTTGTTCACCACTTATCGCATTATCACCCTCACGCCAAATACCCAATTCTCTGGCAATGGCCACAGCGGTATCCCGGTGATCCCCGGTGATCATTACAGTACGGATGCCTGCACCCTTGCCGACATCTACAGCGTCTTTGACTTCTGGTCGGGCGGGATCGATCATTGAAAAATACCCGACAAAGGTCATATCATTTTCTACCTGATCAGGTTTGGGTTTTTCCGGGACTTCTTTCCACTCCCTAATAGCCAGAGCAAGCACACGCTCACCTTGAGATGCCCATTGAGAGTTTATTTCCAACAACTGGTTGCGGTCATCCTCTGACAGGGGTTCATAGCCCGTTCCCTTGAGTATACTGCTGCACCGGGCAACAAGTAGATCAGGAGCACCCTTGGTGAAGGAATATATTTTATCATTGATCCTGTAAAAGGTGGTCATCATCTTACGACCAGAATCAAATGGTATTTCTGCCAATCTTGGTGATTCTCTCTCTAACTCTGTTTTTCTCAGACCTGTTTTTGCTGCTGCAACTACTAATGCTCCTTCTGTGGGATCTCCTATCACCCGCCAGTTCTCATCTGTCTTTTTCATCTCAGCATCAGTGCACAACAGGCCACCCATTAGCATAAACATCAGGTTCTTGTTGGACAGGGGTTCAATTACATTTCCATTATCATCAATAAATTCTCCTTCCGGCTCATAACCGACCCCAGTTACTTCAAAGTTTTGACCATCAGTATAAAGGTGTGTAACTGTCATCTCATTTTTTGTCAGTGTCCCTGTCTTATCGGAACAGATAACAGTAACAGTACCTAATGTTTCCACTGCAGGAAGCCGTCTGACCACAGCCTTGCGCTGGCTCATTTTGGTTACTCCCATAGCCAATACGATAGTCACTACAGCAGGAAGTCCTTCCGGTACTGCTGCCACAGCCAGGCTGATAGCTATCATAAACATCCCCAGCAGCTCTTCTCCCCGCAGCAGCCCTGTGAGAAATACTATAAGAACAATAACCCCAGCCATGATACCCATAAACTTACCTAATTCACCAAGACGGCGCTGTAATGGGGTCGTCTCCGGAGGGGTTGCTTGAATAAGCTCTGCAATTTTACCAAGCTCTGTGCTCATCCCAGTAGCTACCACAACACCACGGCCACGACCTGTAGTGACTGTGGTGCCCATGAAGCCCATGTTCTTACGGTCACCGATCCCTACATCTTCCTTTTCTAATGGTGCGGTATCCTTTTCTACAGGTACCGATTCCCCTGTTAAGGCAGCTTCATTGGTTTGCATCGATATGGTCTCAGTCAGCCTGATATCCGCGGGAAGTGAATCTCCGGCCTCTAACAGCACAATATCACCAGGCACTAATGACTCCACATTGACCTCACAGATTGACCCTGCTCGAATTACTTTGGCAATGGGTTTGGTCATTTTTTTCAGGGCCTGTAATGCCTCTTCAGCTTTGTGCTCCTGGTAAACACCAAGACATGCATTGAGCACAACGATAATCATGATCACAAGTGAATCTGCCCATTCACCCACCAATCCTGATATCACCGCAGCAGCGATCAAGATCAGCACCAGTACTTCTTTGATCTGATCAATAAACATTGAAAAAATGCTGCGTGGGGGTGGCTCTTTAAGAACATTGGGGCCATATTCCCCCAGACGCTTTTCAGTCTCCTCAAGCGACAAACCCTGGTGAAGATCTGTTTCTAATACCTCTCCTACTTTCCGCAGATCCATACCATACCACTTTTGTTCTTTCATCTTCTGCCTCCCCAATTATTATTAAAGTCATCGCTAAAAGCTGAGGATATTTTTATTTTTATCATCCCCCTATGTGAAAACAAAAAACCTCTGCCTGAAGAAAATTCAAGCAAAGGTCTTGCTCGGATCACTCCGCAGGTGGAGCGGGTTTGGAATATCCCGGGATGTCGCCACACCTGTCAACAGCTACTCCCCAATGCCGAAATGAGGAAATCTTATGTTTTCTGAGTGTATTATAAGTTTTTTTTTGTGATATGGCAAGTACCTAGCACCTGATCACAGAAATTTGTGGTTCGGTATTATTGTGCCTTCATTACTACCCTGAGCAATAAGTAAAAAAACATTCAAATCCTAATGGAAGAAAGGTTTTTCTGTATTTTTGTAGAATATAACCCTTTCAAGGGTTCTCTCATTTTAAGGGGGTTGAGTATTTAAGGGGGGAGGATTTTCTAAATAAGAAAAAGAAAAAGCACAGGATATATTGTGCTCTGGTAAAAAGGAGGTAAACATTTGAAAAAAAGATTCTTTCTTATTTTTACCGTTGTTTTATGTTCCCTG
>LFTQ01000080.1:41828-43697 GCA_001513545.1 Clostridia bacterium DTU068 | reverse complement strand
CAGCATTATTCCATCCGGTATCGATATCCAAGAGATGCTTGCTTCCCAGAAAATGATCAAAGATATGGAAATTGATATTTCTTTAACTGATAAAGAGTTTTCCTGTTTATTTTCTTCTGCGCTGACCAAGAATGATGAGGGCATTCCTGAGAGCATTATATTATCATTTAAACCGGTTAAAAAGGTACATGCTTTGGTCAATAAATTAACCGGAACGAAAGCCAGATATAGTTTTAACCATATGTTAGGAAAATCAAGAGTGTTTCAAAAAGTCATAGAGCAGGGAAAATTAGCGGCGAAGAATGAGTTGACTGTTTTGCTGACCGGAGAGAGCGGAACCGGGAAGGATCTTATGGCCCGGGCGATCCATGAGGCCAGTGATCGCTCACAAATGCCTTTTATTGCCATTAATTGCGGTGCATTGCCTCGGGGTCTTGTAGAGAGTGAATTATTCGGTTATGAGGGCGGGGCCTTTACAGGTTCAAAAAAAGATGGGAACCCAGGCAAGTTTGAACTGGCTGACGGTGGGACAATTTATCTGGACGAGATCGGGGATATGCCCTTAGATGTTCAGGTCACACTGCTGCGGGTTATTCAGGAAAAGCGCATCACCCGTATCGGGGGAAACAAATCCAAGCAGATCGATATCCGCATCATAGCAGCCACCAATAAAAATCTAGAAGAGGAGGTCCTAAAAAGAACATTTCGTCAGGACCTTTATTATAGGCTAAATGTACTTTCGATACATATGCCTTCTCTTACCGAAAGGATAGAAGACTTGGAGTTACTGGCAGATGACATTTTGGTGAGTCTTGAAAGAAAAACCGGCAAGAAAAACCTTTCTATTCATAGTGATGCTATGTGTTTACTAAAAGCCTATCATTGGCCGGGTAACATCCGTGAATTGGAAAATGTGCTGGTAAGGGCAGCTTGTATTTGTGAGAATTCATTAATAACCCCTCGAGATCTGCCATCTGCCATCACTCAAAATAATATGAAGATTCCGAAACCAGGTCTCACTGTCATGAAAAAAAATGAAATAGACATTATCCTGGATGTGCTATCTGATACAAAGGGAAATGTCAAACAAACAGCGGAAAGACTTGGGATCGCCCGGAGTACTATTTATCGCAAATTGAAGAAGTATGGTGTTTCAATAGAATGGGCTAAGAGAAGATCTGTATAATTTAATCGGTGTTAAAGACCGAGAAAGTTATTTCATCAATATTATAGTGGTGCTTATTGCGACATGTAGCCAGCCAAATGTTGCAATGAGCACCATTTTTTATAAGTATGTTTTTTTGCACTACTGACAATTATCATAAACTCTTGGGCTTTTGGGATTACATCATAATGGTATAAGTTTTGCATGTCCATGACAAATGTGTGATCTCATACCGCCTTATTTCTTTGATACTGCATGACATATTTCGACATGCTGCATGTTACATGTTGCAATATGCAACATAACAGTTGTGCCTGTCTGTTGTGGAAGCCTTTATATTTGTTGTTTAAAGGCTATTTATTCGTTGGCATAATATTTGCTTCTATAATTATTGTAGGTTTAATAGACCCTGCTGGGCAGCTGCCAAATCAATAAGAAATAATAATTAAGCCAGCTACAATTAAGATAGCTTCCACTGGCTTAATACACCTCTTTGAACCGGGGTTTAACCCCGGTTTACTTTTGCTCTCAGATGCTGCCCAGTTTTTTATTTTTAATGATAGAGATTATTGTTAATTCCTTTTTGTCAAGAGTGATATTATAGATATAATAAAGACAATGAGTCCTCTAATTAAGGACATGCTAAGCGGCAGGGAATTTTATCTGGGAAAAGCCAGGTGCTGCTGTTGGTATTGTGTAGTATT
>LFTQ01000080.1:26046-41800 GCA_001513545.1 Clostridia bacterium DTU068 | reverse complement strand
GGGAAAACCACCATCGCTGCTCTTGTGATCAGATACTTGGTTGCCAATAAAAAGGGAACAGTGCTGGCTGTTGATGCTGATCCTAATGCTACTTTGTTTGAGGCTTTGGGTGTTGAAGTAACAGAAACATTATCTGATATAGTAGAAATTGTTAAAGATGAAAAGGGTGTGGATGATTCCACACGCCAGGAAATGATCGAAACCAGGTTTTATGAAAACGCTTTGATCAAAGCTGATGGATATGACATGATCGTGATGGGTGCGCCCCGGCAGGAGGGTTGTTACTGTTTCCCCAACGCTGTTTTGAAAAACAGCATTATTAAATTGGAGGAAAATTACGATTATATGATTATTGACAATGAGGCCGGAATGGAACATATCAGCAGGGGTACCATCCAGGATGTGGATACTCTGCTGGTGGTATCAGACGGGTCGATCAAGGGTGTTCGCGCAGCCAAACGGATCTATGAACTGATACAAACTCTGCCCTTTGATGTTGGGAAAGCATACCTGATTGTGACCAGAATCGATGACCCCGCGTTGCTCCAGGAGGAGATCGATGCCTCAGGCTTAAAGCTGCTGGGTGTTGTTCCTTATGATGCTCAACTGGCTGAGTTTGACCTATATGGAAAACCCATAGTGGAATTACCTGAGGATAGCCTGGCTGTGCAAGCTGTAAACAATTTTTGTGAAAAAATCTTTTAAAACAATTTTTGCTAATAAAACTGGGGGAGGGCTTATGAGTATTAAGCAGTGGCATAATGAAGTGATCGGTGAGAGAGTAGTTAAAGCTCTTCTTAAAAATGGTTTTCATGCTCTTTATTTGGCCGCTAAGGAGCAGGCTGTGGAATATGTGCTGTCACATGTTGAACCCGGTACCAGAGTGGGTTTTGGGGGTTCTGCCACCATCAAACAGCTGGGCTTGGGACAGGCTGTCAAAGAAAAGGGTGGTGTGGTTCTTGATCACGGACAGCCTGGGCTGACACCGGAAGAGAGAATAGAGATCATGCGGCAGGAAGTGGTCAGTGACCTGTTTTTGTGCAGCGCAAACGCTATAACACTTGACGGGTATCTGGTAAATGTAGATGGGAACGGCAACAGAGTGGCAGCAATGACATTTGGCCCTAAAAAGGTAATTGTTGTTGCAGGTGTAAACAAAGTCTGCACCAATACAGATACCGCTTTTGATAGAATAAGAACAGCTGTTGCCCCTATGAACAACAAAAGGCTGCAGTTGGACAATCCCTGTGTAAAAACAGGAACATGTATGGACTGTGACAGTAAGAACAGGATCTGCCGGATTTATTCGGTCATAAAAAGAAAACCGAGGAGCTCAGATTTTACAGTATTACTTATCGGAGAAGAGTTAGGGTTTTAGCCAGATTTAGATTAATTATTTTACTTGTATTTTTATCAGGGATTGGAGTGCTGGTCGTTGCAGTTGATCGAGCTGTCCTGCAGTGACAGACTAGTTGTGGAAGCAGGAGCCGTGTTTACAGGCTCCAGCTTCATTGCAGGAGATCATATCAGGGTACATTTATCTGATGGAAAGATAGAGCATATTGAGGAAGATAATGATCAGGTGACAGAGCCCATCAGTCACAAAAACTGCCGGGTAATCGGTGGTGATCATCTGACGATTATCCCGTGTTTTATCGACTGCCATGTTCACCTGGCATTGGATGGGGTTAACTCTTCATTGGAAAAACAGAGAATGAACCCCCAGTTGCTCAAGGACGGGCTGCAGGATAGACTGTTCTCCTACCTTATCCATGGTATTGCTGCTGTAAGGGACGGAGGGGATAGGGAGGGGATCGGAGTTGCCTGCCGGGACATGGTTGAAAGGATGGAGTTAAAGGGGCCTTTGGTCATGGCTTCAGGAAAGGCTCTGCGCAAAAATGGTGGCTATGGCAGTTTTTTAGGCCCAGGGGCCGCTCCAGGAGAGTTTGCTCAAATAATAAAAAGGTATGCTGTAGAAGGCATCAACCAGGTCAAAATCCTTGTTTCCGGTATCGTCAGTTTTAAGGAATACGGCCGGGTTAGCAGTGTCCAGTTTGATTTAAAAGAACTTTCGCAAATTGTGCAGGTGGCCGGTGAGTATGGCCTAAAGGTAATGGCCCATGCCAGTTCTGATGAGGCGGTTCGATTGTGCATAAAAGCGGGTGTTCACTCTGTTGAGCACGGTTTTTTTGTGAGTGAAGATTCTTTGATGGCTATGGCGGAAAAGGGTGTGGCCTGGGTGCCGACAGTTGTGCCGGTTGCGGTGCAAAATCAGATAAGATCCGATAGCAGATATACAAAAGACCAGGTGGTTATTGAGCAAACATACCGACGCCAACTGCGGATGATCCGGCGTGCCCAGCAGTTAGGTGTGATTATGGGTGTGGGAACAGATGCGGGAGCAGCGGGAGTGCAGCATGGTGCGGGTTTTTGGCAAGAACTGCGTCTTTTCCGGGAAGCGGGACTTACAACTGAGGAAATTTTAACAGCAGCAACACGAAATGCCGCATATATTACCGGTCTGGAAGATACAATGGGCATTATCGCACCGGGCAGACCAGCATATCTGCTTGTTGTGGATAATGATTTGTCCTTTGAATCGGGGCAGTTATCTGGGATCAGATATATGATCCGACCTAGACCTGATGCTGGTGCTGTAAGCTCCTCTCATTCCGCGTAATTTGATCATCTGTGCTGCTGTTGTGATCTTGTTGAGGTAAAGAGGAAAAGCGTGTCTCTTTGCCGAATAAATCAATTATTTAAGGGGATAGAATTCCTGACCAGCAATTAAGCAATGTAGCTGCAAAAGAGGATAACCATCTGGAAAAAGAGAGCGACCAGAGTAGCAGCAACCTTTTGAGTCCCCTCAAGAGGTGAAGATTGTGAGATTAGAGGAGAAACAGGTGGGTAATGTCCAGCAGGCTGTCAAACTGCACAGTTTGAATGAGAGAATAATCATTAAGCTGAAAGCATACTGGGAACTGACGAAGAGCAAACAGACCTTTTTACTGCTGATTACCGGTTGGGCTGGGTATGCGTCTACAGGGCACCTGGTCACAGATTGGGTGACAATGTTATCTCTTTTGGGAAGTCTGTTTCTGTCCATCAGTGGCAGCACTGTGCTCAATATGTATGTGGACCGGGATATTGATGCTAAGATGCCCAGAACCATCAACCGTCCGCTGCCTGCCAGGGTGCTGCTACCCAGGGAGGCCTTAGCATTTGGCTCCTTGATTTCTGTAATCGGTATTGTATGGGCATTTACTTTAAGCCCTTTGGTTAGCATAGTGGTTGCTGCCGGTTTGTTTTTTCATGCCGGAGTTTATACTATGTGGCTGAAAAGAAAGACACCCTTTTCGGTGATACCAGGCGGTGTTTCCGGGGGGATGCCTGTTCTAGCAGGGCGTGTCCTGGGGACGGGGAGTATCGATATTGTTGGTGTTCTCCTGGCACTGTCTGTTCTGTTGTGGATCCCTATTCATATTTTGACCTTTGCCATGAGGTATGCAAATGATTATCAAGCAGCAAAGGTTCCTACCTTTCCAGCTGTTTATGGGGAAGGAAAAACAAGGCTTGTTCTGAGCGTTTCAACTGTTTTAGCCGGGTTGGCTATGGTGTTTGCCGTTTATCTGAACGGTGTGCAGGGGTATTATCTATTGGCTTCATTGGTCGCTGTTAGCTTGTTAATCGCTCTGGCTGTGTTTTATTCTTTTTTCCCTTCACCAAGGAGGAACTTTTTGCTGTTTAAAGCTGCTTCATTATACATGCTGGCTTCTATGCTGCTGGTTGGTCTGGCAGGATAGAATTAAGTTTTCTGGATCATAATAGTATTGACCAGTTGTTCATCAGCTGTAACCCGAGTATTCCCCACTTGAAAGACAAAGGTGGGGAATTTTTGTATCATGGTAACCCTTACCCCCGGTAGAATGCCGAGAGCCATGATTTTATTCAGTGTGCTTTTGTTCCCGGTATCTATATGGGATACAATAGCTTCTTTCCCAGGTTCCAGTTCAGACAGAGTCATCCCTTCTGTGCATACCTTTTTCCCTTGGCCATGTCTCCTGCCTGCACCGGCACCCCGTCTGCGGCGCCGGAACCACTTCCAGACCAGGTTCTCCTGGGGCATTTCAAAACCGCAGTGAGGGCACTTTATTTGGCCGCAGTTTGCCTGCAGTGGGCAGGACTTACAGCCGGTTGCACTTGTTTCGTTGAATTCATATCCGCAGAAACTGCATTTCATTTTATATATCCCCCTCAAGCTGTCAGCTGTCCTCATCTCTTTGCTCCACAGTTGCCCTTTGATCACTTAGGTTGATACCGTTTCTATTATAGGGTTACTCCTAGAGATCTGAGCAGTAGATTGAGAATAATACCGCATAAAAAGGCAAAGGCAAAAACAAAACATCCAATAGCCAATCCGGTTTTCCAACCTCTCTCTTTGATCATGATGGCGAATTGGGCGATACAGGGCACAAACAGAGTAAGGGTTACTGCAGACACTACCAACTGAACCCCGTTAAGGGCACCGCTGTTTTGTAAATCGTAAAGCCCTGCTGCTCCATAGTCCCTGCGAAAGAAGCCAAACAAAAATATCTCTGCAGCCTCAGAGGGGAGGCCCAGGGCATACATCAGTGGTGCGGCTGCATTGATGATGGCATCAAATAATCCGGTGATCTTCCCGACCCAGATCAGCACACTGGCTAAAATGAAAAAGGGAATGATCTCCAAAAAGTACCACTGCATGCGGGAAAGGGTTTTTTCTAAAATATTGGAAAGCTTGGGCAGCCTTAATGGCGGCAGTTCCATATAAAAAGCCGGTTTTTCTCCGGGCATCAACTGTGCTGCCAGGTAGCCCACCAGCAGGAAAACCAAGATCACAAAGCCTGCCCAGATCCCCAGTGATGCCGGGTTTGCAGAGAGCAAGGCCATTATCACTCCCAATTGGGCAGAACAGGGTATAGCCAGTGCCAACAGAAGGGTAGCGATTACTCTCTCTCTTTTGGTTTCCAGTGTTCTGCTCACCAAGGTAGCCATCGTGTCACAACCAAACCCCAGTGTGATAGGGATCACCGCCCTACCGTTGAGCCCGATCTTTTTGAAGAGCCGGTCCACCAGCAGAGCAAGGCGGGGCAGATAGCCCGAATCCTCCAAAAGGGAAAATGCCAAGAAAAAAGTGGCTACAATGGGGAGGATGATGGCTACTGCATAGCGCAGGCCCAAAGTGATAATACCGTAGTCAAAGGCGATCAGTGTCTGGATTGAGTGCCAGGGAATCAGTTTTGCTGTGACTTGGTTGACCCAAGGATTGATGTAGTTTTCAAAAAAATTTCCTTCGATCAGATCAACCAGTGTCCCGGCACCGAATTCACCGACGAACTTGTACAATCCAAAGTAAAGAACTATCAAAAGAATAGGAATTCCGGTGATGGGGTTGATTGTAATGTGATCAAGCCATGACTGGAGGCGTGTCTCTTTTTTGCTGTCAGTTATTACACCTGAAAGGATTTGATCAGTCCTTTGCCGGCACTGGAGAGTGATCACATAGCGCAGGGGGTCCTTGTATTTGGACTTAGTCTGCTGAATAATAGAAAAGATTTGGGGGAAATCCGCCTCCCTTAGTTTGGCCAATTGGGTGATCTCTTCATCCTCCTGGAGCAGGAGTAATGCGATCATGCGCTTAGAGAAGTTATATCTGGCTTTAAGCAGTTTTACGATATTGTTCAGAGCCTTTTCAATGGTTTCATCATACTGGATTATTAGGCCATCAGGCGACATGCTTCCTGACAAAATCGGACACCATCCTCTTTAGCTGATCTATGCCCCGGTTTTGGGCTGCTGCTGTTCCTACTACTGGTATGTTCAATGCTTTAGCGAGTGCATCCAGGTCGATGGTGCGTCCTAAAACCTCTGCTTCATCCATCATGTTGACAGCGAGGATTACAGGCAGCCCTGCCTCCAGAAGCTGCAGGGTGAGGGGGAGCATGCGCTCTAAGTTTTTAGCATCTACAACATGTATGACTATATCCGGTTTCTCTGTCAACAGCAGTGTTCTGGTTACTCTTTCTTCTTCAGTGATGGGAAAGAGTGAATACATCCCTGGAGTATCGATCACCTCATAGACCTCCTGGCCAATTTTGCCGGTCCCACGGGCAACCTCTACAGTTGTCCCCGGATAATTGGAAACAACCACATATGTTCCGGTCAGGAGATTGAAAATAACGCTTTTGCCTACATTAGGGGTGCCTACAAGAACGAGTTTTTTCTTTTTTCGGATTGAGGGAGCTTTAGACGCTGTTTTATTAAGCTCTGTGACAGGCTTATCCATAATTATCTCCTCTCATCTTGAATCCTTATGGTCGGTTAGTTTGAAGGCTATTGATAATGATAATCATTATCAATAACAGAATACATGATAAATTATTGCTAGTCAATCACAGTTGGACACTAAATTATCAATATATTATGCCTTGATAAAGCAAAATAGCACGTTAGACCGCTAAAATATTGTCCATAAAGGTTAAATCACGGTATTACGTTCTTTTTGACCCATATGTCAAAGACTTATTTATGTTTATAGTGAAAATTGTTTTCAATTAATAGCAGGATATAGTTTATATTTCTTTATTTATGCTCTATTGGGTCTGAAGGTTGTATAATCTGCACTTCTACATAATTATTGTTTCCATGTTATTAATTGAAAAAATTATGTTGGGGCGAAATCCGACAAAAATCCTAAAGAATAGTAGGATAGAATCTATAAGTAAGTAATAAAACAAATAATATCTCAAATATCGTCGAATAAGGACTTGACACAAACCCTATTTACTAGTACATTATAAATAGTTAAAAATTTCACAAGGAGATCCACTTCCGTTATTCTTTATAACAAACTATCCACCAAATGTGCTTTAATCATATTACTGGTTGATCTAATGGAAGAGGTTCGCAGTAATATTCCCAACACATAATTCTAATAAGTCTTGCTAGAGGGTTTTGCTCAAGGAACATTGTCAGAAGGAAACAGAACAAAAACATCCAACAAAAATTGCAAAAGTTATGCCTAAAGACAGTTCTCTGTTATTGAGAACTGTCTATTTTTTATGGCATAAAACACTCTAACTCCCAGGCAATGCTACCCATTTTTCCATAATATTGCTGATTACCGGTGCAAGAAAAGGAAAATCAATATCATACATAATCAGCACACTGAGGATAAAGCCGGCAGCTAGGAGCACAGATGCGACTGCAAGTTCCTTCCATTGCCGATCCTTGACCAGGGGGACTATTTCCAGCAGAATGATCAGTATGAAGAGTGCTATTAGGAGCAGCACCATTATATCTACCTCCTTTTGGATTCAGTAGGTGGCCGTCGTCCTTTAGGCTCACTATTACCATCCCGCTGTTCAGTTTTTCTTATTACTGCAATTATCAGGGTCAGCAGGGGAATAACCAATTGAAAGGGCAGTGCATAAACAGGGTATGCGTTATTGACAAATCTTACGAACTCCACTGGGTTGGGAAAATTATATAGAGCCAGAATGCTCATTAAGACTGCCACAGGCACAACTAGAGGTCTGTAGGAGCGCAGGGAGCATAGCTGTGCTGTGCCTAAAGATACACCATATAACAGAACCGCTGTTTTCAGGAACCCCATACACAGGATAAATAATGAAGCCACTATCTCCACTCTGTTGATGATCTCTGCGATATTGATCGTGGTGATTGCATGGAAGGATGGGTAAATGTATGCCTTTTCTGATGGTCCCAGGACTACTGTATTCCTCACAGCTACCCCTGTCATCACCAAGCCGGTGAAGATTATTCCTGTAAAGGTTGCGGGAACTGTATCCCGCTTATTATTTAAAAATGGGAACACCATGAGGAAGGCCACTGTTTCCGCCAAAGGGAATGTGGCTGCACCATGAGCTGCCCAAAGAAGTTGGGGTGCAGGAGTAGTCAGGACAGGCTGTAAATATTTAATCTCAAAATATTTAGACAGAAAAAAAGTGGTCAATAAATAGAAAAATAGTCCTACAGAAACAATTATAACTCCACACCTGGTAATGACCTCGATCCCCTTTTTGGCTGCCGAAACACAGATAAGGATGATGGATGCCAGCAGGACGATCGGTGGTGTCCTTACCAAAAACAGGGATGAAAAATATCCGGTATAATTGCCGAGTACCAGTGACCCCAGATGGAAGAGATACCAGAGGAATATAACGGATATTATTTTCCCCAGGTAGGGGCCATATACTATATCGCTGATCTCCACCAGGGTTTTACCAGGGAAGCGTTTGGTAAGAAGAAGGAAAACAGCGGCGATTAACAAGGCTTCAGCTATTCCGATGAGAATGGCGATCCAGGCATCTGCTCCTGCGATTCTTCCAGAGGGTGCAAGGGCTGAAGATCCTACGGCAAAACCGAAGATGAGCATTATCAAGCCTGTGCTGTTTATCCTCCCTTTTTCTAATGCCAACCGAATCTCCCTTTCATAAAGATTATCTCAACCGGTAAACAGGTTCCCTGATGGCGCCGGTTCCTTTGATGTCGGATTTGATCTCAAGCTCAATCTTGATACCGGGGAAGAGTTCCACCCAGTGTTGTTCAAGCTTTTTCCACTGCTCAGGGTATTTGCGGTGGAATTCATCTCCGAACCCAAAAATATCGGCTTTTAGTTCTTGAGCTTTTTTAATAGCACCAGTAATTTCGGTTCTTATTTCAGCAGTCTGTTTTTCTTCCAATAAAGCGATCTCATCAGGCTCAGTCAGGATCTTCACACACTGCTGATCCCCAAGAATAGTATTTACATCAAGCTTAATTTTGACTACCAGTTCGTTGTCTCTGATTTCAGGAGTTATTTTGCTCTCTGCTTTAACTATTTCCAGGCTCTGTTTACCTCCAGCATGTTCGATAACAATGATCCCTGTTTTCACTTTATCCAGTATCCAGTGCAGCCCTCTGGTTTCTTTCTTGTTGAGTGTTCCTACCATTTTGTCCCCTCGAAAAACCGCAGTGCCTGCTACATCTACCCTTGTCTTTTTTTCTCCATCTATCCCTTCTTCTACATATAGTTTTGTAAGAGGGGCGACCAGCTCAGTGGTCTCTGATGCCAACCGTATTTTGGCATCCTGCAAGGTAATATCAGGAGCTAAGGCATTTAATGCAGCAGTTTGGACCGCACGGTAAAGACCCAAAGCAGGTATGCTTTCTACACCACTGGCGTGGCGCATGATCTCTCCTGCCTCTCTTTCAGCTATCAGCACCCTTATATTGGGGCGGGGTTCAGTGTCTCTGGCAAAAAAATCGATAAAACGGTAAATGCCTTTTTCTGCAGCTTCCCTGCTGATAACAACCACATGTGTGTGGGATAGGAAAAGCCGGTGGGATGCTTGGGTGCCCAAATTACGGATTGCCTGAAAAACTGTTTCTCCGGTGGTGGTCAATAACCGGACAGCCTGTGTCTCATCCCCTCCTAACCCGCCACCACCTTTAGTTCCTCCAGTATCCCCCCCGCCGCCACTCAGGGCAGCAGGTCTAATCACCTGTACTGTGAGGCGTATTTTGCCCTGTTCTTCTGTTTCATCCAGGCCGATGCCGCTGATAATGGTGATGTCATTGAGCTCCATCCAGTCCCAGCAACCGCTGAACAGCACTACAATTATTAGCAGGCTCATTAATAAAAGGCACAGCTTTTTATTTTTTTTCTCTGTAGTGGGAAATAGCCTCAATTTTAGCTTCGCCTCCCTAGTTTTTGCCGAAAGGTGCGTGTCCGGGGCATTGACCACAGGGGTGCCCGCACAATCACATCCCTGAGTTTGGCTACATCGGGAGGTGCCACCGGGGACAAGTAGGGAACACCAAAAGATTTTAGGGATGCTAAATGGATTAATATCTCAAGCAGTATGATGGTCACACCAAACAGGCCTAACACTCCTGCTCCAAAAAGCAGAGCAAAGCGCAAAATTGTACCTACATCGATCAGAGGAGGCACAATAAAAGTGGCGACAGCAGTAAGGGAGATAACGATCACCATAGCAGGCCCGATTAGACCTGCAGATACAGCCGCCTGTCCGATCACCAGGGCGCCTACGATATTTACCGCCTGCCCTAAAGGAGCGCGGCATTCTGATGCTGGCCTCCCTCAAAATTTCAAAAACGATGATCATCAGCAGTGCCTCCAGAACTGCAGGAAATGGGGTTCCCTCCCTGGCGGCAGCCATGGAGATCAGCAGAGGTGTGGGGATCAATTCGTGATCAAAACTGCTCAAAGCTACAAAGTATGCCGGAGATAATATACTCAGTGCAAAGCTGATGTATCTGACCCACCTCATAAAGGTGCCGAAATAGGGGTGGACATAGTAATCTTCGGGATGTTGGAAACTTTCGATAAAAAGCATTGGTACTGTGAGCACAAATGGTGTCCCATCCACTAAAATGGCTGCTCTCCCCTCCAATAGTTTGGCTGCCACCTTATCAGGCTTTTCACTGTTTGCTATAGTCGGAAAGGGAGAAAAAGGGTTGTCATCGATGAGCTGTTCGATATAACCGGATTCCAGAACAGCATCTGTTTCAATTTTATTTAAACGGAATTTTACTTCAGCAATCAAGGAGTCCCGGACGACCCCCTTGATATAAGCGATAGAGATGTCTTTTTTTGTTTTATTCCCCAGTCTTAGATGATAAAAGGTGAGAGCAGGGTCGCGAATAATGCGGCGCAGTAAAGCTATGTTTGTCCGAATATTTTCTGTGAACCCTTCCCTTGGACCCCGTACGCCCCCTTCTGTATCCGGTTCTTCAATAGCTCTCTGTTCCCAACCCTTGACATCGATAACCAGAGCACTGGCAGAACCGTCCACCAGGAGCACTGCTTTTCCTTCCAGAACAGCGGAAACAATTTTACCGAAATCTTTTAACTCACTGATATCATCAATAAATATGAAACTATCTTTCAGTTTCTTCAGTGTGCCGAAAAAAGATGTTTGTGAGTGCACCATCAATGGACGCAGAATATGATCATTAATCTGCTTTTTATCCACTAAGCCGTCAAGGAAGATCAGGGCAGCAGAAGTGCCCCCTCTGGCAAGTTTGAACTGACGGATGATAACATCACTGCTGTCACCCAGTACCTGACGGAACAGTTTGATGTTTTTGTTGAGGTCAGCTGTCAGCTGTTGTGCTTTAAAATTGCTGTTTTTATCATTATTTTTTTCCTTGAGCAGGAAAGATAAATTGCGCAGTCTACTCAAAAATCTGAGCACATATTTTCCTCCTTGCTGGAGATTATTATGATGGCGGTTTGCGCAAGGGGATAATAATATTTGTGTAGAAAATATATAAAAGGGTTCCTCCCAGGAGAATCAGCAGCAGTACAGCCAGTATTTTTTCCGCCAAAGTAAAATGCCTCCTTTTTTACTGATTATTCCTGTATTTAATGTAACCAAATGAAGGGCGTATTTATTCCCCTTAATAGACAACTGTGCCACTAAGCATATAATGAGAAAGAATTTTTGCACGGACGGTTCAGGTGATCGGTTATATGATTCTGTTGAAGTTGGCAGAACCGCTGATCGGTGAAAAATCGGCTGTTTTTCCCGAAAATAAACTTGACTAACAAAATAACCGATGCTATTATTGCTACGTAAGCGCGGGAGTGGCGGAATTGGCAGACGCGCCGGACTTAGGATCCGGTGGGTTAAACCGTAAGGGTTCAAATCCCTTCTCCCGCACCAGGCAACTTATGGTTTGGAAAAGGCATGCTTGGCTTATTTTGTAACAGCTGAGGATGCCTGTAAGTATGATAGATAAGGTAACAAAGAATGAGGAGGAGCATAAATGCGTGCAACCCTGGAAAGTATAGAGAAAAACCAGGCAAAAATTCATGTGGAAGTAGAAGAGGAAGCTGTGGCCAGAGCTCTTGATCAGGCCTACCGGAAAGTTGTGAAAAGGGCTGTAATTCCTGGTTTCCGTAAAGGAAAGACACCACGCCCGATCCTTGAGGCTCGTTTGGGGAAAGAGGTTCTTTATGAGGAAGCATTAGAGATCCTCCTCAGTGATGCATACAAAAAAGCAATTCAGGAAACCGCCATTGAACCCATCAATCAACCGGAGATCGATGTTGTTCAGCTGGAGGAAGGGAAACCATTTATTTTCGATGCGACAGTAGAGGTTCTCCCAGAGGTTAAATTGGGAGAATATAAGGGGGTTTCTGCGGTCATCCCCGAGGTAAAAGTGGATGATGAGGAAGTGGATGCTCACCTCAAACTTCTGCAGCAGAGGCATGCCAAAATTGTTGATGCCGGTGACAAAGAGGTGAATGATGGGGATATAGCAGTAGTGGACCTGGAGGTAACAGTTGACGGAAATGTGGAAGAAAGGCTTTCAGGTTCTGAGAGATATGTAGAGGTTGGTACAGCTAGGTTTATTCCGGGTTTGGATGCCCATCTGCTTGGTATGAATGTAAATGAGGAAAAGACTTTCACCATGAACCTGCCTTCAGTTTTTCAGTATAAGGACCTGGAAGGCAAGGAAGCTGAGTTTAAGGTGAAGGTGACTGCTGTCAAAAAGAAGGAATTGCCAGAGCTGGATGATGAGTTTGCCAAGGATATCAGCGAGCATGCTACTCTGGAAGATTTTAAGGAAGACCTGCGCAAAAGAATTGAAGAAACAGGTCATATTAATGCCAAACGTATTTTCAAAGAGCGCGTTGTTACCAAGGTCGTGGAGCAAGCTGAGGTGGAGATCCCGGAAACCCTGCTCAAACAGCAGTTGGAAGAAGAGACCAATCGCTTTGTGCAGAGGTTGGCTATGCAGCGCCTTACTTTAGATGATTATCTTAAAATGGCTAATAAAGATAGTGACGGACTGCGTCAGGATTTGGAGGCAAGGGCACAGGTTGCAATTAAGACAAGACTTGTTCTCAACGCCATAGCTAAGGCAGAAGAGATAAAAGTGACAGCTGAAGAGTTAGATCAGGAAATCGATGACCTGGCTGCTCAATATAATTTAGAGACTGAAAAACTCAGAGCGGATCTTGAAGCCCGGGGACAGCTTGGTGTTCTTGAAGAAGAGTTGCTTTTTGAAAAGGTGCAGGATTTTCTAGCTGATAATGCTGTGGCTCTCACAGAAGAACCAGTTCAGGAAGAAGCTGAAGCAAAGGCCGATGAGGAACAGGAGGCGCAAGTAGAAGAAAGTAAGCCTCAAGAAGAGCCTGTAGCAGAACAGGAAGAGTAATTTAGGGAGTTAGCTTGTATTTGGGATAGAAGAGTAAAGGCCGCGATTAATAAATAGCGGCCTCTTTTAACAGAACCATTTATTTGGTATATTAAAAGTGGAGAGAAATAAAAAGATAATGAGAGCAGGTGGATAAACATGAAGGCACAATATTTGGTACCTATTGTGGTAGAACAGACGAGCCGCGGGGAAAGATCTTATGATATCTACTCTCGGCTATTAAAGGACAGGATTGTTTTTTTAGGGACCCCTATTGATGATAATGTAGCCAATATTGTTATTGCACAGCTGTTGTTTCTTGAAGCAGAGGACCCGGACAAGGACATTTATCTTTATATCAATTCTCCTGGCGGCTCTATAACCGCAGGGATGGCCATTTACGATACAATGCATTATGTGAAACCTGATGTTTCCACAATATGTATTGGATTGGCAGCCAGTATGGGGGCATTTCTGCTGGCAGCTGGTAAGAAGGGGAAACGTTATGCAACTCCGAACAGTGAAATTCTGATCCACCAACCTTTAGGAGGTGCCCAGGGGCAGGCCAGTGATATTGAGATTCACGCCAAACGTATCATCAAGGTACGCAACCGGCTCAATCATATTCTTTCAGAATTAACAGGCCAGCCTTTGGATAGAATTGAAAAAGATACTGATCGTGACAACTTTATGGATGCAGATGAAGCAAGGAATTACGGTATTATTGACGAAGTAATAAAATATCGGGTTGGTGACAAAGTGTAATCCCTAAGGGAGGTGTACAGTTTTGTACAAGTTTGGTGATGAAAAGGGACAGCTAAAATGCTCCTTTTGCGGTAAACTTCAGGATCAGGTAAAGAAACTGGTTGCCGGTCCCGGTGTTTACATCTGTGATGAATGCATCGAATTGTGTAATGAAATCATCGAAGAAGAACTTGGTGAGGAAATAGATTTTGAATTAAGTGATATTCCGAAGCCCAAAGAGATCAGAGAGGTTCTTGACCAGTATGTGATAGGTCAGGAGCATGCCAAAAAGATTCTTTCTGTGGCTGTTTACAATCATTATAAAAGAATCAACGCGGGAATGCGTGCTGATGATGTGGAACTGCAGAAGAGCAATATTGTGATGCTTGGGCCAACCGGCTGTGGGAAAACACTGCTGGCTCAGACCTTGGCGCGTATCTTGAATGTGCCTTTTGCTATCGCTGATGCCACATCTTTGACTGAGGCGGGTTATGTTGGGGAGGATGTGGAGAATATCCTGCTCAAGTTGATCCAGGCTGCTGACTATGATGTGGAAAAGGCGGAGAAAGGAATTGTTTACATCGATGAAATAGATAAGATCGCCCGCAAATCTGAGAACCCCTCTATTACCAGGGATGTATCCGGTGAGGGTGTTCAACAGGCACTGCTTAAAATACTTGAGGGGACTGTGGCAAGTGTGCCTCCCCAGGGAGGTAGAAAACACCCACATCAGGAGTTTATTCAGATAGATACCACTAATATCCTGTTTATCTGCGGTGGCGCATTCGAAGGGATCGACAAAATAATCCAGAATCGTATCGGCAAGAAAACCATCGGTTTTGGAGCAGAGTTGACCCGGCAGGAAAAGGAGATCGGTAAAATATTAAGCCAGATCATGCCCACCGATCTTTTAAAGTACGGCTTGATCCCTGAGTTTGTGGGGCGGGTGCCGGTGATCGTTACCTTAGATGCCCTTGATGAAGAGGCGCTGGTCAAGATTTTAACCGAACCAAAAAATGCTTTGGTGAAGCAGTATCAGAAGTTGTTTGAGCTCGATGGGGTTGCTTTGGAATTTAAGGATGAAGCTCTCATTGCTGTTGCTCGGGAAGCAATGCGCAGAAAAACAGGTGCTCGCGGTTTGAGGGCAATTTTAGAGGATGTAATGCTCAATGTGATGTATGACATTCCATCCAGAGACGATATCACCAAGTGTGTAATTACCAAAGAGGTTATTGAGAAAAAAGAGGAGCCTATTATAGTAACTGAAGACCGTAAAAAGAAAAGCGAAACAGCTTAATAAATCGGGATTACATGATCAAAGTAAAGGCATAAAGGGTGCGCACAGCACCCTTTTTTCGCGATCAGGGGGCGATCAGGGGGACAGGTTGACTGATCGGGCCCGATCACCGGGACTTTCTCTCCGCGCGATCATGGTGGTTTTTTTATCCCTGCCGCTTGCGACATAAGCTTCGGTTGAACTTGCCCTAAAACTCGTCGCTTTTATAGCAAACCGCGCCCTATGACGCCGTCCGTGGCGCATAGTCGCTTAGCTCAACATCCATGTTTCGCTTCGGCTGTCGTTAACTGCTCCTTCGTCAAGAGCAAGTAACAACCTACGCAAGTTGCTGCGCTAGCAGGGATAAACCGACCGATCAGTGGGATTGTCCCGCCGCGCGATCAGCGGGACAGGTTGCCGCTAGGTTACCGCCAGATCTGCCGCTAGGCCTGCCGCCGACTCGGCCGCTAGCTAGCAGCCAATTGGACAATCACGTGACGGGACCCCCGTCCCCTTGTCACA
>LFTQ01000080.1:21585-26030 GCA_001513545.1 Clostridia bacterium DTU068 | reverse complement strand
ACCACCAACCACTAACCACCAACTACCAACCACCAACCACCAACTTGCCAGCTTGCTTTGTTGCATAACCGAATATAAAACTATTAAGGTTAAAAACCACGATTTCTGGTAATAATGAGAGTAAATATAAGAAATTACCGGGATAGGAGTTGTGGTTGTTTTGTCTAGTCCTGGATTTAGTGGAATCAGTAGTTTGATCGCTGTTATTCAGATCTTTTTTGTTATTGTTGTCGGTTTGTATTTTTGGAATCTCCTGCGCAGCCAGCACGGGAACCGTGTTGCTGTGGACAGGGAGTCAAAAAAAGAAATGGAAAAGATTCAGCACCTGCGCCAGATCTCACTGGCTGAGCCTTTGGCTGAAAAAACACGCCCTCAGCGCTTCGATGAGATTATCGGGCAGGATGAGGGACTAAAAGCCTTGCGGGCAGCCCTATGCGGTCCCAACCCTCAGCATGTTCTGATCTATGGGCCTCCAGGGGTGGGAAAAACAGCTGCTGCTCGCCTGGTGCTCAATGAGGCAAAATTAAACCCCTACTCCCCTTTTGGCAGGGATGCCAAATTTGTGGAGTTGGATGCCACTACAGCCCGCTTTGATGAGCGGGGGATTGCTGACCCCCTGATCGGTTCTGTACATGACCCCATTTATCAGGGGGCGGGGCCCTTAGGGATGGCTGGGATACCGCAGCCCAAGCCCGGTGCAGTAACCAGGGCTCATGGTGGAGTATTATTTATTGATGAGATCGGGGAACTGCATCCCATTCAGATGAATAAATTATTAAAGGTATTGGAGGACCGCAAGGTTTTCTTTGAAAGCTCTTACTATAATTGTGAGGATACACATATCCCTGCATATATCCACGATATTTTCCAAAATGGGCTGCCTGCGGATTTCCGTCTTATCGGTGCCACCACCAGGCTGCCTGAAGAGATCTCACCTGCCATCAGGTCACGCTGTGTTGAAGTCTTTTTCAGGTCTTTACTTCCTGAGGAGATCCGGAGGATCGCAGAGAATGCTGCCCACAGGATCAATTTCACTTTTGGAAAAGGTGCCCTTGATGTAGTGGAAAAGTATGCAACCAACGGCCGGGAAGCTGTTAATATCATTCAGATAGCTGCGGGTATTGCCCAGGGCAGAGATAGCAAAGAGATTCAGGCTGCTGATGTGGAATGGGTGGTAAGCAGCGGACAGTATTCACCCCGCCCGGAACGAAAGATATCTGCTGAGCCTGCGGTTGGCTTGGTCAATGGTTTGGCGGTGATGGGGCCAAACCTGGGCACACTCCTTGAGATCGAGGTGACTGTGAACCCGCCCCTGTTGGAGCGTGGAGAGGTAAGGGTAACCGGGATAGTTGAGGAAGAGGAAATGGGTGGAATGGCCGGAAGGCGTGTGCGCTGTAAGAGTATGATTAGAAATTCAGTGGACAATGCCCTTACAGCCCTCAGGCGCTTCCTGGATGTGGATCCGCGCATGTATGATATCCACATCAACTTTCCAGGAGCGGTGCCGACCGATGGGCCATCTGCGGGGGTAGCTATCGCTCTGGGTATTTACTCAGCACTGACTGATAAGAAGGTTGATCATCGGGTTGCTTTGACCGGGGAGATTTCTCTCCTCGGTGAGGTCAAACCGGTAGGAGGGGTTGTAGCCAAGGTAGAGGCAGCACGTAGGGCTGGTGCCGAAAGAGTATTGATCCCTTATGAAAACTGGCAGGAGCTATTTCGGGAAGCATCTCTGGAGGTGATTCCGGTTAAGCGGTTGGAAGAGGTCATTCGACTTGCTCTTTTCCCGATCAAGCAGTCAGAAAAGGAAAAGGTATCAGCATAATTTTGATGTTGCTCTCATTTCCATTTGTGGTAAACTATACTTTGTTGCAGGAATTAACCGATCTGGGGTAGAATGTACTAAGTATCTTTAAACATCTTCCCAGATGAAAAGGGGGTGGCATCATATGTCCCAGGAACAAGATCAACAATTGGAAAACAACCCTCAGGTTCAAAGATTGGCGAACGGAGAGCGGGTTATACCCCTGCTTCCCTTACGTGGGCTTTTGGTGTTTCCCTACATGGTTATTCATCTTGATGTAGGAAGAGAAAAGTCGGTCAGTGCCATAGATGAGGCAATGCTCCACGACCGGGAATTATTTCTTGTCACCCAAAGAGAAGCCCAGACCGACGAGCCGCGGGAAGATGATATCTACCAGGTAGGAACTATTGCTGAAATTAAACAACTGCTTAAACTGCCAGGAGGGACCTTCCGTGTACTGGTAGAAGGGTTAAGGAGAGCAAGGATTAAGCAGTATGTTTCATCAGAACCATTTATCCAGGTGGTTGTTGAGGAATTTGAAGAGAGTTATGAGAAGACCCCGGAAATCGAGGCGATGATGAGAACAGTGGTCAACCAGTTTGAGGAATATGTTAAAACTGGGAAGAAGATCCCTCCCGAGACCGCTGTTTCTATAGTATCTATTGATGACCCGGGACGACTGGCAGATATTATCGCGGCTCATATAAATTTGCGTGTAGCGGATAAACAGTCGATTCTTGAAGCTTTTGATGCAAAGGAAAGGTTACAGGTCCTGGGGGATATTCTCTCCCGGGAGATGGAGATCCTTGATCTGGAGCGCAAGATCAATATGCGTGTCCGGAAACAGATGGAAAAAACACAAAAGGAATACTACCTGCGGGAACAGATGCGAGCCATCCAGAAGGAATTGGGTGAAAAGGATGAGCGCATGGCTGAGGTGGAGGAGCTGCGGGAGCGCATTGCCGAGGCCAATTTCCCGAAGGAAGTAGAGGAGAAGGCATTAAAAGAGCTGGACCGCCTGGAGAAAATGCCGCCGATGGTGGCAGAGGCTGTTGTGGTGCGCAACTATATAGATTGGCTCTTGGCTTTACCTTGGTCAGAGGAAACCAGGGACAGACTCAAACTGGACAAGGCTGAGCAGATCCTGGAAGAGGACCACTATGGCTTGAAAAAGCCCAAACAGAGGATCCTGGAATACCTGGCCATCCGGAAGTTGGCTACTAAGATGCGGGGTCCAATCATCTGTTTTGTCGGTCCGCCAGGTGTGGGCAAAACCTCGCTGGCCCGGTCCGTTGCTCGTGCGTTGGGACGTAAGTTCGTGCGCATTTCCCTCGGGGGTGTTAGGGATGAGGCAGAGATCCGGGGGCACCGCCGCACCTATGTGGGGGCACTCCCCGGTAGGATTATCCAGGGTATGAAACAGGCGGGGTCAAAAAACCCTGTTTTTCTACTGGATGAAGTAGATAAGATGAGTTCCGACTTCAGAGGGGATCCGGCCTCTGCCTTGCTGGAAGTGCTTGACTCAGAACAGAACCATGCCTTCAGCGACCACTATATTGAGGTGCCTTTTGATCTATCAAAGGTTATGTTTATCACAACTGCCAATGTGGAACACAACATCCCGCGGCCGCTGCTTGATCGGATGGAGGTGATCCACCTCTCAAGCTATACAGAGGAGGAAAAAGTAAAGATCGCCGAGAGACACCTGATCCCTAAGCAGATCAAGGAGCACGGGCTTAAACCACATCATCTGCAGATCTCGGAGAATGCCTTGCGCTCTATTATCAGACACTATACCCGGGAAGCGGGGGTGCGCAACCTGGAGCGGGAGATAGCTACTATATGCCGGAAAACCGCCCGTGAGGTCGTCAGTAATAAGAAATACAAGGCAAAGGTTACTGCAGCAAATGTAGATGATTTCCTGGGGATTCCCCGTTATCATTTCGGTACCAAGGAGAAAGAGAATGAGATCGGTGTTGCCACCGGTCTTGCCTGGACCGAAGTTGGTGGCGAGGTATTAAATGTGGAGGTGAGCATCCTTAAAGGGAAAGGAAATATTCTGCTCACCGGTAAATTGGGTGATGTGATGAAAGAATCGGCCCAAGCCGGTTTAAGCTTTGTGAGATCCCGGGCACAGGAACTCAACGTGGAGGACGGTTTCCATGAGAAGCAGGATATCCATATCCACATTCCTGAAGGGGCTATTCCCAAAGATGGGCCATCAGCCGGGATCACCATGGCAACTGCTCTGGTCTCAGCGGTCACCGGCAGGCGTGTCAGACATGATGTGGCTATGACCGGAGAGATCACCCTGAGGGGTCGCGTTCTTCCTGTAGGCGGTATCAAAGAAAAGGTGCTGGCTGCACACCGTGCCGGTATCAAAAAGATCATAATACCCAAAGAAAACAAAAAGGATCTTGAGGATATCCCAGCCAATGTCAGGAGAAAATTGGATTTTGTATTGGTTGAACATATGGATCAGGTGTTAAATGAAGCCCTTCTTCCTGCTGAGGAAGCACCGGAAGAAAGCGGGAAGGAGTCAGCCTAATCCAAACAGACAGTACAAATTTGAACTGCAAAGAGGTTTCGCTCTTGTGTATTCAAGAGCAGGAACCTCTTTTTTTAACACGGTGTGACACGG
>LFTQ01000080.1:0-21529 GCA_001513545.1 Clostridia bacterium DTU068 | reverse complement strand
CGGGGACGGGGTTGCTGTCACGCACAAATTGACATAACACACATATTTTCCATTCCCTCTCTAACGACCATCTGGCCTATCAGTTCCAACAATTGCTACCGCGGTAACGAATGTTCGCACTTCTCTGACTGAACAGATAATCATGGAGTCTGATGTATTCCTTAATGGTGATAAATGGGTGAAGATGGGCGTATGATAGGGTGGGAGGCGATTACAGATGAGCATTAATAAAAAAGGCTTCGCTTTGCTGCTTGGGATGGGAACCTCTTTTCTTCTCATCCTCGCTGGGGTGGTGCTGGCGTTTGTGTATGCCATTATTTCTGCTCAAACCACCCTTCACCTCAGTTTCTATTTCACCTGTGTCTTCTTTCTCAGCGTCTTCTGTGGCGGTTATGCTGCTGGAAGTAAAGGGGGCATCAGGAGTTGGGTACCGGCAGGGCTGATTGGGCTAATCACCGGGGGGCTGGTGCTCTTATTATTTTATAGCACTGCTTTCTTTATTCCGGGTTTAACTGAACTACTGACCATGATTCTGCTGCCTGCTTTTGTGAGCAGCACCGGTGCACTATTAGCTGCCAATAGAGGCAGCAAGCGGCGGTTTTGGACCCGGGACAAATTAACCGGTTAGTTTACATAATTATCTACAAGGCTTTCGGCAGGTTAATAGACTTTTTATGAGACAAGTGTTAAGAAAGGGGCGACCTTCCTTATTGCTGCAGCTTTCCAGTATCCGCTGATCAGAACCTATGGTTTTATCTGCTTTTGTTCGTTGGCTTTTTGCTGGCTGATCGTGTTCAGTTAAACATTTTACCGGGTCTGTATTGGTGAGCTGTTCAAAGGAAAATGATTAATGTTAGATTTAAATGTTAAAATTATCATAGAAACTATTTCAGAAACATGGAGGTTGTAAAGATGAAGGTATTGCTGGTAAACGGAAGCGCACATAAGGAAGGGTGTACCTATACTGCATTAAAGGAAGTAGAGAAAGCGTTAAATAAAAATGGGATCGCTACAGAAATATTTCAGCTGGGAGCAGACCCGATCAGCGGCTGTAGAGGATGCCGCTCCTGCTCAAAAACAGGGAAATGTGTGATAGATGATAAAGTAAATGAGTTTTTAAGTAAGGTGGATGAGGCCGTAGGGTTTGTATTCGGCTCACCGGTTCATTATGCAGCAGCCTCAGGAGCCTTAACCTCATTTTTGGACAGGGTGTTTTATGCAGGAAAGGGCAGGTTTGCAGGTAAATTAGGTGCCTCAGTTGTAAGCTGCAGGCGTGGTGGGGCATCAGCGGCCTTTGACCAGATTAACAAGTACTTTACTATCAGCTGTATGCCAATAGTTTCTTCACAGTATTGGAATCAGGTGCACGGCAATACACCGGAAGAAGTAAAACAGGATTTAGAAGGAATGCAGACAATGCGGACTTTGGGCAATTATATGGCATGGCTCTTGAAATGTATTGAGGCTGGCAAAAAGGCGGGAGTGCCTGAGCCGGAAAGAGAGAAAAAAGTTATCACTAATTTCATACGGTAAATGAATCATCAACGATGACGTCTGGCTAATTAATGTTAGGCTGGTATTAACAAATGTTCATATTTGTGATGTTAGATTATAAAAGGGAACCTATTGAGGTTCCCTTTAAATCGTTCGAAATTATTTATTATGGTTTACTTAAAATATCCGAAAAAGAGCAAACAAGATATCGCTCCGATGATTATAAGTGTAGAAATTATCCTGGTAAGATAACTTCCTTTTGTTAACCGATTTAAGTCCCAAATGGTTGAGCGGTTTATTGAATCAGCCAAATTGATCATTGGATGCTTTTTATAGTCTTCGATTTTGCTTTTCTCCAGTTTGTTTTTTTCATTTTGGATATCCATAAATTTGCCCTCCTATTATCTAGGAGTTGGTACTAAAATAATAGCCCTACATCTTATTTTAATGTTACAGGAATCATCTTCTATTTACAAGCAGTTTATGCATCTCTTATGGTTTCCTCCAATATATCCTGTGCTTCCTGAACAGAACAGTTTTTGTGGATCAGGTGCCAGGTGGCATTGAGGAGTGCAGCAGGGTGGGGGCTCTGCCAGATGTTCCTGCCCATGACAATTCCCTGGGCGCCGCTCTGCAGTGCACCGTGGATCATCTTCAAGGTATCCAAATCTGTTTCACATTTAGGTCCTCCGGCGATCATGATGGGCACAGGGCAGCCGGCTACAACATCCTCAAATCCCTTTTCTGTATAATAGGTTTTGATCATATCTGCACCATGTTCAGCCGCTACCCGGGCACTGAGGGCAAGGAATCTAGCATTATTTTTCTTTTCACCTACTTCCTTTCCCAGGCCGATGACTCCTAAAAGGGGCACATTCCAGCGGTGGCATTGATCTGCAGCCCTGGAAAGCCCAATCAAAGTTTCTCGCTCATTTTCTGACCCTATAAAGGCTGATACTGCCATAGCATCAGCGCCTAGAGTCAGCACCTCTTCTATAGATGTCACTAAGCCCTCATTTGTGATGTCAGGACCTGTAATGGTTGCACCTCCTGAACTGCGCAGTATGACCCCAGGGGTTCCCCTAGGGTTAAAGGCATGACGCAAAATACCCTTGGTGAGCAGCCAGGCATCCACCCGGCCGGTTCCATCAAGTTTGCTGATTGTTCCGGCAATGTCCACGATCCCCTTCATGGGCCCCAGAGCATAGCCATGGTCGATGGCAACAACCAGGCTGCGGCCTGTATCGGGTTTGATGATCCGTTTTAATCTATTTTCTAATCCAGTCAAATTGATTACCTCCTGAATAGAAATTATCTTACCGCTCGCCGACCGTTCACCGGACGGTTCTGCCGCGCTAAAAACCGATCAGTGGAACCGTCCCTCGGCGCGGTGTCCTGTCGAGCTATTTAACTTTGCGGTCTTGAACGCATAGGGACGACTGCAGAGGTTTATCCCTGCTAGCGCAGCGACATGCGAAGGTTGTTACTTGCCCTTGACGAAGGAGCAGGAAACGACAGCTGAAGCTCAACATGGATGTTGAGCTAGGCGACTTTGCGCTATGGATGGCGTCATAGGAGCCGGTCAGCTGTCGTCTGCGACAAGTCTTAGGGCAAGTTAAACCGGAGCTTAAGAGCAAGCGCAGGGATAAACCAGGTCTTGGGTTCGTCGTGGCGTTTTCTAGAAATAAAGCAAGCCTGGCACCGTGTTGAAGACCGATCACCGGGACTGTCCCCCTGATCGGGAGTTTACATAAGAACTACGCCTTTGATCATCTCTAAGCTGCGGGCGCGTTCCACTGCATCCAGTATCTTGTCCAGTGTAAAGCGGTCTGTGATTAAACTGCCAGCATCTACCTCATGTGAGGTGATAAGATAGAGTGCCTCCCGGAAGTCCTGTGGTGTTGAGGCAAAACTGCCTGTGATGGTGATCTCCTGGTAGTGGATCCAGCGAGGATCAAGGCTGATCCGGTGCCCTGCTGGAGGCCCGCCAAAAATATTGAACACACCGCCTTTTTTCACCAGTGGAAGTGAGTTTTCAATCACCTGTGGGTCGCTCAGTGATGTGATCACCACATCTGCTCCATCTCCATTGGTCAGTTCTTTGACTGCTGCAATGGGATCCTGTGTTTGGGGATCGATTACAGCATCTGCACCCAACTTTTTGGCGAATTCTTGACGGTTGGGTTTTTGCTCAATAATGATTACATTTGCTCCCCGCCATTTACCCAGCAGCAGGTGAATCATCCCCATGGGACCTGCGCCAACAACAGCTACCGTATCACCAGGATTTACTCTGTTGACCCGCAGAGCTGCCAGGCCACAGGAGATCGGCTCAGCCAGGGCAGCCAACTCAAAGGGAATATCGGCAGGTATTTTGACCACACCTCCCACATTGAGTATCTGACGGGGTATGCGCACAAACTCGGCAAACCCTCCATCGATGCCATGGGCCAGGCCGAATTCGTGCCGGCAGAGGTTGTGTCTTTCATTGGTGCAATAATCACACTCTCCACAAACAGCGATGGGATAGACCGCTACCCGGTCACCGGCTGCAAAATCCTTCACCCCTTCACCTAAAGCAGATACCTCTCCAGCCACTTCATGCCCCAAAATGGTGGGCAGCTTTTTAGGCAGTCCCTGTCCCAGCAGTGTTTTTATATCAGTGGCACAGATGCCTGAAGCCCTCACCCGCACCACAATATCACCGGGTTCAGGAAAGGGACGGGGCACCTCCTCCAGGCGAATATCATTGGCGCCATGTACAACAGCGGCTTTCATTTATCTCATCCTTTCTGTATTCTCCTTTTCCCATTTCCGAATTTCACCCAGCAGTTCAAAGAGCTTTTTCGGGTCCTTACGCCCCGGCTCTGCTTCCACACCAGAGCAGAGGTCGATCCCATCAGGGTGAACCATTTCCATAGCTTTTCTGACATTGGAGGGGTTGATCCCCCCGGCCAGAAAAACCGGCAGGGGGGAGTCTTCCAGCAGGGAGCGGGCTAGCTCCCAGTCGGAGGCCTGCCCTGTGCCCCCAAAACGCATCCCAGCTGAGGTTTTCACAACTGTATCCAGCATTACCGCGTCTGCTCCTGCTCCGGCTAGCTCCCTTAGCTGTTGCTGCAAATTATTTAGATCAGCTTGTGAAACTGTCCCTGCTGGCGACAGGAACAGGGACTGCCACCAGCTTATAATGGGAAAAGACCTCTTTAGTTCATACAAGGATTCCAGGAGCATCGGGCTCAAAAACTGCACAACCTGCGGCCGGCAGTGTTCTACAATCTGTTTGATCTGCTCTTTGTTCCGCTGGAAAACCAGAGCTACCCCGGGAAGGGGGGCATTTTTAAACAGGTCAGCTGCAGCTTCTATGCTCAATCTGCGTGGAGAATAAGGGACATCGATGATTACTCCGAAATAATCTGCCCCAGCCCTATATACCAGTTCCCGGTCCTCCGGACAGGTAATGCCGCAGATCTTAACCCTGCACCCATCCCTCTTCAATGTAGTTCCTCTCCTCATTATTTTCTATGATCCGGGCACCGGTGTTATCGACCTCTGTTTCAATGATCCTGCTGGACGGGATCCCTTGGTTACGCAGATATTTTAAAATCCGCTCATAAACCAGGGCTTTCCTGGTAAGGGCGAAAACCGTCGGTCCTACAGAACTCATCCCTGCAGCCTCTGCTCCCATCTCTCGAAAAGCCCCGATAAATTGAAATATTGGTGCTCCGAACAGTCCATGCTGCTCGCACTCCGCACGTTTAGAACCTGTAAAGGAGATATCCAGGAGGGCATCTCCGATGGCTTTCAGGTCACCCTTTACCAGTGCCGGGAGCAGATCCAGCAAGATCATGTGAGCCTTGGGGCTCCCCAGCCGCGCATCTAAAAAGCGGGCGCGCCTGAGCAAAAGCCCCACCTCAGCATCAGCTGCTGTATCCTTTCCTGTGTATTCATCCTCCAGGCTGGGCACATCAGGGATGAGGATGATTACCTTGGTGTCCTCAAGGGGCGCCCGGTAAATGATCTCAGCATCATCTGAACCCACAACAAGGCCGCCGTGGATCCCTACCATTGCCCCGATCCCTGTTTCAAATGTTCTAATTATATAGCCGTTCCCTGAGGGGCTCTCTTCACAGGCATTGTATCCGGTGATGCGCCTGAGTTCTCTGTTGTTAAAGGGCCTGCCTAAAACCTCGTTAATGCCGATACATGCGGCACACATGGTTCCCGAAGATGAGCCTAATCCAACATGGCGCCTTTTGTGATCATAAAGCTCAATTTCAAAACCTCCAGGGTATTGGAGAATTTCTTTAAATACCCGTGCAAAATGTAATGCGATCAAAGGACGCTCACCATTAACCAGGATCTCCGGCCTTTTTGTTGAGCGAACCCTGGCTTTAAGGGGGATCTTGACACCTAAGCCGATCCCCCCACCCCCGACCCGTTCAATACTGAAACGGTTCATATCCAGCACTGACATATGCAGTCGGGCGGGGACCATCACTTCTACCTCCCGTTCTACCACATGGGAAACTGTGCGGGCTTTCACTCCGCACTGTTCGGGATAGATGATAAAACCCTTTTCCCCCGGCTCAAACTCCTCCAGTACAGCGATCAGGCGATCACAAGGGCTGCCGATAATGGGGATTTCGATTTTCTGTTTCCGGGGGTGGTGGCTGATTTGACTTACCTGCATAAATAATCCTCCTCTCCGTCATACCGTACTTCCAGGATAAAAAAGTAAAAGTAAGTTTGCGCTTTCTATCCCCCTTTCCAGAGCAGGAGGGCGGTTTGCTACGAAAGAAACAAAAAAGCACTCCTGCATAGGAGTGCCGACTCTCTCGCTGGAACCATGATCAGGGTCTGATCAATAACTGGACCAACTCGAATCTGAGTCAGGTTAGACTCCTCTATGCTTCCGTCCTGCCATCCTGCATTTTTTCAAAATAAATTCCTACCGTGTTACCAGTACTAGTATTTTATTATACATCCTGTGGAGAATATTACAAGAGGAGAAAAAAATATTTTACCATTTGATTGATATTTCTTAATCAGAAAAGGGGCTATCTTGCCATAACATAAAGGGTTATTAATCATCCTTATATACAATGAAAGGTCTCGGCACTGCAAAGGGTACAGCTTGCCGGGGCAGCAGACGTATTTATACCGGTAAGATAGAGCTCTAATTCTGCCTTAATGACCGGTAATTAATATTCCAAGCGCAGACTTGACCTAGTATTACCTTTAGATTGGGGGTACAGGGAAGATATGGGAGATAATAAGTTCGAAATTCACAAACTAAATCTGTACTATGGTTCCAACCAGGTATTAAAAGACATTGATCTGAATATTGCCGAACATAAGGTGACCGCCCTGATTGGACCATCTGGCTGCGGTAAATCTACCCTGCTCAGAACACTGAACAGGATGAATGATCTGATCCCTGGGGTACGAATTGAAGGGAGTATTCTCCTGGATGGGGAGGATATTTACCAGCCAGAGCTTGATGTGGTAAACCTGCGCAAACGGGTAGGGATGGTTTTTCAAAGGCCGAATCCTTTTCCAAAATCAATATTTGAAAACATCGCTTATGGGCCCCGCCATCACGGTGTCCGGGACAAAGCAGAGCTCACTGAAATTGTGGAATGGAGCCTTACGAAGGCTGCTCTCTGGGATGAAGTGAAAGACAAGATCCATAAGTCAGCTCTTGAGTTATCAGGGGGGCAGCAGCAGCGGCTGTGTATAGCCAGGGCTCTGGCGGTGAAGCCTGATGTCCTGCTTATGGATGAGCCCTGCTCAGCCCTGGACCCCATTTCTACCGCTAGGGTGGAGGACCTTATTGATGAGCTGAAAAAGGACTATACTATAGTTGTTGTTACTCATAATATGCAGCAGGCTGCGAGAATCTCGGAATATACAGCATTTCTGCTGAATGGTTCACTGATAGAGTATGCTGAAACCAATAGGCTTTTTACCAACCCGTCCAGAAAGGAAACCGAGGACTATATTACAGGCCGTTTCGGTTAGCAGGAAAAGGGGAGAAGTCAGTGGCTAGAAAATCTTATAGTGAACAGCTTGTAAAGTTGAAAGAAGATGTACTGAAAATGGGCGCTATGGTGGAAGAGGCTATTTGTCTTGCAGTGAAATCACTTAAAGAGGGGGATGTTGAGCTGGCTCAACAGGTGGTTGATGGGGATGATGCAATTGATGATTTCACAGTGAGAATCGAGGACTGCTGTATCACACTGTTGGCTCTGCAGCAGCCGATGGCACGGGACCTTCGGGTGATCACCACAGCCATCAAGATCACCACAGACTTAGAGCGGATGGCTGACCTGGCTGTTGATATTGCCAAGGTAACCCAGCGGATTTCCGGGCAACCGCTGATTAAGCCGCTGATAGATATACCCCGGATGATGGAGATCACTCAAAAGATGACCAGGATCAGTTTAGATGCTTATGTTAAGGAAGACCCCGAAATGGTGCACTGTTTGATTGATTATGAGCATGAAGTGGACGCATTGTCTGATCAGGTTTTTCGGGAGCTTTCGCTGCTCATGGTTGATGACCCGCACACCATCAAACAGGCTGCACAACTCCTTTTAGTTGCCAGATTTTTAGAACGGATTGCGGCTCATGCAACAAATGTAGGGGAGTCCACTTACTATATGGTTAAGGGTGAGCGCACTGAACTCAACTTATAACTTAATACATGTGTTTCGCAAATACGGGAGTTCTGGTAGCAAATTACCAGAGCTTTTTTGTCTGATTCATGTGTTATCTTGAGATGCATGCTTATGAATGAGTGATAGTTCTTTTTATAGATTCAATCTTATTTTAATAATTCCTTAATTTTAAACAAACATAATAAGGGCATGATATAGGTGTGTATTCCTGACTTCTGAAATAAAACAGAAACCGCTGGCTTAAACTGTTCCGGTGACCGGTCGGTTGGAAAGATGGGGGATTATTGTGATATTTGTGAGGGCAAGGGGCAGTTTGTGTGGGGTGATTTTGCTAGCGCTGCTCATCCTGGCCGGTCTTTCCGGCTGTTCCCGTCCTGATCCGGAGAATACAGTCAATATCGCCGGCTCATCCTCTGTTCAGCCTCTTTCAGAGGAATTAGCCAATGCTTTTATGAAGGATAACCCTGGGATTTCCATCAATGTGGCCGGTGGAGGGTCCAGTGCAGGTATTAAGGCTGCAAAGGATGGCACTGCGGATATCGGAGCATCATCCCGGGAATTGAGCAAAGATGAGGAAAAGGGGCTGGTGGTGATCCCTATCGCTATCGATGGGATAGCGATTGTGGTCAACCCGGAAAACCCGGTGAAAAGCCTGACTCTAAAACAGATACGTGGGATCTACGCCGGAGAGATCACCAATTGGAAGGAAGTCGGGGGCAGGGATGGGAATATTAATGCCTTTACCCGGGAGGAGGGTTCAGGAACACGGGGGGCTTTTGAAGAGTTGGTGATGAAGGGTTACCGTATCAGCAGCAAGGTGGGTGTTCAGAACTCCACCGGTTCTCTGCGCACTGCAGTTGCCGGGGATCCTCAAGCAGTAGCATATATTTCACTGGGAAATGTCAATAACACTGTTAAGGTGGTAGCGGTGGAGGGGGTCACTCCTACGGATGAGACCATTAAATATGGTTCATATAAGTTGTCACGCCATTTTTACTATTTAACCAGAGAGCAGCCTCGAGAGATTGCCCAACAGTTTATCGATTTTGTTCTCAGTCATGAGGGGCAGCAGATCGTTGGTGAGGTTTTTGTACCTGTAGAATAGGTGGTTGGAGGTTGGAGGTTGGTGGTTAGTCGTTGGGGGCAATACCCATGATGTTGACAATGGTCAGGTTGCAGAAGTAGATGCCGGAGGTCGGAAGTCTGAATTTGCGGCTTATTGATATAAATTAGGCAAAAAGGCAAGCCCGGCGCTGGAAGGGATGGGAAGGGGGGATTCCGTCTTTGAAAGAAAAAGTGTATGAAAAAATGCTGCTGTTTTGTGCTATGGCCTCAACTCTTGTGGTTGTTCTGGTGGGTTTGTTTGTTTTTCTGCAGGGGTATCCTTTGATAGCAAAGACAGGTTTCATATCTTTTGTTTTCGGAAAGGAATGGCTGCCCGGGGGTGGTGTTTTTGGGATCTTCCCCATGGTGATCGGTACACTGGCGGTAACATTAGGCGCTCTGGTCATCGGTGTTCCCCTGGGTGTCACCACAGCGGTTTTTCTGGCAGAATATGCACCTGGGATAGTGACTCCCTGGATACGTCGTGCTGTAGAACTGCTGGCGGGAATCCCCTCTGTTGTTTATGGATTATTCGGCATGACTGTTATTGTGCCTCTGGTTCGCTATACAGCTGTGCACTGGTTCGGTGGAGTGCTGTCCCCTGAGATGAAAACCGGTTTTGGGATTATAGCCGCTTCCATTGTGCTGGGAATCATGATTCTGCCTACAATTGTGAGTATTTCAGAGGATGCCCTGCGTGCTGTACCTCAGGAATATAAAAAAGGATCTTATGCTCTGGGTGTACCCCGCTGGCAGACCATCATCCATAATACAATCCCTGCTGCCAGCAGTGGGATTATGGCTGGGGTGGTGTTGGGAATGGGCAGAGCTGTTGGGGAAACCATGGCCATCCTCATGGTGGCAGGTAATGCTCCTGCTCTCCCCCGCTCTATTTTCTCACCGACCCGTACTTTAAGCGGGAATATCGGACTGGAGATGTCTTATGCCTCAGGAGAACATGCTCAGGCTCTTTTTGCCACTGGAATTGTCCTGTTTATAGTGATTATGCTGCTCAACAGTTTTGCCCTGTTCATTGCCGGTAAGGGGGTGAAGGTGCGGTGAGTGTGCAGGTCAAGGAAAAGTTGGCGGCATGTTTTGTCTGGGGAGCTGCCCTGCTTACTGTGGGTGCACTGGTTATCATCATCGGCTATATCATGTTCCAGGGATTGGACAGGATCAGCATTTCTTTTCTTCTGGAAAACCCCCGCCGTATGGGAAGTGAGGGGGGTATTTTCTCTCCACTGCTGGGAACTATTTATTTTACACTGGTTACTATGCTGCTGGCAATTCCCATCGGGGTGGGAGCTGCCATATATCTCACTGAATTTACCGCAGAGGGTCTCTTAGTGCGCGTCATCAGGTTTTTTACCGATGCCCTGGCAGGTATACCCTCTATTGTGATCGGGCTGTTCGGTTTTGCTTTTTTTGTTGTCATGCTGCGCCCGCTGACTGGGGGCTGGTCAATACTATCTGCTTCACTAACAGCTTTTTGCATGATTTTACCCATCATGATCCGTGTTTCTGAGGAGGCACTGCATGCTATCCCTGCTTCTATACGGGAAGGGAGCTTAGCTTTGGGAGTGAGCAAATGGGATACAGTACTCCATGTGGTACTGCCCGGCGCCCTCCCTGGAATACTGACTGCGGCACTGTTGGGGATCGGCCGGGTGATCGGAGAAACCGCCCCTCTTCTGCTGACCTTGGGAGGCTCCCTTTTAGTGCCTAAATCGATCTTCAGCCCTAGCCGCACCCTGTCCATGCACCTCTACCTGGTGGCAATGGAAACCGGTGAATTTTCTGTCGCTTTTGCTACAGCAGCAGTACTGGTGATGGTGATCCTTCTGCTCAACCTGGGCGGTTACTACCTGATGAAACACCTAGGCAGGCGAATTAGAGGCGCGTGAATCACGCGTGAGTCAATGTGAGTCAAGGGGACAGGTACTTCGACTCGCGTGACTCTGAGTGAATCAAAAAGACCGTCCCCGTGCTTCATGAATGAAAGACCACAAAAATCCCTTGGGGGATTGTCTCCTAAAGATTACATACAACCTAAATTTACAGCTTAAAAAAAGGGGGATTTTAACCGTCCCCAAAGTGTATATCGCAAGGGGGTCACTCCAGACCGTCCCTGTGCTTCCATGCCCCCTCCCCCTGCCACCGGGAAGCAAAAAGAACGTCCCCTTGCTTCCCTGCTTCTCTGGATCGCGTGCCAAGACCCCCGTCCCCTTGTCACACCNNAACATGACCAACCACCAACCACTAACGACCAACCACCAACCACCACTCTAGTTGACAAATGCTGCAATAAAACCGTACAATTGAGAAAAGAATTGGATGAGAGCGGATTTTATAACGATAGAGGGAGGAAAAATGGCTGAAGACAGTTTAATACCGAAAACCTATGACCCGCATCAGGTGGAGGAAAAGTGGTACTCTTACTGGATGCGGAATAATTACTTTCATACTGAACCTGAAAAGGGTGGCGAGCCTTTTTGCATTGTTATTCCCCCTCCCAATGTAACCGGTAATCTGCACTTGGGACACGCCCTGGACAACACCATACAGGATGTGCTGATACGCTGGCGAAGGATGCAGGGTTTCAATACCCTATGGATGCCGGGAACAGACCATGCAGGGATTGCTACCCAGGCTCGGGTGGAGGAACAACTGGCCAAGGAAGGCTTGAGCAAATATGACCTAGGCAGGGAAAAGTTCTTGGAGAGGGTCTGGGCCTGGAAGGAACAATATGGTGGGGAGATCATAAAACAGCTGAAGAGATTGGGTGCCTCCTGTGACTGGGAGCGGGAGCGCTTTACTATGGATGAAGGATGTTCCCGCGCTGTACGGGAGGTTTTTAAACGCCTCTATGAAAAGGGTCTGATCTATAAGGGCAAATATATCATCAACTGGTGCCCTAAATGCCAGACCACCATTTCCGATATTGAAGTGGAACACGAGGATGAGGAATCCAAGTTATATTATGTGAATTATCCCGCCGCTGATGGAGGCGACGGTATCACAGTGGCCACAACCCGTCCGGAAACCATGATGGGGGACAGCGGTGTTGCTGTTCACCCTGATGACGAGCGTTACAGACACATGATCGGCAAAATGGTAATACTTCCCCTCATGAACAGGGAGATACCGGTTGTAGCAGATGAGGCAGTTGATCCCTCTTTTGGAACCGGCGCTGTTAAGATCACACCTGCCCATGACCCCGCTGACTTTGAAATGGGACTTCGTCATAACCTGCCGGAGATTTTCGTGATCGGGAAGGACGGGATCTTAACCGAAGAGGCAGGCAAGTATGCCGGGATGACCAGAGAAGAGGCACGGTCTCAAGTGGTGCAGGATCTATCAAAACTCGGCCTGTTGGTGAAAGTGGAGGATCACTCACATGCTGTGGGACACTGTTACCGCTGTAGCACAACCATTGAGCCTCTGGTATCAGAACAGTGGTTTGTACGGATGAAACCTCTGGCAGAACCGGCTATGCAGGTGGTGAAAGATGGGCACATCCGTTTTGTGCCTGAGCGATTTACAAAGATCTATCTCAATTGGCTGGAAAACATCAAGGACTGGTGCATCTCCCGTCAGCTGTGGTGGGGGCACCGCATCCCGGTCTGGTATTGCAGGGATTGTGGTGAGATGATCTGTGTCGTAGATGAGCCCCAGGAGTGCACCAAATGCGGCAGCGATAAACTGGAACAGGACCCGGATGTGCTGGATACCTGGTTCAGTTCTGCTTTGTGGCCCTTTTCCACTATGGGTTGGCCGGAAAAAACAAAAGAACTGGATTTTTATTATCCTACCTCTGTGCTAGTCACAGGGAGGGATATCATCTTCTTTTGGGTGGCCCGGATGATCTTTATGGGGCTTGAATTCATGCAGGATGTGCCTTTCCATGAGGTGTTCATCCACGGTTTGATCCTGGATGCCTTGGGGCGCAAGATGAGCAAATCCCTGCGCAACGGGATCGACCCACTGGAGGTTATCGATAAATACGGGGCAGATACACTGCGCTTTACACTGGTTACGGGAAATACCCCAGGGAATGACCTGCGCTTCTACTGGGAGAAGGTGGAGGGCATCAGGAATTTTGCCAACAAGGTCTGGAACGCCTCCCGCTTTGCCATGATGAACCTGGATGATTTTCAGCTGCAGGATGCTGTTGATCTTCAGAACAGAGAGCAATTGGAACTGGCTGACCGCTGGATATTAAGCAGGCTGAACAAAACCCTGGAGGCAGTCACAGATAATTTGAATAATTATGAACTGGGTGAGGCTGCCCGTATCCTTTACGAATTTATTTGGAATGAGCTTTGTGACTGGTATATAGAACTGATCAAGCCCAGGCTTTATGGGAAAGGGAGCCCGGAGAGCAGGCGGATTGCACAAACAGTGCTGCATCATGTGCTGACCACTGCACTGGAAATGCTCCATCCCTTTATGCCCTTCCTGACCGAGGAGATCTGGCAACACCTTCCTCACCAAGGGGAGAGCATCATGATAGCCCCCTGGCCTGTTGTCAAGCCTGAGCAGTTTGATCAGGACAGTGAGAAAAAGATGGAATTTTTGATGGAGGCAACCCGCGGCGTCAGGAATATGCGTGGTGAGATGAAGATCCATCCGGGTAAGATGGTACGGTGTGTAGTGATAGCAACCCATGAGGACAGGAGAATACTGGAGGAAAATAAAGCATATATAGAACTGCTGGCTAACTGTGAACTGGAAATACAGGATCCAGGCCATCCTAAACCGAAACAAGCAATAAGTTCAGTTGTGTTTGGCACAGAGATTTATTTGCCTTTATCCGGGTTGGTTGATCTAGACAAGGAGGTTGCCCGTCTGGAAAAAGAGATAAAAACCATCACCGGAGTCTTGGAACGGGTCAAAAAGAAACTATCCAACCAGGAGTTTTTAGCCAAAGCACCTCCAGAGGTTGTGGAAAAGGAAAGGGAGAAGGAGGCAGAGTTAGAGAAGAATCGAGAAGCGGTTTGCAAACGCCTCAATACCCTTAAAGCATGATTTGGAAATAAGGCGCCGGGGGCCCCTTTCCCCCGGCAAATTTTATTGATACCTGGAGGAGAACCAATGTACCTGCGGGAAGAAGCATGAGGTGACCCGTCGGGCTTGGGAAATAATTCAGCATTGAATAGAGGTGATCACAGACATGACAACGAAACGCAGTCAACTGTTGCAAGATCTCAATATATCGATCATGAAAGGTGATACTGAGGAGACTGCTCATCTTATTGAGCAGGGACTGAAAAATAACTTGAGCTCTGAGGAAATAATGGATAATGTGCTGATCCCTGTGAGTAAGCGCATCGCTGAGAAATTTCGCGGCTCTGATTTTTATATCCCTGATGTGCTTTTTGCAGTGCGCCCAATCAAAACCGGTCTTGCAGTAATTAAAGATCTCTCAACCCATCCTGTCAAACACCCCTCTAAGGTTGTGGTGGCTACGGTAGCAGGTGATATCCATGATATCGGTAAAAATCTGGTTGCCATCTTTCTTCAAGTGAATGGGTATCCTGTCATTGATTTGGGAGTTGATGTGCCAGCAGAGCAGATTATACAGGCAGTTGAGGAACACCAACCTGCAGTTATCGCTCTCTCATCTCTCTTGACAACTACCATGGGGGAAATGGCTAAGGTCATTGAAATATTAGAAAAAAATCGGCTGCGCCGATCAGTAAAAGTGATAGTGGGAGGGGGGCCTGTATCAGAGAATTTTGCCGAGTTTATTGGAGCAGATGGTTACTCCCCCCATGCCCCGGATATTATCGATTTGGTAAATAAGCTTCTCTAAATCTTTTTATCTATTTAAAATCTGTTTTTATAATCACTGGGACTTAGGCCCACCTGTTTTTTAAATACCTTGCAGAAATAGCTGCGGTCAGTAAAACCCACCCTTGTAGCTGTTTCATAAACTGTTGCATCTGACATTTGTAAGATGCGTTTTGCTTCTTCAATGCGGGTTCTGTTCACCTGTTCTGTGAGACTGAACCCCATTTTTTTCTTAAAAATCCGGCTTAGATAAGAAGGGCTGATATGACAGTGGCCGGCAATTTTCTCTAATGAAAGATCAGGTGAAGAATAATTATCTTTGATAAAGGATATGGCATTGTTAATAATAGTTTCTTGTGGGTCCGTATCCTTTGTTGTCAGCAGATCAATATAACTGTCACCTGTTGTCAGCAACCAGAGGATTACCTTTTCCACAGTATCTGCATCTTCCAATTCATTAAGGTTTTTAAAGCTGTAGCGTATGGACTCTTCAAATTTTGTGCCGCATTCTGTGGCAAAACGGGTCAACAGGCTGATAAACTCGATACACATCCCTTTTATGATTTCTATTTTGCCTTTGCTGTGGGTGAAGAATTTGAATGCTATTTTTTTCAACAACTCTCTGGCTCTTTCTTGATTAGAAAGCCTGATCTCTCTGATCAGTTCATTTTCCAATTCTAATATATCCTGCTCTTCAGATCTGTGGATTCGGAGATGTTCTTTTTCATTGTAGTTTTCGTTCCAGAGCCAAGAACTGATCATCCGCAGTTTATGCTGATAGTCAAGGGTAGATGTGCCGCTTTGGGCGAAATAATTGGCAACAACATATAAAAGGTCAGCAGCAGCCTGCATTTGTTCAGCTGAAATAACCTCCAGTTTTTTAGCGGCCTTTTCCAGTGCTGTTTTGTCGATATCCAATTTACGGGTTGTATCTATGATCTCCTTAATGTAATACTTATCCGGGTGCCACATCAGAACCTGTCCACAGATAAAATTACCTTCATGCCTGCCATTAAAAACTATAGGACATACCCAGGCGATCAAACCTGCATGGCATTTGAAGAAATAGGGTTCATTCCACTTTTCAGCTTCCTTTCCTGCTCTAGCATAGGAACCGTGGCAGCATTCCAGACCTTTGGGTGTTGATTTAATCAGTTGGCAGAAATCTGTATCCCCTTTATTGGATGAAAGTATATTGCTGCCTTTAACATCAGTTACAGCCACATACATCTTGGTAATAGTAGAAAAGGAATCAAGCAGGCGCTGGAGCAACTGCATATCATTGAGCTGTTCCAAATAGTTATCTTTTTTTAAATGAATTGCGGACATTGGCTCTCCTCCTAATATGTTTTAGTAGGTATTGTGTTGATCGGCCCCATAATGTCTGCAGGAAAATGGTTTTGAGTGTGTTATTTCTTTACCTATGTGAAAATTCGCACATGATCGGCGGATCTCCTTTTTTTTAAATGAAATTTTTAATAATTTATCGGTGGGTTTGTGACTTTTGGTACAAATAAATACACACAGATTATCTTTTTTTTCTACCAAATAAAAAAATAATTCACAGGTTGGCGAAAGGCTTATGGAGAAACCAAGAGTATGAAAACAGCCTGCTGTTATCAGGGGCTTGTTGGGGCCGGACTTAGAGATCCAGGTGGTGTTTGATATGGGAGGTACAAATGCTGCCTGGGCGTTTTTTTTATTGTACGGTAAAACAGTCTGATCTTCAACCTAACTTGACACCCGAAAGTCTATTCAGTATAATAGTGCCACAAATGAATGACTTGAAAGACAAAGAACGGGAAGAGTAGCTGATAGCGAAGCAAAAGAGAGGAACCGTCACCGGCTGAAAGCGGTTCTGGTGGAGCTGCAGTGAAAGTGCGCCCGGGAGTTGTGGTGTCAAAATAGTAGTAGACATCAACGGTGGGAAGCCGTTAAAATTCCAACTGAGGGGTATAATACCTGAAGTAGAGTGGAACCACGGGGGAAATCCTTTCGTCTCTAAAGGCGAAAGGTTTTTTTGTATATAAATAGGAAATTATGGAGGGATAACTATGGGTCTTTTCAGAAGAATCAAACGGGATGTTCAGGTTGTATTTGAACGGGATCCCGCAGCAAAAAACATTCTGGAGGTAATCTTCTGTTACCCTGGTTTCCACGCCATCTTACTGCATAGATGTGCTCACTGGTTCTATCAACGGGGTTTTGTTTTCCTACCCAGGTTGATCTCTCAATTTAACAGGTTTATGACAGGGATTGAGATCCATCCAGGGGCTAAAATCGGTGAGGGGCTGTTTATTGACCACGGTATGGGAGTGGTGATCGGGGAAACCACAGAGATAGGGGATAATGTGACCATCTATCAGGGGGTGACACTGGGCGGTACCGGCAAAGAGAAGGGTAAGCGCCATCCCACATTGGGTAATAATGTGGTGGTCAGCGCCGGAGCAAAGGTCCTGGGGTCCCTCAACATTGGTGATAATGTAAAAATCGGTGCCGGTTCGGTTGTGTTGCGGGATGTGCCTGACAACTGCACAGTTGTGGGTGTGCCAGGGAAGGTAGTAAAACGAAACGGACGCAGGGTCCAGGATGTAGCTGCAGATACTATAGACCTCAGGCACAATCTCCTGCCGGACCCTGTCGGTGACATGATTGTTGCTTTGCAGGAAAGGATTATTCAGCTGGAAAAACAATTAGAACAATTGGAGGAGAAGATCGATGGCCCTGAAAGTATACAACACATTGTCTAAGAAGAAGGAAAAGCTGATTCCGGCGGAAGAAAAGCGGGTAAAGATGTATGTGTGTGGGCCCACCACTTATAACTTTATTCACCTGGGAAATGCCCGGGCGCTGGTGGTTTTTGATACAATCAGGCGCTATTTGGAGTACAAGGGATATCGTGTTACATATGTTCAAAACTTTACAGATATTGATGACAAGATCATCAACCGGGCCCATGAGGAGGGCATGGACCCCTTTGAACTGGCAGAGAAGTACATCAATGAGTATTTTCGGGATGCAGATGCCCTCCGGGTCAAGAGGGCTGATATCCACCCCAGAGCCACTGAGCATATCGATGATATGATCCAGATGGTCAAGGTGCTTGAGGAAAAAGGGTTTGCCTATCAGGCAGATGGGGATGTCTATTTCTCTGTGCGGAAATTTAAGGATTACGGAAAACTCTCCGGCCGTACTCCTGAGGAAATGCTCTCCGGAGCCAGGGTGGAGGTAGATGAGCGCAAACAGGACCCTCTGGATTTTGTGCTGTGGAAAAAAGCGAAAGCAGGAGAACCGTTTTGGGACAGTCCCTGGGGCCCAGGACGCCCGGGATGGCATTTGGAATGTTCGGTGATGTCGCTCAAATATCTGGGTGAAGGCTTTGATATCCATGGTGGCGGCAGTGATCTCATTTTCCCTCACCATGAAAATGAAATTGCCCAGGCAGAGGCTTGTACCTGTTCTGTGCCCTTTGCCCGCTATTGGATTCACAACGGCTTTGTGACTGTTGACCAGGAAAAGATGTCCAAATCTTTGGGAAACTTTTTTATTGTAAGGGAACTGTTGCAGGAGTGGGCACCTGAAATACTGCGTTATTTCCTCCTGTCAACCCATTACAGAGGCCCTCTTGATTTCAGCCCGGAAAGTTTGAAGACAGCCCGTAAAGGCTATAACCGTTTGGCCAATACCCTGGAACTGCTGGATGATACTATTGGGGACCGGGAAGATAGTGCAGTGGGTAGGCTTTCCAAAGAGGCAGAGGAATTCCGGGATCGGGTAGCGGCTTGTGTTGCTGAATTTGAAAAGGCTATGGATGATGACTTCAATACAGCTCTGGCATTTGCTGCCCTCTATAATATGGGACGTGAAATCAACAGTTTTATCAATGACCGGGCATTTGTTCCTACACCTGCGGCTGTTCACGTACTGGTGGTAGCCCGCAGCTATTACCAGACCCTGATGGATGTTTTGGGGCTGCTGCCCGGGGAAAAAAGGGAATTAGGGCTTGAGTACAAAGAGATGCTCCAGGAGATAATTAATTCTGTTCGGGAGCAGGTGCAGGATCTGTTGTCTGGGGAGCTTCCCGATAATTCTTCAGAACTACTGGATCTGTTGATCAGCCTCCGCAATGAAGCCAGAAGAAGGAAGGATTACCAATTGGCTGATCAGCTGCGGGAGGCCTTAAAAGATATAGGGATTATTTTGGAAGACACACCACGGGGTACACGCTGGCGGCTTGTGTGATCTTCTCTGCTGAAGTTTTTTAAACATAGTGTAATGGATAGTGGTGTGTTATAGTATTATAAATCTGATTGAATCAGAGTATAGAGGAAGAGTTCCAGTAATAATAAAAATAATAACACAAGAGGGATTAAATCATGAAAGTGGAGTTAATCGCTTATACACCGGACCCGGAGGCTACAGCTGCTGCAGCAGCCCGCCTTTGCTATTCAGCCCAAGGAGCTGCTGATTTAAAGCAGGGCTTGAGCAGAGAGGAGATAACAAAACTGATCAATAAGCTGATTTCCATGGGGCATCTATCCCCAATGGAACATGTCAGTTTTACCTTTGCCATCGAAGGTGTGAGCAGGGCATTATCTCACCAGTTGGTGAGGCACCGCATCGCTTCCTATTCCCAAAAATCGCAGCGCTATGTGGATGAAAACAATTTTGCTTATATTATGCCGCCCAGCATTGCAGCTGAACCGGAGGCTGCTAAAATTTTTAAACAGATGATGGCTGACCTGCAGGAGGCATACCGCAGGCTTTCGCAGATGGTTCCCAGAGAGGATGCCCGCTACATCTTGCCCAATGCGGCGGAAACTAAACTGGTTTGCACTATGAATGTGCGTTCCCTTTATAATTTCTTCCGGATGCGCTGCTGCCGCCGCGCCCAGTGGGAGATCAGGGAACTTGCTCAAAGGATGCGGGAAGAAGTGCGTGCTGTAGCACCTGCTCTTTTTGCTTTAGCTGGTCCTTCTTGTGAATCAGAGGGGATCTGCTGGGAGGGGGATTTTTCCTGCGGCAGGGCACGTGAAGTGCGGTCCAGGGGATGAGGGAGAGAAAGCCGTAACCTGAACTAAAGGGAGGCAGCATTTGATGGATGATGCTAAGGTCTGGGGACGGAATCCTGTCTTGGAAGCTCTTCGTGCCGGGCATCCCTGTAATAAAATCATCATTGCCCGCGGCAGCCGCGGAGCTGTTGGTGATATTGTTTCCAGGGCACAGCAGAAGGGTATTCCTGTGCAGTTTGTGCCCCGTGATGCACTGGACCGATTAAGCGGTGGAGCCAATCACCAGGGTGTTATTGCTTATCTGAGCCCCAGGCAGTATGTTCCTCTGGAAGAAATATTGAAAAGGGCGGAAACAAGGGGTGAAGATCCCTTGCTTCTTGTACTTGCCGGTTGGGAAGACCCCCAAAACATGGGTGCTGTGATCCGCAGTGCTGAGGCTGCGGGAGTTCATGGGGTGATCATCCCCCGGCACAGAGCAGTACCTTTAACCGCCACTGTAGCAAAAGCATCTGCTGGGGCACTGGAATATATGCTTGTGAGCAGGGTCGGCAACCTGGCTCAAACCCTGGAGGGCTTAAAAAAATTGGGGATTTGGGTTGCAGGTGCTGATGCAGAGGCTGAGCTTTCTATTTATGACGCAGATCTCACAGGGCCCCTGGCTTTGGTGATCGGCGGAGAAGGTAAGGGCCTGGGGAAACTGGCTAAGGCCTGTGATTACCTTGTGCGGATACCCATGCAGGGTAAAATTGGATCACTAAACGCCGCTGCAGCAGGTTCGGTGCTGGTATTTGAGGTTCTGCGCCAGCGCATGCAGGGGGGTATACCGCAGCGGGGAGGATGAGGTTTTGAATGGTATCCTGCTGGTAGATGGATATAATGTGATCAGCAGTTGGCCTGAACTGGCTAAACTAAAAGATTCAGATCTGTCCCATGCACGTGACCGGTTGATCGCTGTACTCTCGGAGTTCCAATCATTATGTGACATTCAGGTAATAGTGGTCTTTGATGCACATCTTGTTAAAAATGGGGTAGAAGTACGGGAAGACTATCAGGGTGTTGAAGTTATCTATACCAAAGAAGGAGTAACCGCTGATAACTGGATCGAAAGATATGCCGTCTTCCATCAAATGGAGACAGGAACAAAAGATATCCCTCTTTTTGTGGTTACCTATGATTGGCTGGAGCAGAGAATCATATCATCCTACGGTGCATACCGGGTGACACCGGGCGAACTTCGTCAGGAAATCTTAAATCTAAAAAAGACCGGGAAAAGAAAGTTTGAGGGGCAATATAATCCTGTTCTGCTGGATCAGCATATATCAAGCAGCACAAAAAAGGTGTTAGAAAAGTGGCGCCGCCGCAAATACTAATTTCGTTTTCATATATCAATTACAGAGTTTTAATATGCTTCCTATTCACAAAATGTTAATTTTCGACACCCAAAAC
>LFTQ01000141.1 GCA_001513545.1 Clostridia bacterium DTU068 | reverse complement strand
TTATTTCCTTTTTTAATAAAATTGATCTCCGAGGTATTCACTCTGTAGATGTCTGCAAACACCTTCGATAGCCTGGGCTATCTCATCAGCACACCGGCAGTAAACCTCATCAGACTGTCCGAAAGGATCCGTAATGTCATATCTCATCAGCTGCTCCTCCAGCTTTCTGATAGCCTCTTTCTCCTCCTGTATTTCCCTGGCCAAAGAGCCCTCTATGACTGCCAATTTATCCTCTATCTCCCGGAGACGCTGCAAAAGGCTCTCTCTCTCCTCTTTTAACTCCCTCACAATATCATTATTGGCTTCCCAAAACCTCTCTTTTTTTGCGTTTAACCGCCGCAGCAAAGCAACCAGTTTTTCCGAATATTCAAGGTTATTACCCCGCTCCGCAAATTCCTTTAGTACAAACACCTTTCCAGCAGACATAGGGTATACCTCCAACAGATGGCGCTTCTGAGAGGCAGTCATCGTAAGGATTAAATCTGCCTCCTCTACCATTCTTTTGGTCAGCTGTTTTGCTCTGTGATCTGATAGATCGATCCTCTCCCTGCGCAGAGCTTCACAGGCCTCTGAGCTGGCCGGTTCTCCAGGCAAAGCCGCCAACCCTGCAGACATCACCTGAATATTATCCCCCAAATTTAAGCGCTCCAACATTTTTGCCGTCAACTTCTCCGCCATAGGGCTGCGGCAGGTGTTTCCTGTACAGACGAATAAAATCCGCAAAATCTCACCCCTTTACAGTGAAGAGATCCCCTCTTATAGTTTGACCGGTTCGGTGCTCTACTTCTCATGGTAATCAACAACAGCAAAACAGGTGACTGAACTGAACCGGTTTAGCTGACTTACGATGGATGAGGAGAACAGTTTTTTATCCGATAAACATCTTAATTCCAATAGCGATCAGCACCAATCCACCCAACATTTCCGCCCACTTGCCGGTCCAATTTCCCAGCCATCTCCCCAGAAGCAGGCCGGCTGCGGTCATCAAAGCCGCAACAACCCCAAGGATGATCACAAAGCTGGAGAGCCCACTGATTGTTACTCCTATACCTACCCCTGCACCGAAAGCATCTACACTGACACACCAGCTTAACCCCAAAATTTCTGCCCAACAAAATGGATTGCTCTTCTGAGGGGACAGAGTTGCTTTAGCATCTTTGAAACTAAATACATCCCTCCGCCAGGGCCAGCCATCCCGGATCATCTTCAATCCCAATAAAACCAGGATGGTACCGCCAATCCAGACAGCCACATTTCCCATTACTGTTCCCAGCAACCCCCCTACCAGGATACCCCCCAGAGGCATGATCACATGAAATGCTCCCACGCTGAGAGATGTACGCAGAATAGAGCCCCGGCAAGGTTTGTTCATACCCAACCCCAGAGCCAGGGAAAAGGCATCAGCCCCCAAAGCCACTGCAACAAGGAAATAAGTTAAGAGAACATCCACGCAAAAAACATCTCCTCTGTCAGATCTTCTGCTGTTCAGCAGCACGGCACAAACGGTTCATCACAGCCAAACCCATACCTTCCGGTGCCACTGTTTCTACCAGAATCAGCTCAACCCCTGCCCGATCGCAATCACGCAAAGCGCTGAACAGCTGGTTGGCGATCTCTTCTGTACAGGATCTTGAACCCAGTGAAGCAAGATAAAAAGGGGGGACAGTTAAATTCCGGTATAAGGAGTAGTTTTCACTGGTAGCCAATACTCCTATTCGTTTCCCTCGGTTTTGGGTTAAGTATTTTTCCACCTTAGCTGCCTGTTCCTCCGGCTCCCCGGCAACCATAATCACCTGAGCCCGGGGTGCATAGTGTCTAAAATAATAGCCGGGGCAGGGAGCTGCATCTTCCCCAGCAGGCTTGTCCGGGGATAGAACAGCATCAGGAACAATAACCTCTTGGTTTAAAGCACCTTCAATCTCTTCCCTGGTCACACCACCGGGCCTCAAGAGAACCGGCTGCTCCTCAGTTAAGCTCAGTATAGTGGATTCCACACCCACCTCTGCAGGCCCTCCATCCAGGATCATGTCGATCTTTCCATCGAGGTCCGAAAGAACATCCTCAGGCCGTGTAGGGCTGGGGCGTCCTGATAGATTGGCACTGGGTGCGGCAATAGGCACACCGCTTGCTGCAATCAAAGCAAGCGCAATCCCGCTGCTGGGATAGCGCAGAGCTATAGTGGGCAGACCAGCAGTGACCGCATCAGGGATCCCCTCTGCACGGGGAAGTATCAAAGTTAAAGGCCCCGGCCAAAAGCTTTTTGCCAGGATATCAGCTGCCTGGGGCCAGCTAGAGCTCAGGGACTTCGCCTGTTCCAGTGAGGAAACGTGCAAAATCAAGGGGTTTTTCCTGGACCTTCCTTTAACCTGGAATATTTTGTTCACTGCTTCCGAATTGAGCCCGTCAGCACCCAGCCCATAAACGGTCTCTGTGGGAAAAGCCACCAGACCCCCTTTATTGATTACCTCTGCTGCCTTTTTGATCAGTTCAGGCTCAGGTGATTCAGGATCTACTTTCAAGTATTGCGTTTTAAGCACCTCCAAATTTCGCGTCACTGATCTACCCTACTAAACATAACATTACCTCAATAAGGTAATTCCATTATTGTTGCAAAAAAGTACATGCTGTATAATAATTAAGTATTGTACTGAGTTTCACTTATATACACTAATTATAGTCTTAAAAGGAGGCGCTGTCATTTGTTAGTCGGATTATTAATAATTCTATTACTAGTATTAACCCTACCGTTTTTCGTAAAGGTGGTAGAACGCAACCTGGAACCCTTTCTCTTTGTGATGGGCCTTGCGGCAACTATCATCTCCGGAGTTTTGAATACAGAATTGATTCACGAAATAATTACCAATCACTTGATGTATATGATAACAGCGGCAGTTCTCATTTTCGGGCTGCTTTTCGCCCGCTTTCAAAACAATATTCACATATGGATCAATAAAATCCTCGCGCACATACCTCTCAATCTATTTATTTTTCTCATGGTAGTACTGCTTGGCCTCTGTTCCAGCATCATCACAGCAATCATTTCAGCACTTATCCTTGCCGAGGTAATAAACGCCCTCCCTCTACAAAGAAAAGAAAAGATTAACACCACCATCATAGGGTGTTTTTCTATCGGATTAGGTGCTGCACTGACACCTATCGGTGAACCCCTCTCCACAATTGTTGTCTCTAAACTCAGTGAAGAATTTTTCTACCTGTTCAAACTGTTGGGTGTTTTCATTATACCAGGGGTTATCGTTTTTGGAGTGTTGAGCAGCCTTGCTGTAAAACGAACAGCAAAAGATGATGATACCAGTGAGACAATGGACCTTGAAGATGAAACAACCAAGGGTGTTTTGCTTAGGGCAGGGAAGATCTTCCTGTTTATCATGGCTCTGGAACTATTGGGCCAGGGCTTCAAACCGGTGATCGATACCTATATTGTTCATCTGGATGGACGCATTCTTTACTGGATCAATATGATCTCTGCGGTGCTCGACAATGCCACACTCGCTGCCGCAGAAATCAGCCCAGCTATGAGTGGATTACAGATCGAAGCGATCCTCATGGGACTGCTGGTCAGCGGAGGGATGCTCATACCGGGAAACATCCCCAATATCATCTCCGCCGGCAAGCTGAATATTACCAGTTCCGAATGGGCGCGACTGGGAGTGCCCCTGGGGCTTGCCATGCTGGTTATCTACTACGTAATCCTCTTTGTCATTATTTAGAATTATAAGAAAGCTAATTTGTAAGGGAGAGAGGACGGATAAACCAAACCCTCTCTCTTTTTGATCGCGCGGGGGGAAAGTCCC
>LFTQ01000066.1 GCA_001513545.1 Clostridia bacterium DTU068 | reverse complement strand
ATGATCATCGCTGACTACAGCTATCAGCTCATCACCCAAGTCAGGCCTCTCATCTATCCCCTTGCGCACAACCTCCACTTTAGGGCCCTGTTCACTTTTATAGCCTTCCACCAGTATTAAGTCTACATCCTGTATCATTTCACAAACCTCATCAAAGGATGGCTCTTGCTCATATAAATGGTGCATGGTCAATGACCTGGGCCCCACAATTACAACACGATCCGCCCCCGCCTGGCAGAACTGCCAGGTATCTCTTTTTTCAACATCCAGGTCATATCCGTGGGGGGCATGTTTGAGAGCTGCCACCCGAAAACCCTTTTTCTTAAATACTTTGATCAGCTTTTTCATCAGTGAGCTTTTCCCAGTATTAGCATACCCGGCTATAAAAACAATTTTCGCTATTTTCTTTCCCTCCTAATAATGAATAATCAATAATTACAAACCAGATCTTACCTGACAGAAGCCAGTTTGACAAGTTTGAATAAAAATCATCATTTTATTGCACAATAATAGAGACACTATACTAGATGGAGGCGTGAAAATGGGATCAGTAGTTTTAGGAGTTTTTGATAGCCGGGATCAAGCAGAACGAGCTGCTCAAGAACTGCGCAACAAGGGTTTTCACAAAGACATTTCCCTTGTGGCAAAAGAAGAAGGAGGAAAAATAGAGGAAACACGCATGGGAGGGGGAGAAGAAGGGGATACAGCTATTGAGGGTGTCACAACAGGAGGTACCTTAGGCGGCCTTGCCGGCCTTGCAGCAGGAGCAGGCGCCTTGGCCATCCCGGGGATAGGGCCCCTGGTGGCTATGGGACCAATAGCCGGACTCCTATCAGGAGCTGTCACAGGAGGATTGGCAGGTGGTCTTATTGACTGGGGAGTCCCCGAAGAAGAAGGGAAACATATTGAAGAGGATATTAAACAGGGGAAAATACTCCTCACAGTTCAGGGAAGCGAACCCCGCTTAAATGAAGCCAGCGAGATTCTGCGCAGATACGGTGCTCATGATGTAAATATTTATCAGAAACCATAGAAACTTTAGATCTAAGGAAAAATAGATTTAAGGGAGGCAGTTAACTGCCTCCCTTAAATAGTATGCTCACTTGTTGTCTATCATAGCTCATTATCCTGATTGTTGTTTTCTTTATAATTTTCTTCATCATCTTTGTATTCATGTTTATCAAAAATGAAACGATCCGTTAACTCCTGCAGTTTCTCTGCTATATTGCTCAGAGAACAAGTAGATGCAGCCAACTCCTGCATATTTGCAGTCTGCTCTTCAGTTGCAGCTGCAACCTCCTCCGA
>LFTQ01000017.1 GCA_001513545.1 Clostridia bacterium DTU068 | reverse complement strand
CTTTTTATTATGGTAGACGGGTGGAGTCTCCTGGTGAGATCTCTGATCTTAAGTTACTCTTAGAGTGAAGTGCTGCTTTAGTGCTCTTGGGACACTGTAAACTGGTATGGTTGTTGTTAGATTATATTAATCATTTGTTTGTGGTGGGATGTGTTTTTCTATGACAGAAAATCTTGTGATCACACTTGCAAGGGAAGCCCTTTATGCAGTCCTTTTGGTTTCAGCACCTCTGCTCGGGGTTAGTCTTTTGGTAGGATTATTGGTCAGCCTGTTTCAGGCAACTACACAGATCCAGGAACAAACACTGGCTTTTGTGCCGAAAATTGTTGCTGTATTAGTGACAGCTGTTATTTTTGCGCCGTGGATATTGAAAATAATGGTTTCTTTTGCACAGAATTTGATGCTCAACATACCAGTTTGGGCCAAGTAATGGTGTTTCAATAATATGGATTTTATCAGTTTATTATTGCAAAAAGCTGATATCTATCTGTTATTCTTCGGGAGAACGGCTGGTCTTTTTGTGACAGCTATTCCCTTCAACAGCAGCAATATTCCAGTGCAGGTTAAGGTCTGGCTTGCTGCTGTAACAGCATTTTTTTTGTTTATGATTTACTGGCAGGATCCAATAGGGGTAGCACCCGGTTTACTCGGTTATCTGCTGCAGTTTCTAGGAGAACTGATGATCGGTGCGGCATTGGGATTTCTTACACATCTGGCTTTTGCGATTTTTCAATTGGCAGGGCAGATTCTGGATATGCAGACCGGTTTCGGTATTGTGAATGTCATTGATCCGAGCACCGGTACACCTGTACCAGTTATAGGGAATTTTAAGTATGTAATTGCTTTTATTTTCTTTTTATCGATCAACGGGCATCACTATCTCTTGGCTGCCCTTGAAAAAAGCTATTATTATTTGCCCCTGGGTACTGCACATATATCGGGGCCATTGGTTGAATGGGTAATGGGGTTGGCGGGTCAGATGTTCAGTGCTGCTTTTATGATTGCCCTTCCTGTACTCGGGGCACTGTTTATTGCCGATCTTGCTTTGGGTGTGATTGCCCGTACTGTACCACAGATGAATGTTTTTCTGGTAGGATTGCCCCTGAAAATAGGATTGGGAATCGCTCTGGTGTTATTGATGATTCCTATTTTTGTGTGGGCTTTCGGCCGTGTTTTTGCAGGGTTATTTGAAAACTTGATGAATATGCTGATACTTTTAGGAAGGTGACCAATTGCTCTGCTGTGTAGAAAGATTCGATCTTCAGCTTTTTGCTGAAGACCGTACAGAAAAGGCAACACCCCGTCGCAGGGAAGAAGCACGCAGAAAGGGCCAGGTTGTCCGAAGTATTGAGGTCAATTCGGCTGTTATTCTGCTGTGTACCTTCTTGTTTTTAAAACTATTTGCTCCTTGGATAGGTAAAATGGTAGCAGCTTTTTCAACAAAGATTTTCAGCAGTTATCTGCTTGAGGAACTTAATTATACAACACTATACAGTTTAACCATTTACACTGCAGCTGTTTTTTTTCAGGTTTGTCTGCCTGTAATGGCTGTTGCAGCAGGTGCAGGGTTAACCGCTAACCTGTTTCAGGTGGGATTGCTTTTTACCAGTGAGCCTCTTTCTCCAAAATTGGAGCGCATCAACCCCATCAGCGGTTTTAAGCGCATATTTTCCAAACGGGCACTGGTAGAGTTGGCAAAGTCAGTAGCCAAAGTGATTATGATCGGGTATCTGGTGTACAGCACTATAAAGGCAAATACTGACCTCTTTCCCCTTTTAATCAATATGAGCATTGCTGATGCGGTAACAGAGGTTGGTTCATTGGCAAGCACAATTGTACTGCGTATCGGCTTGCTGCTCCTGGTGTTAGCCGGTTTTGATTATGCTTATCAGTACTGGGAGCATGAAAAGTCACTGCGTATGACAAAGAAGGAAATAAAGGATGAATACAGGCAGTATGAGGGTGATCCTCTGATCAAAAGCAGAATGCGTCAGCGGCAGAGGCAGATTTCTTACAGCAGAATGATGCAGCAGGTTCCGCAGGCCGATGTTGTTATTACCAACCCAACTCATTATGCTGTTGCTCTGCGCTATTCTCCAGAGGAGGCCCCAGCACCTGTTCTTCTGGCCAAGGGAGTGGATGCTTTAGCTCTGCGTATCATTGAGATTGCCCAGGGTGAGGGAATTGTTGTTTTTGAAGACCCCCCTTTGGCCCAGGTTCTTTATAAAACAGTGGATGTCAATCAGACAATCCCTGCAGAACTATATGAAGCTGTGGCTAGTGTGCTGGCCTTTGTTTATAGATTGAGGCCTGATTATATGAGGAGGATGGGGGTGAGTTAATGATATCTGTAACATCTGACAGCAGCCGCTTCACCAGGTATGGTGATCTTCTTGTAGCTGTGTTTATCGTCTTTTCAGTGATGATGATGATCATCCCCCTTCCTGCATCGCTGTTGAGTTTTCTGCTGATCATCAATATAACACTGTCTCTTTTGATCCTGCTGGTGGCTTTGTTTACCCAGGAGGTACTGGATTTTTCGGTTTTTCCAGCACTGCTTCTGGTGATGACACTATTTCGTCTCTGTTTAAATATATCCACAACTCGTTTGATTCTTTTGCATGCTTATGCTGGTGAGGTTATTCAAAAGTTTGGCGGTTTTGTTATCGGGAATAATCCGGTAGTTGGTTTTATAATCTTTCTTATCCTTGTGGTTATTCAGTTTATCGTGATTACTAAAGGAGCTGAGCGTGTTTCTGAAGTAGCTGCACGTTTTACCCTGGATGCAATGCCAGGAAAGCAGATGAGTATTGATGCAGATCTCAGTGCTGGTCTTATTTCTGAAAACGAAGCAAAGGATAGGAGAGCAAAGATCCAACAGGAGGCGGATTTTTATGGCGCTATGGATGGAGCAAGTAAATTTGTGCGTGGAGATGCCATTGCAGCGATTGTTATTGTTGTGATCAATATAGTGGGGGGGTTTTTGATCGGGTTGGTGCAGAAAGGAATGGATTTTCAACAGGCTCTGCAGACCTACACAGTGCTCACTGTAGGAGATGGTCTCGTTACACAAATTCCCGCTCTGCTGGTATCTACCAGCGCAGGTATTATTGTCACCAGGGCTGCGGCTGACTCAACTTTCGGCATCGACCTGACCAAACAGTTGTTTAGCTATCCTCGAGCAATGGCTATTGCAGGAGGGCTCCTGTTATTTCTAGGTGTTTGTGGTCTCCCATTCATGCCTATTTTAATCATATCAGGTACTCTCTTCGGTATGTCCTATTTGCTGAACCGATCTCTGGTAAATGCAAGAATTGAAGAAGAAGAAAGGATTCGCGCCAGGGAGTTTGAAGAAGCTAAAAAGCCGGAGCATGTGTTTTCACTGGTTCAAGTGGATCCCCTGGAGGTAGAATTGGGTTACAATCTGCTTCCTTTAGTTGATGAAAAACAAGAAGGCGACCTGCTTGACCGAATAGTTTTGATCAGGCGCCAGATCGCTCTGGATTTTGGTTTTATAGTACCACCTATCCGCCTGCGTGATAATATGCAGTTATCACCCAATGATTATGTAATCAAGGTAAAAGGTGTAGAGGTAGGAAAGGGCAATTTGGTTCTTAATCACTGTTTAGTGTTGGGACCTGACGTCCAGGAAAAAATGGAGGGAATAAAAACCACAGATCCCACTTTTGGCCTTCCAGCTCTTTGGATCCCTGTCAGCCGTAAAGAGGAAGCAGAACTGACAGGGTATACTGTGGTGGATACCATATCTGTGCTGGCTACCCATCTTACCGAAATAATCAAAAAATATGCCCATGAAATACTCAGCAGACAGGATGTACAAAACCTGCTGGATCACACCAAGAAAACCAGCCCTGCTGTTGTTAATGAATTATATCCTGAACTGCTCAATTTGGGTGAAATTCAGAAAGTGCTTGGTAATCTGCTGAGGGAGGGGGTAGCTATCAGGGATCTGGTAACTATTTTAGAAGCGCTGTCAGATGCAGCTCGTGTGACAAAAGTGCCAGAGCTATTGACCGAATATGTGCGCCAATCGATGGGAAGGCAGATTGTTGCTCCCTATTTGGTCGATTATAAACTGTTTGTTTTAACCCTTGACCCGGAACTAGATCAGGTCATTAAAGATGGCATTCAACAGACTGAACAGGGATCTTTCTTGGCTCTGGAACCGCAGACAACCCAAAAGCTTTTGAGCAGGTTGGTGGATTGGACCGGCAGGGTAATGAATGCTGGACATCAGCCTGTGGTTCTTTGTTCTCCGGTTGTGAGGTTTCACCTCAAGCGTTTGACTGAGAAAATGATCCCCAATTTAATTGTGCTGTCATATAATGAAATTCTTCCAGACATCAATGTTGAATCGCTGGGGATGGTGAGTATTGATGAAAATTAAGCGTTTTGTGGCTGAGGATATGCAGGGTGCTCTCAACCAGGTTAAAGATGCTTTTGGCGGAAATGCGCTGATTCTGCAAACCAGACGTCTTCGCCAGGGGGGGCTATTAGGTTTCTTTGGAAAGAATTTAGTGGAAGTAACAGCGGCAATGGCAGATAGGGATGAACTCCCCTTCCAAAATGAATATGCTGATCATCAAATCCCTTTAGAGGCAAAACTCATACCGGAAAAGGAAGAGTTCATACAGGATTTCAGTTTAAAAGAAGAAATTCAAGATATCAAATCGATGCTTGGTGAAATGATGTTGGGGTTGGAGACAAACACTTCTTCCAGCAGCGGTTATCCTAAATATTTCCAATTAATATACAGGACCCTTAGATTTGGTGATGTGGAAGATAAACTTGCACACCGGTTAATAAAACAAACAATGGGGAGTATCCCCCATTCCAGTTGGGATGATTATGAAAAAGTGCATCAGGCTGTGTTGGACAAAATAGCAGATTGTTTCCCCAGATCCTATCCAATCAACTATCGGAAGGGAAATAAAAAAAAGCGGATCATTGCACTGGTGGGTCCAACAGGGGTTGGAAAAACAACTACCATCGCTAAACTGGCAGCAAAGTTTTCTATTTTAGAAAAGAAGAAAGTAGCTTTGGTTACTGTGGATACTTATCGGGTAGCAGCTGTGGAACAGCTGAAGACCTATGCTGATCTGTTAGCTGTACCTATGGAAACCGCCAGTACTCCTAAACAACTTCAGGAAGCACTTTTGAAAAATGAAGATAATGATCTTATTTTGGTGGATACCGCAGGAAGAAGTCCTTTAGATGAAATTGCTATGGCTGAGTTAAAGTCTTTTTTAGGTATCTGTCCTGAAATAGAGATCTTCCTTGTGTTGTGTGCCACAACAAAGCAGACTGATCTGTGGGAAATCATAGCACGCTTTAGTCATCTTCCAATCAAACAGTTGATATTCACCAAACTTGATGAAACTCTTAGGTATGGAGTGATCCTGAATGTGGTGAGCGGTGTGCGGAAGGGTTTGGTATATGTTACTACAGGACAGGATGTGCCGGATGATATTGAAGTCGCTGACCCGATTAAACTTGCACAGTTAATATTGCAGGTGAATAATGATGAACGATCAGGCCGAAAAATTAAGGCGCCTTACTAGGAATTTACACAAGAAGATTGAGCACCGGGCTTTGGAAAGCAATGGTAATAAATGCCGAATTATTGCGGTTACAAGTGGAAAAGGAGGTGTGGGAAAAACTAATATTGCTTTAGCAATATCCCTTATACTCTCTAAAGCCAAATACAGGGTGCTTCTTTTGGATGCTGACCTAGGATTGGCGAATATCGATGTACTTTTAGGATTAATACCTAGATACAATTTAACTCATGTACTCAAGGGTGAATGTACCTTGAAGGATGTTATAGTACGGGGGCCTGAGGGGCTTCAGATCATACCAGGCGGCTCAGGTATTGAAGAACTGGCCAATATTGAGCATTATATTCTGCAAAAAATCCTTCAGCAAATAGCAGTTCTAGATAAAAAAGTGGATTACCTTGTGATTGATACAGCTGCAGGTATAACCAATCAGGTTTTGGCTATCACCCTAGCTGCACATGACATACTCCTGATCACAACCCCAGAGCCTACTGCACTTACAGATGCATATGGATTGATTAAAGTTTTAAGAAAGCACTCAGCAGCAGGACATATTAACCTAGTCATTAACATGGTAAAGGATGTGCAGGATGGTCAAGCTGCTGCTCAAAAACTAATAAGTGTTTCCAAACAGTTTTTAAACATAAACTTAGGATTGGCAGGTTATGTACCTTTTGACAAAGCTGTGCAGGAAGCTATCAGGCAAAATCAGTCATATGTCTTAGCCTATCCCAGGTCACCGGCATCTCTGCATACATGGAGAATTGCTTCTCTGCTGGGTGGAGTGGAACAGATCTCCACCGGTATTCAGGACTTTATTAAGAATGTTGTACTTTTTATCAAAGGAGAGCAGCCGGAAGGAGGGGAATGGTGATTTGTTCAAAGAAGCTCCGAAGGTGAAACAAATGGTCAATGTTGTTATAGGTAAAGAACATCCCTTTGCAGGCAGTTATCCTTGTATGGTGAAAGAAATAACCACAAAGGCGTTGGTTATCACTGCTCCGATGGATAAATGGGAAGCGGTTCCAATAAAAATTGGTGAAAAGATAACTGTTAACTACTGGTCGGGAACAAAGTTTTACACCTTTAAATCAGAAGTGACAGCTGTTAACAAAGGATATCAACAAACCATAACAGTATTATGGCCGCGCAGGATAGAGCATTTACAGAGAAGAAATTTTTTAAGGGTTCAGGCTGAAATTCCTATTACCTTTGCTCTGGCTGAAGGGGATGATATCTACCATGCCAGTACTTTGGATATTAGCGGGGGAGGGGTATTAATAAAATCTCCGGTCAAACTGCAGATCAATGATCAACTGGATATGCAGTTAACAATTCCTGATAGGGGTGTTATAGATACAGGGGGGAAGGTTGTGCGCTGTGAAGAAAGCAAGGGATGTGGGGGTCAATTCTTTTTGGTGGGAGTCGATTTTACGGCGATCAATGAAAGGGATCGTGAGCGAATTATAGCATTTGTATTCGAAAGAGAGCGCTATTTGAATAAAAGGCGCTTGCTTTAAGGGGGTTTAAAGTGGGGCTTGTTTCAGTTGATCAGAGGAAAAGAGCAGATATTATCGTTGATAAAAAAGCAACATGCAGTGCAAAAAATAAAAAAACACTGGTTTTGATAGGATCATCCACTGGTGGTCCGCAAGCACTTTTTGAAATAATCCCCAAGATGCCAGGTGATGTCCAGGCATCATTTCTGGTTGTACAGCATATGCCTCCTGGATTTACGAAAAAACTTGCCAATAGGTTGGATCAAAGCTCAGCCATATTGGTAAAAGAAGCAGAAGATGGAGAGAAAGTGGAAACAGGTACTGCTTATATTGCACCAGGCGGTTATCATCTCCAAATACACCAGAAGAAAAAAACGGGGGAGATATATGTTGGTTTGAGTAGCGGTGAAATGGTTAATGGATGCCGCCCCTCTGTAGATGTGCTGCTGTATTCTGCTGCAAAATTAGAAGATTATAAATTGATCTGTGTTATCCTTACGGGAATGGGCCGTGATGGATATCAAGGCATTAAATTGTTAAAAGAGAAGGGCGCACAAATAATTGCAGAGGATCAAACAACTGCAATTGTTTACGGTATGCCAAAGGTAGTTATTGAGGCAAATTTAAGCGATTATGTTGTACCTCTTCCTTTGATTGCACAACAGATACTCTGGATTTTATCGAAAGAATAGGGGGTTTCAGTTGTGGACTTATCTCGTTATATGGATATTTTTGTGGCTGAATCACAGGAACACCTGGATAATTTGAATAAAAACTTATTATTATTGGAAAAAAATCCTGATAACAAAAGTGTTTTAAATGAAATATTCCGTTCTGCACATACACTTAAAGGAATGGCTGCTACCATGGGTTTGGAGAGAATGGCAGAATTGACCCATGAGATGGAGACTGTATTGACCTTTCTTAAAGAAGGTAAAATTGTTGTGAAACAGGATATTATTGATCTGCTGCTTAGTTGTTTAGATGATCTTAACGCAATGATCAGGAGTTTTGTAAAAGAAGGAAAGGAACCCTGTATCGCTCAGGGTTTGATTGATGCTCTGCGCAATCTGAGTGAGTGTGGGAGTGATCAGAGTCAAGAGCAGACAAAGTCTTCATATTTTGAATTTAATGAATATGAATTATCTGTTTTGGAGGCATCCAAAGAGAGTAATTATATGTCTTATCACATCAAGATTGAACTGGCTGAAGGAACAGTAATGAAATCTGCCCGTGCCTTTATGGTTTTCCGCTGTTTGGAAGATTTCGGTCAGATTATTAAATGCATACCCCCTGTTCAGGATCTGGAAGAAGAGAAATTTGACAATAGTTTTGAAATATTTTTAATAACATTGGAGGATGCTGAAAAGATCACAACAGCTCTGAATAGTATATCAGAAGTAAAAGTTGCTTCTATTACAGAGGTCAACATCGAAAGATCATTATCATCAATAACCCCAGCTGTACACAGCCAAAAGGATGACAGTGAGGCTGAAAACTTTATCATTTCCAGCAAGGCACTGCATTTAAAGACCGTCAGAGTAGATATCGACAGGCTCGATGATATGATGAATTTGGTCGGTGAGTTGGTGATCAATAAAACCCGATTAGAACAGATTGCCAGTGGTTACCGAATGAGTGAAATGGAAGAGGCTATCGAGCAGATGGGGCGGCTGACCACAGATCTGCAATCACTGGTAATGAAGGTGCGTATGGTTCCCATTAGACAGGTGTTTGACAGGTTTCCCAGAATGGTGCGTGATATCAGTCACAGTCTACATAAAGATGTTGAGCTTGTTATTGAAGGTGAACAGACAGAACTGGATCGTACAGTTATCGATGAGATAGGTGAACCGCTGGTGCATCTGATCAGGAACGCTTTGGACCATGGTATTGAACCCCCAGATGTAAGAGCTGCAGTTGACAAGCCAAGAACAGCACTTCTCCGGCTCGCCGCAAGACAGGAAGGGAATAACGTGATCATTGAAGTGGAAGATGATGGGGAAGGAATAGATATCAATGATATCCGCAAACAGGCAATTAATAAAGGATTTGTCGATCCCCGGGAGGGGGAACTTCTAGATGATAAAGCCGTATTGAACATTATCTTCGAACAGGGGTTCAGTACCAATAACACAGTTAATGATATTTCCGGTCGGGGTATCGGTATGGATGTGGTAAAAGCTAAAATAGAATCATTGAATGGCACCATTGACATTGAAACCGAAAAGGGAAAAGGAACAAAGGTTATCATCAACCTCCCCCTTACCCTGGCTATTATCCAAGCTCTTCTGGTGAAGGTAGGGGAAGAGCAGTATGCCATTCCTCTTCATTCCATTGATGAAACTACCTTTCTGATCCCTGAGCAGATCAAAATGGTACAAAATTATGAAGTATTTTTATTAAGGGATATGGTTCTTCCTTTGATCAGGGGTAGCCGCCTACTGGAGGTGCCTACAGCAGACCAGAAAAACAGTGAGGAGTTTGTGGTGGTGGTCCATAAGGGAAAACAGCGCCTGGGGCTTGTGGTGGACCAGTTGGTTGGACAACAGGAAATAGTGATCAAACCGCTGGGAAACCTGTTGGCAGGAATACCCGGTATTGCTGGGGCAACCATCCTTGGAAATGGTCAAGTTGCTACTATTCTTGATGTTAACAGTTTGTTTTAAGGGGGAATCGATGTGGTGAACCAGGAACCAGGCAGTTATACATCAGAGCGCCGGCAGGTTGTCCATTTTATAATAGGGTCTGACAATTATGGCCTTGAAGTGGAAAAAGTTCAGGAAATTATTAGGCCGTTACCTGTTACACGAGTGCCGTTTGCACCTGCTTTTATAGAAGGAGTGATCAACCTTCGTGGATGTATTATCCCTGTCATCAAACTGGATGACCTATTAGGAAAACAGTTATCGGAAAATGATGGATACACCAGGGTGGTTATTGCTCATTTTCAGGAAATAACTGTTGGCTTGAAGGTTGATAGTGTGAAAGGTGTGGTTTACCTGGATATTGATTTTGCTGATCCTATCCTAAAACAGGCACAGATTAAAACAAGATATATATCAGGCATCGGAAAACTTAATGATCAATTGATTTTGCTGCTAGATTTAGCATCATTACTGGATGACGCTAAATTGAACAAGCAGGAGGAGAAGTGTTAGCATTGGTTGATATGTTAAGGTTGAATAATGTGCAGTTGGATGCAATCAAGGAAGTGGGCAATATTGGAGCAGGTAATGCCGCAACAGCCCTTTCCAAACTGATCAAAACCCGTGTGGAGATGAGTGTGCCGGATATCAAGATCCTGCCTTTCTCCCGCATCACCGCCACAATAGGAGGTCCTGATGCTCATGTTACAGCCATTTATTATACTATTAAAGGTCAGGCACCTGGAACTCTCTTATTTTTGATCCCTATCATAGATGCTAGAAAGATAACAGATGTTTTGTTAAACAAAGACATTGGTCATGACCAACTCTCATTTGATGAAATGGAAAGATCAGCGCTTACAGAATTGGGAAACATTTTGGCAGGATCATTTCTCAATGCTTTAAATATGTTCACATCGATCCATTTTGTGCCTACTGTTCCTGCACTTTGTATAGACATGGTTGGAGCTATCCTGGGGAGTGTGCTGACCAATTTAGGTATGGTCAGCGACTATGTGTTATTTATAAAAACCGATTTTAAATATTTAGGTAACCATGCTCTGGGAAACCTATATTTTTTGCCTGAAGCTGAAGCTTTACAAGTAATACTTGAATCGCTCGGGGTGAACAATTAGGTGGATATTGTCCGCATCAATATTGAAATTGCTGAGTATAAAGCTGCCAGACATCCCACAGAGCTGGTCACTATCGGATTGGGATCATGTGTTGGTATTTGTTTATATGATCCTATTGCCAGGATCGGTGGACTGGCCCATGTGATGCTTCCTGATTCCACACAGGCGCGACTATCTAATAACAAAGGAAAATTTGTTGATACAGCGGTACCTGCTCTTATTGCAGAAATGTCGAAGCTTGGTGCTGACAGATCACGTCTTGTAGCTAAGATCGTTGGTGGGGCAGAGATGTTCAGTTTTGATAATGCATCTGATTTTATGCGCATAGGGAAACGAAATGTGGAAGCAGTTATTGCTGCTCTTAAGTTAGAAAAAATACCTCTCATCGCTCAGGACACAGGTAAAAACTATGGCCGCAGTATAAGGTTCTGCACAATCAATGGACAGCTGTACATCAAAAGCATTGCCCACGGGGAAAAGATTATGTAGGGCAGAGGGCAGGTGAAAATAGATGGGATATGATGAAAATCAGCTCTGGCAGGATTATAAGAAAAATCACAATTCAGAGTCACGGGAAAAGATAATACTGCACTATGTTCCTTTAGTCAGGTATGTTGCTGGTCGTTTTGCACCTGGGCTCAAGGGATATTTTGAATTTGACGATCTGGTAAGTGCGGGAATTCACGGTTTGATCAATGCAGTGGAAAGGTTTAATCCTGATCTGGGGTTTAAGTTTGAGACCTATGCTATATCACGGATTAAGGGTTCTATTGTTGATTGGCTGCGGTCTTTAAATTGGGTGCCGCACTCTACCTTGAAAAAGGCCCAAGAACTTGAAGATGTAATGTGGAAGCTTGAACAACAACTGGGGAGAGCACCTAGTGATAAGGAAGTAGCGGATTACATGGGTTTGGGCCTTGATGAATACCAGCAGTTGTTACAGCAGACTGCTCCGATTACACTGATATCTCTTGATGATCTTCAATGTTCTGCCGGAGATGATGGGAATTCCAATCTGCTCTTTCAAGAATTGATTCCGGACCCCAATGCAGTGAATCCAGAATTATCTCTGGAATACAGAGAAATAAAAGAAACCCTGGTGGATGCAATCAGGAGATTACCGGAAAGGGAGAGCCTGGTCATAACGCTCTACTACTATGAGGGCCTAACATTAAAAGAAATAGGACAAATACTCGAAGTTTCTGAATCAAGGGTATCTCAGCTGCATACAAAAGCTGTGTTAAGATTGCGTGGAAAGCTGAGCAGAAAAAAGAAGGAGTTGATAGTATAAACTGGTCAGCATAAAATGTTTCACCGGGCAGGAAAAAGTGAGTAGGAGGAGAAGTTAATGACTGATGAGATATTACACAATGAACATAACGAACCTGCCTACTGTCTGGAGATTGCGGATGACGGGGTTTTCCTGACCGTGTATCCCACTTCGGCGAAATTTGCATCCCTGTTAAATATTATTAAAGAGGAAATCAATGTTCGCGCTATAGAAGAAGTGGATTTTGCCGAAGTGCAAAAAGCTATTTGGAACAAATCAATAAAATATAAAATTGCACCATCTCAGCAGGAATCAAAAAAAGATGGTGTTGTAATTATCGAAATTAGTGAAGATGAGATGGAGGCTGTATGTACACTATATCCTCCTCTCGGTGATGGAAAACGGGTGACAAGAGAACAACTGCAGAGAGTGTTGGACAGTAAAAATGTTATGTACGGTATCGATGAAGGAAAAATCAATGAAATAATAATGTCAGGAAAAGCAGTAAGCTCTTGTGTTATAGCTCAAGGTTTACCGATAAAGATGGGCAAAGATGCCTCAATTGAATTTAATTCATCTGTTACAGAGGATAACCTCAAACCAAAGGTACTGGGTAATGGTAGAGTCGATTATTATGATCTGGGTTTAATCCGTAATGTAGTTGAGGGAGAGGTGATTGCCAGGAAAATACCTGCAATACCTGGAAGTGATGGGGTTACCGTAACCGGGAAACTGCTTAAGCCACCGCCTCCTAAGGATATCTCCCTTCCCAGGGGAAAAAACACAGTTGTTTTAGATGATGGGCTAACCCTGATGGCCGATACTTCCGGACATGTAGAGATACGGTCAGGACGTATTTGTGTGTTTCCGGTTTATGTTGTTCCTGGCGATGTGGATTTCTCTACAGGTAATATCGATTTTATCGGTAGTGTAAAGGTTATGGGCAGTGTTAGAAACGGTTTCTCCGTAAAGGCAGAAGGTAATGTGGAGATTATGGGCAGATTGGAAGGGGGCTTTATTAATACAGGAGGCAATATTGTGGTAAAGGAGGGGATTGTTGGTCAGGGTAAAGGCAATATTAAAGCAGGTGGTTCGGTTTATGCCCGGTTTTTAGAAAACGCCCAGGTGGAGGCTAGGAAGGATGTGCTGGTCGGGGATTCGATCATGCACAGTACTGTAAGAGCAGGTGGCAAGATAGTAGTAAATGGGAAGAAGGGGAAAATTGTTGGAGGTCTGTGTTTTGCTGGTCGTGAGATCGAAGCAAAAGTGGTCGGTTCAATAATGGAAGTTGCCACAGAATTGGAGATTGGAATCTGTTCTCAAGAATTAAATAACCTCAAGCTTTTATCTGAAAAGGAAAACGAAATCAAAGAGCAATTACAAAAAATCAACAGCATATTCAGCATATATAATAGTGTTAAAGGTTCTGATCAGCGGATAAAATCACAGGGATTTGATTATGATGAGCAAATTGCAACAAGAGAAAACCTGCTCGGTCAGTTGGAAGTACTGCAAGAGCAAAAGCAGAAAATCCTGGCAAACCTGAGATTGCCGGATCGTGGAAAGGTAAAAGTAAAGGATTGTGTCTTTCCAGGTGTTACCATCAGATTTGGAACTATTTGTTATGCTGTGAGAAATGAAACACGGTATGTTTGCTATTATAAGCAAGGTGATGAAGTTAAAACAGCACCCTATGCCTAATAGGACAGGAAAATAGGGGGGTTCTTTATGACATTAAAAGCTGTTGATCTTCAGGTGATATTACCTAAGATACAGGATGTAGGAAGAATCCAACAGGTTCAACAATCTAACGAACAGGCGCAACAGCATAGTTTTGCTGCACAACTGTTGCGTGAAAAAGAAATTGCCCAAAGATCTGTTCAAAACTCGCCTGAGAGCAAAGAGGGAAGGATCCGGGAGAAGGAGGAAAAGTCCGGTACAAAAAAGAATTTTGGGCAAAAGGATGCGCAAAGCGGAGCGCATCACTCTGAACAGAATCAGGAGATGCCAACAGTTGCTCCTGGTCATTTAATTGATTTGAAAATATAATCTAGAGGTGCATTGAATAGAAATGGAAGAACCAATCATTATTATATTATCACTGCTGACTATTAGTGTTATCATCCTTGTTTTTGTTGTTGTTTGGCGTGACCGGAGGGACCTCAAACTCCGTAAGGCTGCTGAAGAGATAGAGAATTTAGAAAATCTGCTCCAAGAAGTACAGCGTACAAAACAGGAAATCGAGGAAATGCTGGTCAAAGCTAAAAAGCAGGCGGACCAGGCAGTATCCAAGGTCGATAATCAAATGAAACAGGTACGGGCTTCGGTAGCAAGTTTAGAACAGAAAATTCGTGATAGCAGCCGGGAAAAAAATAAGCAGCAAAAATTTTCAGGAAAGGGGAAACCCCGTACTAGTAAACAAAGAGGGGATTCACAACACAAAAACGAAGGGAAAAACACTCCGAAAATTGATGATGGAGAAAAATACGCCAGAATGGTGGAGTTGGCAAATCAGGGTTTAAGCAATGAAGAAATTGCTAAAAAGCTGAATCTGGGATCTAAAGAGGTAGATCTGGTATTAAAATTGAAACAAAACATAAGTTAAGATTATTCAGCACCTTTCAAGGAGAAAGGTGCTTTTTATTTAAGCAGCAGACCATTAATCACTAAAATCCGGTGAATTTGTTGCTTGAATCCATTTCTTTGTGTTATACTATCGGTTGATAAAAACACACGTCAGCTTTAGAGTCAGGTGGGGGTCCTGCGGGCCTGCCTGATTATGAAAGCGGCGGAGGCTAAACCAAAGGAGGCAAATTATGTCAGTAGTCACTATGAAACAATTGCTTGAAGCAGGGGTTCATTTCGGTCATCAGACAAGACGCTGGAACCCCAAAATGGCTCCTTATATTTTTACGGAGCGCAATGGTATTTATATTATCGATCTGCAGAAAACTGTAAAGAAGATCGAGGAAGCCTGCAATTTCATTAAAGAAGTTGTTGGTGATGGGAAAAATGTGCTTTTTGTAGGCACCAAAAAACAGGCTCAGGATTCGGTACGGGAAGAAGCTGAAAGATGCGGGATGTTTTATGTTAATGTCAGGTGGCTTGGTGGGATGCTTACCAATTTCCAGACCATCCGCCAAAGGGTTGAGCGGTTGCGTGAGTTGGAAAAGATGGAGGAAAATGGCCACATGGAGCTTCTACCCAAAAAAGAGGTCATCAAGCTAAGAGGGGAAAAAGAAAAACTCGAACGCTTTTTGAAAGGAATTAAAGACATGGATGACCTTCCTGGGGCACTCTTTATAGTTGATACCAGAAAGGAGCAGATCGCGGTTCGGGAAGCTCATAAATTGGGTATACCAACAATAGGTATTGTTGATACGAACTGCGATCCCGATGAGATTGACTATGTTATACCAGGTAATGATGATGCCATCAGGGCTGTGCGGCTTTTGACTTCGAAGATAGCTGATGCTGTTCTGGAAGCAAAGCAAGGGGAACAGGTTGAAGAAGAACCACAAGAAGAAGATGATGAGTAAATTATATGGAGGGGATCCTTTTGATAAAAGCTGAGAGTGTTAAAGAGTTAAGAGAACGTACAGGTGCAGGTATTATGGACTGCAAAAAGGCCCTTCAGGAAACCAATGGGGATATGGAAAAAGCCGTTGTTTACTTGAGGGAGCAGGGTATAACCGCCGCAGCTAAAAAAGCAGGAAGGGCCACTAAAGAAGGGATGGTAGAAGCGTACATACATCCCGGTGGTAAGATTGGCGTGCTGATTGAAGTAAACTGTGAAACAGATTTTGTTGCTAAAACCGATGACTTTAAATATTTATGCAGAGAGTTGGCCATGCAGGTAGCGGCAGCCAACCCTGGTTATGTGAACCGTGAAGATGTGCCTGAGGAGAGAATTCAATCTGAAAAAGAGATTTTAGAAACCCAGGCGAGAAATGAAGGAAAACCGGATAAGGTGATTGAAAAGATTGTCACAGGCAGGATGAATAAGTTCTATCAGGATGTCTGCCTTTTTGAACAGCCCTATATCAGAGATACTGATATGACAGTCAGGGATTTAGTTAATCAGTATATTGCCAAATTGGGTGAAAACATAGTTGTGCGCCGTTTCTGCCGTTTCCAGTTGGGTGAAGAAGCCTAAAATTTTAATCTAGAGAAAGGATTTTCTAGTTTAACGTAGAATGAAATCTTGGAGGACAGGAGGGTTTCCCTGTGTCAGCTCCTCAGTACAAACGGGTGGTTCTCAAGCTAAGTGGAGAGGCATTGGCTGGTGAAAAGGGCTATGGCATCGACCATAATATATTACAAAACATAGCTCAAGAAGTGAAAGAGGTAAATGACAGAAATGTAGAAGTTGCTATTGTAGTTGGAGGCGGCAATATCTGGAGAGGTGT
>LFTQ01000025.1 GCA_001513545.1 Clostridia bacterium DTU068 | reverse complement strand
ATCACCTTTTCTTATTACCTATTTATTCAACATCAAGAAACCGGTTCCTTTCAGTAACAATCTGCCTGTGGATTGATTATTTTCGCTGTGGTAAACTGTGAACACAGACAAAGCATAGACTAAATTGAGATGTTTCGGGGATATGATAGAATGTTAGTATGATTTTAACTATTACATTCTAGGTGGGGTTGGATGATAGAATTTAAACCAGTAGAGATCGAGGATAAGAAGTGGGTGGACCCGCTTCTGAAAGCAGCTGATCTAAGCGGCAGCCATTATAATTTTACCAACCTGTTTGCATGGGTAAACACCTTTCAATATCGTGTGGCCCAGGTGGATAATTTTTTAGTGGTTAAAGGGAATTTAAATGGCACACAATATTATTTTTATCCGGCAGGCCAGGGTGATCCTCAGCCAGTCCTTGAGGCAATGGCTGAAGATGCTGCAAAAGCTGGGGTTCAATTCGTATTAGCCGGGCTGTCGAAAGAGAATATTACAGAGCTCAATCATTTATTTCCGGAAAAGTTTGAGTACAGTGAGGCACGGGACAGCTTTGACTATGTTTATCTGTTGGAGGATCTCGCAGCTTTAACCGGCAAGAAATACCGAGGCAAACGCAATCATGTAAACTATTTTATGAAAAACTACAACTGGAGCTTTGAAGAGATATCCCCGGAAAACCTGGCTGAGTGCTGGGAGATGAATATTGAGTGGTGCAAAATTAACAAGTGTATGTATGACGTCCAGTTGGCCTCGGAATTCTGTGCAGTGCGCCGCTGTTTTGATTATTTTGACCAGTTGGAATTAGAGGGTGGGCTGCTGCGAGCTGATGGAAAGGTTGTCGCCTTTACTATAGGAGATAAACTCAATTTAGATACCTATGACACCCACATTGAAAAGGCATTCAGTGATATAAAAGGTGCCTATCAAACGATTAATCAGCAGTTTGCGAAATTTATACAGCAAAAACACCCGGAAATCATTTTCGTTAACCGTGAGGAAGATATGGGCCAAGCCGGATTAAGAAAGGCCAAATTGTCCTATCACCCGGTCCGAATGGAGGAAAAATACTGGGGGAAATATGTTTCAGAACGGAATTATGCAACTGCATGTTCTAGAATGAGGGCGTGAAGATGATCGAGATCAGATTCGCCAAAAAGGGGGAAACAACCAGGCAAAAAGAGATATGGAAGCTCAGCTTCGGAGACAGTGATCAATACATTGATTTTTACTACACTCATCGCTATCAAGAGGATGAGACTCTCCTGCTCCTTGAGGGGGGAGAGATTGCAACTATGCTGACCCTGCTGCCGGTCAGAGTAATTACCTCTACCGGGGCAAGCCTTAATTCTACAATGGTGTACGCTCTGGCCACACATCCCCAATACCGGTACAGGGGTTATGCCACCCGACTATTGGAATTTGCCAGCCGGCACTTGGGCCAACAGGAGAATTTCTTTTCTGTTATTGTCCCAGCAGGGAAGAAACTCTTTGACTATTACCGCAGTCAGGGGTTTAGGGATTTCTTTTTTGTCAGACAGCTATCGTTTCACCGGCAGAAGCTTGAGTCACTGCCTGTTGGGGCAAACAGCTGCACTATTACCGGTATTTCCCCTCAAGAATACAATTTGATAAGGGAGAAGCAGCTCAGTGGAAAGACACATGTCTCCTACAGCATTGAGGATATTGACTACCAACGTAAACTGTCCCGGCAATCCGGCGCGGATATTTACGGGTTAGCGGTAGAAGGAGAACAGGGCTGTGCTGTGATAGAAAAGCGCGGTAAAGATAGGGTGCTGATCAAAGAACTCCTGATCGCTGATCAGTTTATTCCCACAGCTGTCCGGCAGATTGCCCAACTGCTGCCTGCAGAAAAATATATCCTGCGCACACCGCCATTTTTGGGCAACCGGCTTGAAGGCTCTATCCGCCCTTTCGGTATGATCAGGGCAAATCAGGGGATTGACCCTGAAT
>LFTQ01000197.1:9564-10959 GCA_001513545.1 Clostridia bacterium DTU068 | reverse complement strand
TATGCCGGGGCCTTGACCCCCGCATACCGGGCAACAGCAACTGAACTGTCGGGAATAGTCAATTTAATTGCTGTTTTTCTAGACACTTTTCTAGTGGATCCAGTAACCGCTGTGATAACAGACAATGCCCTGCAGGGGGCGCGCCCGGAGAGTGAGATTCTGCACCTCACCTTTTGGCTGGTTTTGAGCCGGCTTTTGGGGACACTGTTTGCCCAACTCCTTTTCCTGCCTGCAGTTCAGCTGGTCAAATATGGCACACTGCTGTTAGCTCAATAATTTTTAAAGAAGAAATGGATAGCTAACGGAAATACTTCGGTCTTATCTCCTTGTTTTCGCGCGGTGGGACAGCCCCCAGATAGCGGTGATCGGTCACCCCACGTGACAAGGGGACGGGGGTCGTGTCCATCGTAGTTGGCCGTTGGTAATTAGTCGGGTAGCAGACCTGTTCCCTTGATCGCGCGGAGGGGCAGTTCCCCTGATCGGTCGGTGATTGGTTAGTTTGCCCCTGCCAGCGCAGCGACCTGCGTAGGTTGTTACTTGCCCTTGACGAAGGAGCAGCTAACGACAGCCAAAGCGAAACATGGATGTTGAGCTAGGCGACTATGCGCCACGGACGGCGTCATAGGGCGCGATCTGCTATATAAGCGACGAGTCTTAGGGCAAGTTAAACCTAAGCTTAAGTCGCAAGTGGCAGGGATATACACTGCTCGTCGTGTGAGGGGAATACTGCGCGCGATCAGTCAACCTGTCCCCCTGATCGCGCGCGGGGACAGTCCCGGTGATCGGTCCGATCAGTCAACCTGTCCGGTGATCGGTCGATGATCGCTTGTGGTGAAAAGCTGATTGAACTCTGGTAAAATATAAAGATAGCGTATTTTCCGATGAAAACTGTTGTGAGGAGGAGTTTCTGATTCTGGATATTGTCAAGACTGTGGCTGGGGAGCTGGGGCTTCCCGAGAAAAGTGTAGAAAACACAGTGAAACTGCTGGATGATGGCAATACGGTCCCCTTTATCGCCAGGTACCGGAAGGAAATGACCGGGGAGCTGGATGAGACCCAGATCCGCCGGATCGAGGAGCAGGTTGGTTATTACCGCAACCTGGAACAGCGCAAAGAGGAAGTAATCCGCCTCATCGATGAACAGGGGAAACTGACCGAGGAGATCAAAGAGCAGATCAACCAGGCACTTAAACTTAGTGAAGTTGAGGATATCTACCGCCCCTTCAGGCCGAAGCGCAAAACCAGAGGGAGCATCGCTCGGGGAAGGGGGCTGGAACCCCTGGCTGTCTACCTTCTTTCCTTTCCTGCTGAGGGTTCACCCGATATTGAAGCGGCAAAATATCTCACAGAAGAGGTGCCAGCAGTTGAAGAGGCTCTGCAGGGGGCGATGGACAT
>LFTQ01000197.1:0-9495 GCA_001513545.1 Clostridia bacterium DTU068 | reverse complement strand
GAGCGTGAGGAGTTTTTACATGTTTCGATAGATGTGGAAACCGAGCCGGTGATTTCTTGGTTAAACCAAAATTATGCCAAGGAAGGGGCAGTGACTACAGATCTTGTCAAAACGGCACTTGCTGATGCCTACAAGCGGCTGATTGCTCCGGCTGTGGAGCGCGATCTGCGGGGAGAGCTGACCGAGATGGCTCACGAGCAAGCGATCAATGTTTTCTCCAAAAACCTCCGCAACCTCCTGCTGCAGCCCCCGGTCCGCGGTAAGATGGTGCTGGGTGTTGATCCCGCTTACAGAACAGGGTGTAAGTGGGCGGTTGTGGACCAGACCGGAAAGCTGCTGGAAGTGGGAGTTGTGTATCCTACACCTCCTCAGCAGAGGATTGAAGAGGCAGAGCAGGAGTTTGCCCGTGTGATCAAAAAGTATGAGATCGATGTGATCGCTATCGGTAATGGCACAGCCTCCCGTGAGACCGAGCAGTTTGTGGCGGGCCTTATCCAGAAGCTCAATAAAACAGGGCTCAATCTGGCCTATGTGATCGTCAGTGAGGCTGGGGCAAGTGTTTATTCCGCTTCTAATCTAGCCATCAAGGAATTCCCCGATCTGGATGTCTCCCAGCGCAGCGCGGTCTCCATTGCCCGCCGCCTGCAGGACCCCCTGGCTGAGCTGGTTAAAATCGAACCGAAGGCCATCGGTGTGGGGCAGTACCAGCATGATGTCCCTGCCAAGCAGCTAAATGAAAGTTTGGCCAAAGTGGTAGAGTCAGCTGTAAACTATGTAGGTGTTGATCTCAACACAGCTTCTGCGGCTCTGCTCAGCTATGTTTCAGGTATTAATGCCACAGTTGCAGAAAATATTGTTCATTACCGTGAAAAAAACGGCGCTTTCAGAAACAGGAAGCAGTTGTCTGATGTGCCGCGCCTGGGGCCAAAGGCCTTTGAACAGTGTGCCGGTTTCCTGCGGATCAATGATGGGGACAACCTGTTGGATTCCACTCCCATCCATCCCGAGTCCTATGAATTGACTTACAAACTGCTCGAACTGCTGCAGGTTGATTTAGCTGAGGTCGGGACCGATGCCCTGCGCAGCAAGCTGTCAGGGTTGGATGTGGAAGAGACTGCAGAAAAACTGGGTGCGGGTGTGCCCACACTGAGAGATATTATCGAAGCCCTCTTGCGGCCTGGCCGGGACCCTAGGGATGACCTCCCACAGCCTGTTTTCAGGACAGATGTGCTCAGCATTGAAGACCTCAAGCCCGGTATGCAGTTAAAAGGGGTTGTGCGCAATGTGGTGGATTTCGGAGCGTTTGTGGATATCGGTGTGAAAAATGACGGACTTGTCCATATCTCCGAATTGAGCGAAAAATATGTAAAAAATCCGCTAGATGTGGTTGCTGTGGGTGATGTTGTGACAGTCAGGGTGCTCTCCGTGGATGCTGAAAAGGGAAGAATAGCACTGTCTATGAAGGGCATTCCTCAAGAGGATTAACCGGCCGATCACTGGGACAGGTTGACTGATCGGACCGATCACCGGGACTGTCCCCCCGCGCGATCAGGGGACAGGTTTGCTGCCCGACTAATAACCAACGACCAACTACGATGACGCGACCCCCGTCCCCTTGTAACAGGTGACGGTTCCCAGCGCGGTCTGACTTTCGCTTATACGAAGTGCCGGGTGTTGATTAGGTGGCGTTTCCTTGACTAGGGAAAGCATTGGTGTTGTGTGACGCGACCCCCGTCCCCGTTTCACACTCGTTTCACACTGGAATGGAGAGGTTATTTGTGTTAAAGCTATTCAGATTCTTAAAACCATATATACCAGCGATAGTTGCAGTTTTTTTCCTTACTTTTTTCCAGGCTATTTCAGAGCTGTATCTGCCTACTTTGATGTCAGATATAGTTGATAACGGTATTGTCAATGGAGATACAGATTACATTATAACAGTGGGCATCCGGATGCTGGTCATTGCTCTTTTAGGCATGGTCTGTGCTGTATTTTCCAGCTTGCTGTCTTCAAGAACTTCGTCAGGATTCGGCAAATTGCTGCGCGGCAAGGTTTTCAGCCGGGTTGAGAGCTTTTCCCTGCAGGAATTTGAAAGGTTTGGGACTGCATCACTTATCACCAGAACCACCAATGATATTACGCAGCTACAGCATGTTGTAATGATGATGATGCGGATGATGCTGCGGGCACCCATGATGTGCATCGGTGGGATTATTATGGCCGTATATAAGGATCCGGTGCTGTCGTTGGGTATTTTCCTGGCAATCCCACTGTTGGCAATGGTGATCATTTTAGTTGTCAGAAAGGGTATGCCTCTTTTTAAAGCGCTGCAGCTCAAACTGGATAGATTAAATCTGGTGTTGCGGGAGAGGCTGACCGGTATCAGGGTGATACGTGCCTTTAACCGCACCGATTATGAAAAAAGAAGGTTTAATGAGACAAACCGCGACCTGACAGAGACCGCAGTAAGGGTCAACAAAATCATGGCTCTATTGATGCCAGTGATGAGCCTTATTTTGAACTATACAATTATAGCGATTATCTGGTTCGGCAGTATTCGCATTGATCATGGCCATATGCAGGTCGGCGACCTGATGGCCTTTATTCAGTATGTGGGGCTGATCTTGTTTTCCATGATGATGCTGTCTATGATATTTGTCATTATCCCTCGTGCCTCTGTGTCAGCTGCCAGGATCAATGAAGTGCTGGAAACAGAGTGCAGTATCAAAGATCCGCTGGATACCGAAAGGAGCGGTGCAGCAGGCGCATTTGCAGGCGCAGGGACAGCAGCTCATATATCAACTCATACGGATCATGCTGACATCATAGAAACCGGTGACAGGGCCGGCACAACAGCTCAGGCATCAGAGGGGATGGGCTCCGGCGTTCAATCAATGTCCGCTTCCTCCGCCTCCGGGCAAGGGACTCCAGCGGTTGGTGCCGGTGCTGCCCCTGACAAACCCGGTTTTGTCTGGTTTGATAATGTAACCTTCTGCTACCCGGGGGCAGAGAAAGCTGCTGTCAGCGGTGTTTCATTCTGCGCAAAACCTGGTGAGGTTACTGCTATAATCGGTGGTACCGGCTCGGGAAAATCCACCCTTTTGAAACTTATGCTGCGTTTTTATGATGTGGGCAGCGGCAGAATTCTGATTGATAACCAGGATATCAGGGAGATGCCCATTCAGGCTCTGCGGGCGAAAATCGGCTATGTTCCTCAAAAGTCTGTCCTCTTTACCGGTACCATCGCAGAGAATCTACGCTATGGGAAGGAAGACGCCTCAGCTGAAGAGCTTCAGAGAGCGCTTGAGCTTGCCCAGGCAGAAGAATTTGTTTCACAGATGGCAGATGGCATAGATTCATTTATTGAACAGGGTGGAATCAATGTTTCAGGTGGACAAAAACAGCGGCTCTCTATCGCTCGGGCGTTGATCAGAAAGCCTGAAATTTATCTGTTTGACGACTGCTTTTCAGCCCTTGACTTCAAAACAGATACCAGGCTGCGGAAGGCTCTTAAAAAGGAAACTGCCAACTCAACGATGATCATTGTTGCTCAAAGGGTCAGCACTGTCATCGACGCGGACCAGATTGTGGTTCTGGATGAGGGGAAGATTGTGGGGACCGGCAGGCATAGAGAACTATTAGAAAAGTGCAGGGTTTACCGGGAGATTGTTTCTTCACAGTTGTCGCTGGAGGAATTAGCATGAGAGATATACCTGAGGGAAAGAGAAGCAGGCCTGCAGGTGAAATGAATATCAGAGAAACGCGCAGACATATGCCTATGGGAAGGCCAGGGGGCGGCCCCCACGGGATGGTACAGCCGGCGCCAAAGGTCAAAGATTTTAAAGGTACGGCTAAAAGGCTGCTCAGCTATTTAAAACCATACAAGCTGCAGTTTTTGCTGGTATTTGTCCTGGCTGCTCTCAGCACTCTTTTTAATATCGTCAGCCCAAGGATCATGGGGCAGGCCACAACCGAGCTGTTTGAAGGGATGATGGAAAGGCTGCAGGGTGTGCCGGGTGCTGGGGTGGATTTTGGGTTTATTAAGTACATTCTTATCACTTTAGGTGTGCTTTATCTGATTAGCGCAGTATTTAGCTATTTACAGCAGTTTATAATGGCCGGTGTTGTGCAGAAGGTAGTTTACGATATGCGGAAGGACATTAACGACAAGCTTTCCCGTTTACCACTTAAATATTTTGATGCACATGCACATGGTGAAATTCTGAGCCGTGTGACAAATGATGTTGATAACATCAGCAGCACACTGCAGCAGAGTATCACTCAATTGGTCACAGCAGCGGTGACACTGATCGGGATCATTGTTATGATGCTGACCATCAGCCCATTAATGACCTTACTAGTGTGTCTGGTCATTTTACCCCTTTCTTTTATAGTAACCAAGTTTATAGCCGGCCGCTCGCAAAAATACTTTGTAGGCCAGCAGGCGGTGCTCGGTGAGCTAAACGGGCATGTGGAGGAGATGTATGGGGGACATGTGATAGTAAAGGCATTTGGGCGGGAGCAGCAGTCCATCGAAGAATTCAATGAGATTAATGAAAGGCTTTATGAAACCGGCTGGAAGGCTCAGTTTTTGTCAGGCTTGATCATGCCCTTGATGCATCTCATCAACAACCTGGGGTATGTGCTTGTTTGTGTTGTCGGCGCGATTTTTGTGATGAGAAGAGTGATCCAGATCGGTGATGTGCAGGCATTTATGCAGTATGCCACTCATTTTACACATCCTATTACTCAGACCGCCAGTATAGTGAACATCTTTCAGTCAATAGCTGCATCTGCAGAGCGGGTTTTTGAGATCCTTGACGAGCCTGAGGAGATCCCGGATGAGGCTGATGCCAGGGTGATCGAGTTCCCCAGGGGTGATGTTCAATTTCAGAGTGTTAAATTCAGCTATAAAAAGGATGTTCCTTTAATAGAGGATATGAATATTGATGTGAAACAAGGGCAGACAATTGCTGTGGTTGGTCCGACCGGTGCAGGGAAGACCACTCTGGTTAATCTGCTGATGCGCTTTTATGAAATAGATGGGGGAAGAATAACCGTTGATGGTGTCGATATCAAGGATATTAAGCGGGGCAACCTGCGCAGCATTTTCGGCATGGTTCTACAGGATACATGGCTTTTCAACGGCACCATCAGGGAGAATATAGCCTATGGCAATGAGCATGCCACAATGGATGAGATTATTGAGGCGGCAAAGGCTGCTCATGCGGACCACTTTATCAGAACCCTTCCCGATGGTTATGATACTGTGATCAATGAAGATGCCTCCAATATTTCGCAGGGGCAGAAACAACTGCTCACCATTGCTCGGGCGATCCTTGCAGATCCGGCGATCCTGATCTTGGATGAGGCTACCAGCAATGTGGATTCGAGAACCGAGTGGCTGATCCAGAAGGGAATGGCTCGCCTGATGGAAGGTAGAACCAGTTTTGTTATCGCTCATAGGTTGTCGACTATAAGGGACGCGGACCTGATTTTGGTGATGAATGAAGGCAAAATAATTGAAAAAGGCACCCATAATGAACTGCTGGCCAAGGGCGGATTTTATGCAGAGCTCTATAACAGCCAGTTCACAGACCGGGCGGTGTAATGTGGCATAGGCGGCTGGTGGGCGGATGGCGCGTCGTGTGACAAGGGTGTGACAAGGGGACGGGGGTCGCGTCACAGTAGTTGGTCGTTGGTTATTAGTCGGGCAGCAGATCTGTCCCCTGATCGATCTGCCTCGCGCGAAGGGGCAGTCCCGGTGATCGGACCGATCAGTCAACCTGTCCGGTGATCGCGGTGATCGGTCATCTTCTATTCCACTTGCTGCCAGGGGCTTCCCGCGGCAGGTACATATTCCGCCAATCATCACCAGATGCCGCAGGGGCTGTATTGCCGCTAAGAGCCTGCTTGTAAAGGTAATCTTGTATGGCTTCGTAGAGGGCATCTGCGGCTAAATTGGAACAATGCTTCTTTTCAGGGGGAAGCCCACCCAGGGCTTTTTCCACAACCTCATTTGTGATCATCATAGCTTCAGCCAAGGATTTTCCCTCGGCAAGTACGGCAGTCATACTGCAGCAGGCAATAGCCACAGGGCATCCTTTGACCTCATAACCCACTTTTTCCAGGCGGTTATTTCGTATTTTCACATAAAAACGAAAAATATCACCGCAACCTTCAGCAATGGTTGCTATACCATCAGCATCGGGGATTTTACCTGCATTGCGCGGGTTTTGAAAATGCTCAATAACCTTGGGACTATACATGTGAAAACCCTTCTTTCTTGATAAAGGACCCAATTAACTTTTTGCTAATAATATTTTGGGCCAATGCCCTATATAATGCAAGCGTTTTCTGTGTGCACCGTGTGGCGGGACGGTTCTGCTGCACGGGGGGTGGCGTAGGGATGTATCGTTTGCTATAGGCCGCACGGGGTGACGTTTCTTTTTGCTGTTTTCGCCTGGGAGGACAGTTCTACTGATCGGTCAATGTGTCCCGCCGCGCTGAAAACGCGCGGTGGGACTGTCCCACTGATCGGTCGCAGTGGGTCNNCGGTGATCGGTCCCCTGATCGGTCAGGCAAGTACAGAGTGAATGAGCAGGAAGTTTTGGATTTGCAGAGAAATTTTATATATAATTTGCTGCCCCCCTGATCGCGGGAGGGACAGTCCCGGTGATCGGTCCCGTGGCAGTGAGTCAAAGTAACCGTCCCCTTGACTCGCCTTGACTCGTTGACTCGTTGACTCGAACTGATCGGTCTGCCCGAGGCAGATCCGGGTCAACCTGTCCCCTTGATCGGTTTGAAGGAGTATTGCTGTGCAGAAAATACAAAATGCAAAAACTAACCCAAACCATTATTTATTGAGCCTTTTGTTGACCCTAGTGGGCACATTGCTCTTTTTGGTGAATGCCCGGGGTTTAAGCGGTTTGTCAGGGCTTCTCTTGATCAGCATCCTGCTGATGGTCACCCCGACTCTGTTCTACATTTTCAGTGAAAGGCATTCTTTGAGCAATGCCCAGTCCTTGTCCCTGCTGCTGATTCCTTTGTTTGTCCTGCAGTATATCTATTATCTGCAGGCAGGAGTACCTGTAGGATTTACAGACCCTCACAGGCACATCTTTACCTATTGGAACCTGTTTACTGACACAGGGAAAATATTATTTGAAAATGTCCAGTCCATTTCACTTAACTTTGTTGGCTTGTATGTATTGTTTCGCTTTTTATCACTGGTGAGCGGCTCAGATATTGTTACACTTGCCGGGGTCATTCCGCCATTCCTCAATATACTGATTATCCTGGCGGTTTATCTGGTTGTTGCCAGGCTCCATGAGCAGCGCACAGGGCTGCTGGCGGCCATGCTTTACGGATGGGAAAACATGGTGCATATTTTAGGCCAGGAGATGCGCACCCAAACCATGGGTGTGCTGCTCTTGTTTATCATCACAGCCCTACTCCTAATCATCAATAAGAAAACAACCCGCTCAGGTGTTTTTGGAGCGGTGATCCTGTTAGCAGGCCTTGTGACCACATCTTTTGTGTGCAACTTCTATGCCCTGCTTGTTTTCAGCGGGGCTGTGGTGACAGTGTTCATTCTGTTTTTATGTAAAAGAGAGATCAACTGGCTGGTGGCGAATATAATTGCTGCCGGGCTGTATCTGTGTTTTATCGTTTTTTGTCTCTGCTACCTTATATATGTCAGCAAAGGCATCGAACCCCTGGTTGCGCAGTTTAGCCGTCTGATTTTTTATTCTATAGGGCAGGCAGCGGCGCCGGAATACGGGACTATAATTACATTGTCTATTTTTCTTGTCATCCTGGGCGCTGCAGCTCTTGTTGGACTCGGCCTTTTGTATCTGCTCATCAGGGCAATAACCAAATGGCGGGCTGCGGTTTGCGTCTCCATCAGCGCCGGTCTGTTGCTTATTTTGTCAATCGGGGTGCTGTATTTTGCGGGCCTACCTGTCGCTGAAACTGTTTTTAAATCCCACCATTATTTGGACGGCATGATCTCTTTAGCCCATGCTCAGGCAGATAGGTATGCGGAAATATATAGTGATTTTGTAGGTGCTGCAACATACCTGATCTGGGGTATGCTCGCCATTCCTTATATTTATTATGTTTTCGCTGTGCTGAAAGGCCAGGAGAAAAACCCCAGGGCCGTGGTCTTCTGTGCGGCATATACTGTTTTGCTGCTCTTCTGTATGGTGAACAGGTTGAACAGCCCCCTCAATCCGGGCAGGCCTTTTGTGGCAGTACTGATAATGCTGGTGGCTGCGATGGCATATTTCTTCATAAATATATCTGCTTCAGTCAAGTTCCGCCCCGGCAAAGCAGCGATAAAAGTGACAGCTGTGCTCCTTATCTTGTGTTTCATAACAGCCAATGTGATGAAAAAACCGGATTATATCATAGGTAATAAAGCACCGCTGCAAACTGTTCCCGGAGAAGAGGACCTGATTTCCTACTGGCACCGGGATGATGGGCAGTACTTGGTGAGCGACTTTTTAGGGGAAACTGCTCAAGGAAGAAAGGTTTTTGCCTCTACGAGGATGCAGCGCTATCCTTTTTTGATAATGGCTCATCAAAACAACATAACACCACTTAATGGGATTGGTGTCAAGCCTGAGTATTTGAAAAAACACCAAGGCAGCCTGATTCTACTGCAGGACAAGATTTATGGAGAGAGTTTCTTTCAACGGGATGAACTACCTGATACAATAGAACTTGACCAAACAATTGAGATGGTGAGAATATATACAAATGATGATTATTTGCTGTACGCAGTGGAATAGAACTGGGCCCGATCGGGGGGACGGTCCCGGTGATCGGCCTGTTCAACTGGTTTGTCCCTGCCGCTTGCGACATAAGCTCCGGTTGAACTTACCCATATACTTTCCGCAGACGTCAGCCAACTGGCTCCTATGACGCCATCCATATCAGAAGCCGGATACCGGAGGTCTGATGTCTGAATATGAATGTTGAATTAGGTGTCATGATCAACTTTTATTATCTAGAAATTTCCGATTAGGTAATCGTTCTGCCCAGTTAGGGACTGCCACCTTATGCTGCAGTACGTATTCACTTTGGCTGTCGTTAACTGCTCCTTCATCAAGGGCAAGTAACAACCTCCGCAGGTCGCTGCGCTGGCAGGGATAAACGCTGTTTGGAGGGATCCTTCTCGCGAAATGTCAACCTGTCCCAGTGATCGGTCATCGCGCTGTCGGCCTGTCCCGGTGATCGATCGGAATCGAGTGAGGTCTATGGTATGATTAGATGGGTGGTGTTGTGTTGATTAATAAAATACGGCAAACCAAAGGTCCCTGTACCGCCCGAGTCAATAAAACAATAAAGCAAGCTGGCAATTGAGATGTGGGAAGTGAGAGGTAAGAGGTGGGAAAAAAGATTGCTCTGGAATAAAGCAAAAAAGCAAGCATGGCACCGTGGACGGCAGGAGCACCGGCACAGTACCCAGGTGCTGATCATCGGTGGGGG
>LFTQ01000215.1:1599-13893 GCA_001513545.1 Clostridia bacterium DTU068 | reverse complement strand
TTAAACCCAGCCGCAATATATGAATTTTTACCGCCAATGATTTTTTTCCTTTTCAATTTAGCCACTGTTTCGGCAACACAAGTATCAAAACCAAAATGACATACATTGATGCAATATCTATCAGAAACCTTTATCAAATCGATGGTTTTCTCTGATGCATGAATAAGCTTGTCTATATCAAGAAACTTTTCCTTCCCACCATAGTACTTTACAAAGTCATTTCCACTTCCACAAGGATAACAGCTGACACTTGCCTGCTGAAAACCTGCTATCCCATTTACAACCTCATTTAGCGTTCCATCCCCCCCACATGCATATAATCTAACTTTCCCCCAATGGGTGCTGCACCGGTTTTTAACAAAACTTACAGCATCCCCTCTGCCTTTTGTTGTATAAATTTCATAGTCCAGCTTTCCATCATATTTCCGCAGCGAATTTTTAATCTCATCAAAAGCATTTCTCGGACCTGCAGCAGGATTAACAATAAAGATATGCTTCATTCAGTTCCTCCTCTACCCTTTATCAGCTTTAACAGTGCAATGCTTTTTAATGCCACTGATTGCTTATTTAAGTATAAAATAATAAGACGATAAAGCAACTACCGCACACCAAAAGGCGTGCGGTAGTGTTCCATTAAATGCTCATTAGCTGTCCAGATAATGGATGGGGTTTACTGTTTTGTTGTTGATCCTCACTTCAAAATGGAGGTGAGGGCCTGTGGATCTGCCTGTAGAACCAACCCTGGCGATGGGCTGTCCCTTTTCTACTGTATCACCTTTATTAACCAGATACTCTGAAATATGTCCGTACAGTGTTTTATATCCCCCACCATGGTCGATAATCACTGTATTACCGTAAAAGGGAAGATAACCGACAGTGGTTACCACACCATTTTCACCGGCTCTGATCAATTCTCCCATTTCACCGGCGATATCCAAACCATGGTGAAACTCCCCATTACGGGGTCCGTATTGAGAGGTAATCCTGCCTTTGAGGGGCCAGACAAAAACCATCTTTTTTACCTGTCCTGCAACCGGCTGTGCTCCTTTACTGTTTCCGGCGATGATCAACTCATGCCCAGCCTTCAGAGAAGCCGGGTCAGTTATCTGATTCAGATCCATCAGCTGACCCACACTGGTCCCATAGCGGCGTGACAGGCTCCACAAAGTTTCTCCTCTGGACACCCGGTGTGTTCTCACTTCCGGGAGCTGCAGAATCTGCCCAACTCTGATCAGATCCCCATCATGGATCCTATTTACCGCTTTAAGCTCACTTAAACTGACCCCAAAAACGCGGCTGATACTCCACAGGGTATCACCAGGCTTAACAGTATAAACAGGAGAAACAGCTTCCCCGGACACCTTTGCGACCGATTCTTTATTCCAGTATGCTGTAAAACTATCCTCCGCAAAATAACCGGCAGCCTGATGAAAGGGGATCACCAGCCCCATCAGTACTGCCAGGCAGCAGATAATGGCCTTTTTGCTCTGCATATCTATCACCTCGCTAAAGCCATAATCTACTGCTATTTTTACCCACATACTGGTATTTATACATTCTAGGGTATGATATGTCTGCATCCTGGAGACAGATATAATCCTGAGGCTGGCAGATTTGTAAGCAGGCTTACTCCTTAAAGAGCTGCGGCAGTGCCCGTAGCAGGTCACTGTTTGCTTTTGTCTTTTTCATTGCATCCATCAGCATTTCTATACTCTCACCTGTACCATAATTGGCAAATGTCCTTCTGAAGTTCCAGACTAATTCCAATTCCTCTTTGCTGAGCAGCAGTTCCTCCCGCCTTGTACCTGAGCGTTTCACATCAAGAGCAGGGAAAATGCGTTTTTCCGCCAGTTTTCGGTCCAATACCAACTCCATATTCCCTGTACCCTTGAACTCCTCAAAGATCACATCATCCATCCTGCTGCCGGTTTCCACCAGTGCTGTGGCCAGGATAGTAAGGCTGCCCCCCTCCTCAATGTTGCGGGCTGCTCCGAAAAATCTCTTCGGTTTATGCAAAGCTGTGGGGTCAACTCCCCCGGACAGTGTGCGGCCTGATGGAGGGACAACCAAATTATAAGCCCTGGCCAGGCGGGTAATGCTGTCCAAAAGAATTACCACATCACGCTGGTGCTCCACCAGCCTTTTCGCCCTCTCCAGAACCATTTCCGATACCTTGACATGGTTCTCCGGTGGCTCATCAAAGGTGGAACTGATCACTTCACCTTCCACAGAACGCTGCATATCTGTAACCTCTTCCGGGCGTTCGTCAATGAGCAGCACCATCAAGTAAACATCAGGGTAATTCTTTGTGATGGCATTGGCGATTTTCTTGAGTAGGTATGTTTTACCTGCCTTAGGGGGAGCAACGATCAGGCCTCTCTGCCCCTTTCCCAAAGGTGCCACCAGATCGATGATCCGGCAGGAGATATCGGTCACCTCTTCACTTTCCATGGTCAGGCGGCTATTGGGGAAAATAGGAGTCAGGGCGTCAAAATGGAGCCTGTGGGAGGCTTCATCAGGGTCATAACCATTGACCGATTCCACCCGCAGCAGCGCAAAAAAGCGCTCAGTTTCTTTGGGAGCACGCACCTGTCCCGCTACCCGGTCCCCGGTACGCAGGTCAAATCGCCTGATCTGGGAAGGTGAAACATAGATATCATCATGACTGGGCAGATAGGCGAAAGGGCGCAGAAAACCGTAGCCATCAGGAAGGATTTCCAAAATACCTTGGGCAAAGAGAAGCCCATCCTTTTCCGTTTGTGCCTTCATGATCTCAAAGATCAGTTCCTTTTTACGCAGCCGGGAATATCCGCTTAACTCCAACTCTTTGGCAATTTTGTAGAGTTCAGCCATGGTCTTTTGCTCTAACTCTGTAATATTCAAGTCCATATCACCATTCCTGTTTAATGTATTTAAATATAAAAAATTAGTTCCTGGGTATATTTAATGATGTCAGAGAAATTGATTCCTCCAGGCAGGATCTTTATATAACGGCAGTTATATAATTAATTTGATTTCCCTTAAATCTGCGGGTTACCAAAGGAAGGTAATAAAAAATAAGAACTACAGCTGTTAAGGCTTTAAGAATATATAGGGGAAAAAGCCGACTTCGCTAGTTTTTGTATATTTTACCAGTAATAATTATTATAGTCAAGTAGAAAATATCAACCTTTAATAACTTTCTCCCAATCAGCAAGAAAACGGTCTATCCCGCGGTCTGTAAGGGGATGCCGGAACATGGTTTTCAGCACCTTGAAGGGCACAGTGGCGATATCTGCCCCAAGTAGCGCTGCCTCCAGGACATGGCGGGGATGACGGATACTAGCAGCGATCACCTTGGTTTCCAGCTGGTAACTCTGGAAAATATCCATAATATCACCCAAAACATCCGACCCATCCTGGCCGGTATCATCGATCCGGCCGATAAAAGGGCTGACATAAGTGGCACCGGCCCGTGCGGCCAACAAGGCCTGCAGAGCGCTAAAAACCAGTGTTACATTGGTACGGATCCCTTCACTGGACAGCACCTTCACCGCAGCCAATCCATCCTCTGTCACCGGGATCTTGATAACAATATGGGGATCTAAAGCTGCCAGTTCCCTCGCCTCTCTTAGAATACCCTCTACATCCAGGCTGATCACCTCAGCACTAACGGGACCCTTAACCAGACCGCAGATCTCTTTGATTATTTCGTGAAAGTCACGCCCGGTCTCTCTGGCAATCAGAGTGGGGTTGGTGGTGACACCGGTTATCACACCCCAATCAACAGCCTCTCTAATTTCATCCACATTGGCGGTATCCAAATAAATCTCCATCTAACTCTTACCCCCTGGCTCAATACTTCCCGTCCTGTTCTACAGAACCAAACAGCCGGACTTTTTCCCTGATCACCTCCGTAGCTTTTAAGCGTGCCGGCCCTAATACCTTGCGGGGATCAATTTCATCAGGTTCTGCCGCCAGCACTCTTCGCATCTCTTTTACAAATCCCTCTCTGATATCTGTATCAATATTCACCTTGCGCACACCCAGGGAAATGGCTTTTCTGATGTCCTCAGCAGGCACACCGGAGGACCCGTGCAGCACAAGAGGAATCCCAACCAGTTCCCGGATCTGCTTCAACCTGTCAAAATCCAATTTTGGCTTTCCGCGGTAGCGGCCGTGAGCAGTACCGATGGAGGGAGCCAGGGCATCGATCCCTGTTTCCCTGACAAAAACAACAGCCTCCTGGGGGTCAGTAAAAAAGGCATCTCTTTCATCTACACTGATCTCATCTTCAGTACCTACCAGGCGTCCCAGTTCCCCCTCAACTGAAACCCCTACCGCATGTGCCACTTCTACCACCTTCCTGGTCAGTTTTATGTTTTCTTCCAGAGGAAGGTGAGACCCATCGATCATAACAGAAGTAAAACCGGCTCTGATGCACTCAATCACCTGGTTGAAATCTGTCCCGTGGTCCAAATGGAGTGCTACCGGCACACTGGCAGATAAAGCAGCCATACGTGCCATGGCTGTGATGTACTCAAGACCAGCGTACTTGATCGCCCCCTGGCTGGCCTGAATGATCACAGGGGATTGTTCAGCCTCAGCGGCGGAGATAATAGCCTGCAAGATCTCCATATTGTTGCAGTTAAAAGCACCTACTGCACAGCCTGCTGCATCTGCTCTTTTCAAAAGCTCAGCAGAACTCACAAGGCTCAAGGGTGATACCCCCTTTATTCCTTGGACTTTCTCCTTCTTTTTGCCTTACCGCGGCAGAGCCACTGCAGAGTACCTGTCTTCAACACGATCTCCCAAATATTTTTCATGGCCTTCAGGTCATCTTTGGTTTCCGCCCCTATGATTCCCAATGCCCCACAGCTGGGACAGCGGAGCTCCACCCGGTCCGCAAAAACCTCAACTTCCACATCCATATTTCCACACTGGCAGGACAGTTTACCTTCCGCTGCTAGTTTATGCAGATCATCTAAAATTTCATACATAACCTCAGGATTGGCAAAGTAATCGGAAAAACCCAGATCCTCAGCCATCTCCCGCAGGGACTTTTCCTGCCGGGCAATGCTCTGCCTCACCTTCTGCAGCGGTCCAATAAACCCTATTTCAAGACCGGTATCCTCACAATAGAGAGGTAATACCTCAGCTGACCAGAGGTCCTTGAAAAGATAATGATAAAGGTGTTTTGTTTCACACATCAGACAGTCCAACTGCAGATAGTAGAGCTTGCGATCCTTGGTAGCTATAGAAAGAAGTTGTGTCCCACAATCACAGCTGAAACGCAGGGGCTGATTGTCTTTAAAAGAAAAAAAAGATAATGTGTGATATTTTATTTTACCGCATTCAGGGCAGCGTAAAGCAACCACATTTATGGTTTGTATGATCATTACTGATACCTCCTCCGCCACTGCCGCAGGCTTTTGCAATCTCTATCTAATTCTCCATTGATCTGTTAAATCCTTTTTATTATTTCTGATAATGAATGCACTAGCTGTTGTTTTTATTACATAGGTTGAGTATCACTGCTGCCGGCAGTCTCCTGCATACAATACCTTTTGGGAACTGACTCTCTGATTACTGTGCGCCTTGCCATTAATCGCACCGGTGTCCCCAGCTCTATACCCGGTATCTTACCCACATCAACACATGTTAATTCCATGCCAACCCTCCCTAAAACAGGAGCAGGGATACCGTTGATGTCTACATAGAATTTTCCTACCGGAAACCCAAAAAAACCTAAAATTATTTTAGCAACAACTTTGGATAAGTCAATCAACCCCGCAGGATGAGGGGTAACATCCACTCCAAACCCATCCCTGTACCCAACAGGGATGACCGCCATGGTGGTATCCCTAGAGACCCGGCAGGTTCTCCCATAACCTACTCTCATCCCCTTTTCCACTTTCTGAAGATGGATCACCCTGCTCCAGAAGGACCAGGTGTTTTCTAGGCCAAGATCATCTTTAACACCGGGGGGGGTTTCTCCATATAAAAGAGTTCCGATGCGCACCATATCAAGGCGCATTTCAGGATAGAGAAGGGCAGCAGCACTATTGCAAACATGACACAGGGGAAGTTGTATGCCCCGTTTATTAAGGTTATCTACAACATCCTGAAAAATCCGAAACTGCTGTCTGGTGAATTGGGGATCCCCTGCAGCAGAGGCAAAATGGGTATAGATCCCCTCCCATTCCAAGCCCGGCAGGGAAAAAAGCCTGTCAGCATGCTCTTGAATGGTAACCGGCAAAAAACCGGTTCTTCCCAAACCGGTTTCCACCTTCAGGTGAACGGGCACCTTTACCCCGCAGATCCTGGCTCTATCGCTGAGGCGTTCAGCCTGCTGCAGACTGCTGATCGAGGATATCAGCTGATAGTTAATCACAACTTCCTCTTCACCTGGAAGCAGAGGGCGAAAAATAAAAATCGGAGCATCAATACCCTCATTCCTTAAAATTACTCCTTCATCAGGGTGAGTAACCCCTAGCAAATCAGCACCATGGCTGATGACAGTGTGAGCTACAGGAACCATGCCAAGGCCGTAGGCATCACCCTTCACAACTGCCAGTAATCTTACCCCATCCTCCATCAGTTTCTTCACTCGACTGGTATTACGTCCAACTGCATCTAGATTTACTTCTATCCATGTTGGTCTAGCTTTTTCTTCAATCTCCACTTTCAGTTAATCTACTCTCCTTTTTGCTTCAGTTTTCCTCCTGCCCCATCTGTTTATGTTTTACATAATTCAAATATTTCTCATAGGCAGCCATCCCCCACTGCCAGAGGAAATACCGTACAGGGGAGAAAGGTAGGTCATAATCCCCAATGAATTCGGTAAACTCCGCTCCAAACCCTTTTTTAAAACGGTAAAGACCAGCTAAAGGATTGTCCGGGTCTCCACTGGGGGGAACCCCCCGCATATCATAAACAGTGCAGTTCAGGGATTTGGCCCAGCGGATCATCTCCCACTGCAGAATATAGTTGGGCATCACATTGCGGTGCTGATTGCTGGATGCACCATACAGATACCAGACCCGGTCTCCGCAGTGAAAAGCGATGGTACCGGCAATTACCTTTCCCTGGTACTCAGCTAAAAACAGGCGGGCGGTATCTGCAGCAATGAACAGATCCCACATCTTCTTAAAATAGCTATAGTCCCGAATCAGGAACCGGTCACGCTCTGCTGTTTCCTTTAAAATATCATAAAACACCTGCAGATCATCTTTGTTTTCTCCGGTACGAACCTTGACTCCTCTACGGGCAGCTAAACGCAGGTTGTACCTGGTCTTGCTGGCCATCCCGGCCAACAGTTCATCCTCTGTTTTGGTGATATCGAGACGGAACACATAACGGGGCTGTACTCCTCCGAACCCACCCACCGACTGTGCAGGTCTGAACCCCAAATCTTCAAGACGGGCTATTGCATCCCTTTCTTGAACAGTTATATCGGGGTCGATCTTAATCAGTATAGCACCCTGTTTCCTGCCCAGTTTTTTAACTTCCTGCCAGAAGAACTCCTCACCTTCACTGTCACAGCCCTTTCCTATCACAGGGCCCCTGGGCGCATAAAAGATCGAACCTCCAATTAGTGGAAGCTTTCTCTGCAGAAGGGAGATAGCAGCTATTGGGGTATCATCTCTAGTTAACATAAGACGCAGTGGCCGCCAGCCGGTACCACTTTTCAGTTCACCCCACTCATAGGTCTGCAGGAAGTGTGGGCGCAGTGAGGTTTGCACAAACCGATTGTACATTTCCCGCTTATCTTCATCTATCAAATGGACTTTATACAAAACCCTTCCCCCAATCGCTCCCATATATGTTGATTATTGGATGGTTGATGTTAAACATACCTTTTCTGACTCTGATAACAATACAAAAAATCAAAACAAAAGGCAATAGCTTATTGATCAGCTCATTTTGAGCACTGCCCCGATAAAATCACGGAAAAGTGGATGGGGTCTGTTGGGGCGTGATTTGTATTCAGGATGATACTGGCAGGCAACAAACCAGGGATGGTCCCTCAGTTCCATAACCTCCACCCGTTCTCCATCAGAAGAGGTACCGGTAATCTCCATCCCTTTTGCTGTAAACTGATCACGGTAACTGATGTTGAACTCATAGCGGTGCCGGTGGCGTTCCTCTATCAGATCCACTCCATAAGCAGCATAAACCCTGCTTCCTGGTACCAATTTGCACTGGAATTTGCCCAGCCTCATGCTTCCGCCTGTGTTCTCTTTGCCTTCCTGTCCCGGCAAAAGATCGATCACAGGGTGGGGTGTCTGGGAATCAAACTCCTTGCTGTTGGCCCCTTCTAGGCCGCAGACAGATCGTGCAAACTCAATCACTGCACTCTGCATACCCAAACAAATACCCAAAAAGGGTATCCGGTTTTCCCTGGCATAACCGGCAGCCTTGATCTTGCCCAGCACACCACGGCTCCCAAAACCGCCGGGGATCAGAATCCCCTGAACTCCGGAGAGGAACTGTCCGACATCGCCCTGTTCCAGATCCCCAGAATCGATGCGGATGATCTCCACTTTGGTTTCATGAGCCAGGCCAGCATGTATCAAAGCCTGTCCAATGCTCAGATATGCATCTTTCATTTCCACATATTTTCCCACAACCGCTACCCGGACACTTCTCTTTGTGCTGAAATAGGTGTCCACAAAACCCTTCCACTCAGTCAAGTCTGGCTTGCGCTGAGGAAGGCCAAGGTGTTCACAAACGATCTCTGCTAAGTGCTGTTCCTCCAGCATCAAGGGCAGTTGGTAGATGAACTCAACATCCGGATTCTCAATCACCGCATTTTTATCAATATCGCAGAAAAGAGCAATCTTGTCTTTTAATTCCCTGGACAGTGCCTCTTCACAGCGGCAGACAATAATATCAGGCTGGATACCGATGGAGCGCAGTTCCTTGACACTGTGCTGTGTCGGCTTTGTTTTCAATTCCTGGGCAGCTTTCAAATAGGGAACCAGTGTTACATGGATATAGAGCACATGCTCCCGCCCGATATCTGTTTTAAATTGACGGATCGCCTCAAGGAAAGGAAGGGATTCAATATCCCCTACAGTGCCGCCGATCTCAGTGATCACCACATCGGAGTGCTCTTCATCAGCTATCCTTTTACAATAATCTTTGATCTTATTAGTGATATGGGGTATCACCTGGACAGTGCCCCCATTATAGTAACCACTCCGCTCCTCACGGATCACTTCATCATAAATACGGCCTGCAGTGATATTGCTTCCCCGGGACAAACTCTGATCCAGAAAGCGCTCATAGTGTCCCAAATCTAGATCGGTCTCTGCTCCATCATCTGTTACAAAAACCTCACCATGCTGGTAGGGGCTCATGGTTCCCGGGTCAATATTGATATAGGGGTCGAACTTTTGGATGCCCACCGAAAACCCTCTGCTTTTCAGCAAACGGCCAAGGGAGGCCGCAGTAATTCCCTTACCCAGGGAGGAAACAACTCCACCTGTAATAAAGATAAACTTCGTCAAATCCTTTCCCCTCTTCTCCTAATGTAATACATTCAAATGGATCGTGACCGCAAGCCCATCATTTTATACTCCTGATAACCCTATCAGATCGCGATGTTTGATAATATTTATTTAATAATTACTACCACACAAAGCAAATTCTACTCTTGGTAACCGTAAATTGTCAAGGTGGAAAAGCACCTAACCCAGATAGTCAAGCACCACTACTTCCTGTTCTGATGGAAGGTCATCAGCTGTACCCTGCCAGTGCTTTTCCCTGCGTATTCTCTCAAAATACCTGGTGAAGTTGTCCAATGCTCCCAGTTCAAAAGAAAGGTGAGGGGTCTTGTAGTGCATAGGAATTACCACTCTGGGTTTGAGTTGCTTAACCACCTCCAGGGCTTCTTGAGCATCGATAGTATAAACCCCGCCCACAGGTACCATGAGTATATCCACCTCACCGACAGCCTCAATGGTTTTGGCATCAAGCCGGTGCCCTAGGTCTCCCAGGTGGCAGAGGCAAACTCCATCCATCTCCCAGGTGAAGATGATGTTCTCTCCTCTTTTAGCACCCTTTACCTCATCATGGTAAACCGAATATCCTTTTACAAGCAGTGACCTGTACTTATGTTCGCCAGGCCTGCGGATCACCTCCGGCTCCCCTGGCAAGAGATCAACAGCATTATGATCATAGTGATCATGGCTAACTGTAACCAGATCTGCCTCAACATCGGGCAGAGGATAACCTACCTGCTGATCAAAGGGGTCCGTGAGCAGCCCCAGACCCTCCCCCTGACAGTAAAAACAGGCATGTCCCAGCCAGCGAATAATCATTCTTTCACATCCTTTCCGGAGCTGAAACTCCAATTAATCTTAAAGTATTGCGCAGGGTAATGCGGCAGGCATTGACCAGAGCCAGCCTCGCCTCACGCAGACCAGCTTCTGCATTGAGCACATGGCAGTTTGTATAAAAGCCGTGAAAAAGGTTAGCCAGGTTATACACATAAGTGGTCAGGCGGTGAGGCTCCAGATGGAGGGCAGCATACCCCACTTCTCTGGGCAGTTCTGCGATCTCCTCCAACAGGGCATGTTCTGTTGGATCTGTGAGCAAACTCAGATCGATCTCTTTGGAGTTGGGGATCTCACCCGCCTGTTTCAAAATACTGCAGATCCGGGCATGGGCATACTGGACATAATAAACCGGGTTGTTACTGGACTGTTCCCGGGCCAGGTCCAGGTCAAAATCCAGATGGCTGTCAGAACTGCGGTTCACAAAAAAGTAGCGTGCCGCATCCTTACCCACATCATCGATCAGATCCCGCAGGGTAATATACTCTCCGGAGCGCTTGGACATTCTCACCGGCTCCCCTCCCCTGAACAGCCGCACCAACTGCATGATGATCACCTGCAGCCGGTCAGGGTTATAGCCTAAAGCACCCATGGCTCCTTTGAGGCGTGCCACATGGCCGTGGTGATCAGCACCCCAAATGTTGATTACACGGTCAAACCCCCGCTGAAACTTATTCTTATGGTAGGCGATATCTGCCGCAAAATAGGTTGGCACGCCATTCTTGCGCACCACCACCTCATCCTTTTCATCACCGAACAGAGTGGATCTGAACCAGATAGCGCCATCCTTTTCATAAAGGTAACCATTCTGTTGGAGTTCCTTTAAAACATCCTCAATAGCACCGGAATCATGTAGGGTCTGTTCTGAAAACCAAACATCATAATAAACCCCGAAAGAGGCAAGATCTTTTTTCATCTGTTCCAGCTTCTCTTTTAAGGCGTACTTCACCAAAATCTCCCGGCGCAATTGGGGAGCCACTTTCAGGTATTTATCCCTCACCTGTGAGATAAAGCCCCTCATAGATTCGATCAGGTCCTCTCCCGGATAACCGTCCTCTGGGAAGGGCACATCGCGGCCCAGCAGCTGCAGGTAGCGGGCCTCCAGGGAACGGCCGAAGGTTTCGATCTGATTTCCTGCATCATTGATATAAAACTCCCTGGTAACTTCAAAACCGGCAGCAGCCATTATATTGGCCAGTGTATCACCCAGAGCTGCCCCCCGGGCATTCCCCATATGCAAAAGGCCAGTGGGATTAGCACTTACAAACTCAATCTGCACTTTTTCCCCTTCACCAATGTTGGAATACCCATATTGTTCATCCATCTCCTCAACTTCAGGGATCACATCATAAACCCAGGATGGGTCGAGAAAAAGGTTGATAAACCCAGGCCCTGCCACCTCACAGCGTATCACCCGGTTGCTCTCTGTAGGAAAGTGATCCAGGATTATTTGAGCGATCTTCCTGGGTGCACTCTTGGCGGGGCGGGCTAAGACCATGGCCAAATTGGTAGCTAAATCACCATAGGCCTTTTCCCTGGGCTTTTCCAGAACAAACACCGGAAGTTCCTCAAATTCCAGCAGACCTTCCTCCCGAGCCTTTAAAGCTGCATCCTTTAAATCCTGGTAAATAGTATTTCTTAAATGTTCTAGCAGCATATCATTCTCCTCTTTAGACTCCTTATCCTATTATTTGGTATTATACCATTTTTATGCACAACCACTAACCACTAACTAATATCTATTTTAGGCAAAATTATGGTGACTGTACAACCCCTATCAGAATTATTGACAACCTGAATCTTGCCTCCATGGTTATGGATTATTTCCCGGCAGACATAAAGCCCCAGGCCTGTCCCCTTTTCCTTGGAACTATAAAAAGGTTCAAAAATATGGGGAAGCACATCCTCAGCAACACCCGGGCCTGTATCCCTTACAGAGATCCGAACACTCTCAGTTTCCTGATCATACTCT
>LFTQ01000215.1:0-1552 GCA_001513545.1 Clostridia bacterium DTU068 | reverse complement strand
AACTGGTCCCCATCAACACTGAGTAAAGGAAGGGATGGAGAATATGAACGAGTAAAATGGATTCCCCTGTTGCTAAACTCCGCTGCATAGAATGATGCAACACTCTCGATCAATTCCCTCATTTTATGGATCTGTCTTTTGGGAATACCGGGCTTTGCCAACCGCAGGTAATTGGTGATCAGATTATTTGCTCTGTCCAGCGATTCCAGCATCCTTTTTATACTTTTCTCGTGCTTTGACTCCTTAAGCTCTTTATGCAGCAACTGCAGCGACACTTTCAAAGTTGTTAAAGGGTTGCGTACCTCATGGAGAGTAATCGCGGTCAGCTGACCCATAATAGCCAGTTTTTCGGCTTTGATCACCGCCTGCTCCAACTCCTGCTGCCGCTTAGCATTCCAGAGAACAAGAAGTCCACCCAAACACTCTCCTGCTTCTCCCTGCAGAAGGTGTGTGCTGATATAGGAGGGATAGCTATCGGTGAGAGGTGATACAGGACCTGTGTATTCATGACCATCAAGGGTCTGAAAAAGGGGATGTTGATCATATACCCCTTTACTGAGAAGGATCTCCTTTAGATCCAGATCCCTTGCCTGTTGTGGATCAATGCCCAAAATTCTAGCGAAAGAGCTNNAGCGAAAGAGCTGTTCACAACAACTATTTTCCAACTTCTATTAAAAACCACAACCCCCAGAGGGATTGCTTCCATTACCTGATTTAATGTTGGATCTTTATTTATATTCAAGAGAAGTACCCCTTTATTCATTGAAAAACGAGTTGATCATCTCTCCCTTATTCAACCAAAAGAGATCTAATCTACCATAGTTCGCCCTTTGCAAAACTCCAATCCTGGATAAAAAATCCAAGGCAGGTCTGATCTCAGCTGGCAGTCTGTGCAGCCGCCTGGCCAAACCTTCTACAGTATCAACTGTATGGGGGTTTGCCTGAAAAAAAGTAAGCAGATCGATGCGGACAATACTTTCCTGAACCTGGTTAGTTTGCTGTTGGGACATGGGTTTCCCCTCTTTATGAGTCATTATATCTTTTCTTCCTCCTCAGAATAGGCATGAAACTCGCAGTAATCCCCTTCCATGGCCGCACACTTCATCTCCATACAGACCATTTGGCATCCGAGAATTACACTTAAACAAGCGGAAAGCTCCCCCCGCAGCAGGTCACAGCTCACCCGGGGTGTACGGTAGAGCTTGATACCCTTAACAGCGTCTACTTCAAAAGATTGATAGCAACGAATCACAGCATGCCCTGCTTTTTTATCCAGAGATACGAGCTCTAATCTCCCCTGGCCGCAGTTTTTCAACTCTTCGAAGCAGACATCTAATGCTTCCTCAGCAGTATTATAGAAGGCCAAGGCCTCTTCTGCCAAAGGCAGGCATGACCTGTATCCGGCTTCAAAAAGCACCTTTTTTAAGATAAATGGGGCATAATCCCTGATAGCAGCCAAAAGGGAAATATAAACATCTCTGGTAAAAAGAATCGCCCTTTCTCCAGCAAGGGTCAGTGTATCTCCTGAACTGTGCACCATCTCTGACCGCAG
>LFTQ01000166.1 GCA_001513545.1 Clostridia bacterium DTU068 | reverse complement strand
GTAGCTGTAAAATAAGTGTAGGTAATCACCAGTAATCTCCAGTAGAAACCAAGGAGGATTTTTCCCTGGAAAAAAAGAAGAAACCTCCAAAGCAACCAACCAAATCAGAAAGGAGGTTTCTTCCGGTGAATACAGCACCCAACATCCAAGCAGCTGGTGACTATCTGAAAGAAAGCCCTTGGCTGCAAGAAAGGCGGGTGAGTACTCTAATTAAAAGTGTACTCGCTGGCGAAATAAATTTCAACACCTTAGAGAAAGAGTTATTTGCCATTGCGCGGGATTATTTAATGCAAATGCTAGCCAGCTTTTTGGAATACCTGGATCGCTGCATTTTCTACTCTGCAGAACGGGAGGGGTGGGAAGTTGTTAACATCAGGGAACGTGCCCTAGAAACGACCTTAGGGGTACTCACTTACCGGAGACGCTACTACAAAAAGCGCACCTTAAGTGGGGCTTATGCCTACGTCTTTTTGTTAGATGAACTGCTGGGCATACCGGCAAGAGTCCACGTTTCTCCTCGGCTAAATGAAATAGCGGTGATGCTGGCGGCTGAGCAAACCTACCGGAAGGCGGCTGAAACCTTAAGCCAAGCATTAGGTGTAAGTATCAGCCATGAAACTATCCACCAGGATGTGCAAGTGGCCGGTGAGCACCTCAAAAAGTGGGATAAAGAAACTGCACTGGACAATACCGGAACCCGTATCGTTCCCTTACTGATTATCGAGGTGGACGGGGCGATGGTCAGGCGGCAGCGTAGAACTAAAAACCAGGGGAAGCATTTTGAATTAAAAACAGCAGTGATTTATGAAGGATGGGAAGAATGTCCCGGGGGCAGGGCGAAACTGATTAATCCCACCTACTTTGTTTATCACGGGAGGGGAGAAGAGTTTTGGGTTGCCTTAGAACGACACTTGAGCCGGGTCTATGATCTTGACGGGTGTCAAAGAAAAATCATTGCTGGAGATGGTTCTGAGTGGATCCGGAAAGGCGCCGAACTCCTGGGAACTGAATATCAATACTCCCGTTTTCACTTGCAAAGAGAACTGACTAGACTGTTTGAGCCCAGAATGAGGGAAAAAATCAAAGAAACCCTTAAAGCCAACAGGCGGGATGATTTTAATCTGTTGATGAGAACACTGATCATCGCAGAAACTGAGGAAAACAGAAAAGAAAAACTAGAAGCTTTTCAGAGCGGAATCAACAGTGTCTGGGAGGGCATCACCGACTGGCGGGAGCGCTCCCTTCCCTGTCCTTCCCCGGCCCGTGGTTTGGGTGCGATCGAACCAAATGTGGGGCACACCATTGCCCGGCGCTTTAAACATCTGGGGGCTTCCTGGTCGGTAAGCGGGGCAGATCACCTTGCCCGCGTCCGCTGCGCAAAGAGAAACGGTGAACTTAGTAAAATGCTCAACCTTCCCGGGCCGCCTCTCTTGCTGGAAGAGGAACCGGTGCCTGTTCAAAATGGCTACTGGGCCAGGAGACAAACGGACGGTCTGGATAAAAAAGA
>LFTQ01000204.1 GCA_001513545.1 Clostridia bacterium DTU068 | reverse complement strand
ACACCTCCTGCAGCATCCAATTCCTGAATATGGGCGCTTCCTGCAGGACTCAGTTTACATAAATGAGGAACCCTGCTGCTGATCTGATCAATGATCTCCAGGTTAAGGGTGATCCCTGCCTCCCTGGCAATAGCCGGTAGATGCAGAACTGTGTTAGTGGAGCCGCCCAATGCCATATCTAGGGCTAAAGCATTGATAAAAGCCTTTTCAGTCAAAAGGTCACGGGCACAAATACCCTTGCGCACCAATTCCATCACCTGCCATCCGGCATTCTTGGCCAGGCGAATTCTGGCAGCGCTCACTGCTGGAATTGTGCCATTTCCGGGGAGGGCAATTCCCAGTGCCTCACTGAGGCAGTTCATGGTATTGGCTGTAAACATTCCGGAACAAGAGCCGCACCCTGGACAGGCCGCTTCCTCAAGTTCCTCTAATTCTTCCAAGGTGGCTCTTCCTGCCTGAACAGCCCCTACTCCCTCAAAAATTGTGTTCAGATCCACATCCCTGCCCTGGAAGCGACCAGCAAGCATCGGTCCTCCGCTGATGATCACTGAGGGGAGATTCAGTCGTGCCGCAGCCATCAGCATCCCCGGCACCACCTTGTCACAGTTAGTGATCAAAACCAGTGCATCCAGGGCGTGGGCCATAGCCATTACTTCAATAGAATCAGCGATCAGTTCCCTGCTTACCAGGGAATAGCGCATTCCCTCATGGTTCATGGCAATGCCGTCACAAACAGCTATCGCCGGGAATTCCAACGGGGTCCCCCCATTTGCACGCACCCCTGCTTTTACTGCATCAGCGATCTGATCGAGGTGTATATGTCCTGGCACAAGATCATTTTGCGAGTTGACAATTCCGATAAAAGGGCGGTCCTTTTCCCATTTTGTCAAACCCAATGCATTTAATAAGGACCTGTGCGGGGCTTTTTCCAACCCCTTTTTGATGATCTCACTCTTCACGTGGGTTTACCCCCTCTCATATGAATTTTTTCAAATATGTTACGTCATGCTGCCCTGGAGCAGCATTGGTTCAACCCCTGTCTTAGCTCCTAGTTCGCAGAGTAAATTTCAGTACCTTCACTCATCACCAAATCCCGATATGCTTTCATTAGATCCTTGGTGATCTTCCCTGGTTTGCCATCCTCACCGATGGTGCGGCCATCCACCTTCACCACTGGGATCATCTCAGCCGCGGTACCGCTTAAGAAACATTCATCTGCCACAAAGATATCATGCCGGGTAAACACCTTTTCTGCAGTGGGGTAGCCCATTTTGTCAGCAAGTTCCAGAATAGCGTTGCGAGTTACCCCCTCCAAAATACCCAGGTAAGAGGGAGATGTGATCACCTCACCATTTTTCACAATAAAGATGTTATCCCCTGTACACTCTGTGACATAACCCTCGCTATTGAGCAGAATCGCCTCAGGAACTCCCGCCAGGTTGGCCTCTATCTTGGCCATAATGTTATTCAAGTAATTCAAGGATTTGATGCGTGGATTGACTCCTTCAACTATATTGCGACGGGTGGGAACAGTCACAACTTCCAGCCCTTTTTCATATAACTCCTCAGGATACAGCTGGACCCCTGCTGCGATGATGTAAACCGTTGGTTTCTTACAACTGCTGGGGTCTAGCCCGAGATCCCCTTTCCCTCTGGTGACCACAAGCCTAATATAAGCATCACGCAGATTATTGCGTCGCAGGGTCTCCAAAAGGGCATCATTAATCTCCTCCTTGGTCATCCCGATATCCAGGAGAATTGATTTTGCTGACTCATAAAGACGGTTAATATGTTCATCAAGGCGGAAAACACGACCATTATAGGCTCGAATGCCCTCAAAAACACCATCTCCATACAGCACACCGTGGTCAAAGACCGAAATTTTTGCTTCTTCTTCATCAACAAATTCTCCATTGAGATAAATAATCAATCCCATTTCAGAAGCCCCCTTCTTGTTTCTTCTAATAAGTCACCGGTTAGCTTTGTTCATATTCCCGGCATGGATAAAAAAGAACCCTCTTTCCCCGACAATATCTGTCAGGGACGAGAGGGACCCGCGGTACCACCCTGCTTGCTGCTAGACTTGAAGCAGCCGCTCTTAATCCGTTCATATAACGGACAACGGTTTTGTCCGGCAGCACCTACTGAGCGTTATAGCCGTTCGGATAGCAGTTCTCAGGGATGAGCATTCTTACTGCACCCGGTACTGGATTTCAGCCAGCCCAGCTCTCTGTAACCGGGTTTCTGCAGCAGAACATGTTCCCGTCATGACTTTTAATCAGTTTGCTTTTATGAATAAAAGAGTATACAACTGATAAAAATATATTTCTACTAGTATAGGGAATACCATCTAAGCTGTCAACCATTATTTTGACAAAAAATCATTTACTATGGAAACGGTTAATTTACATGCTAAATTCGGTAATTAACTGTTAATCACCGGTTGTGTTTTTTCAAAAGCTCTCGCCAGAAGTAATAAAAATCATTCTATAATAGTCGCTGTGCTAGCAGGGAGGTGGTCCTATTCAACTTACCAGGCAGGGAGAATATGCTGTTAGATGTGTCCTTGAGTTGGCAAGAAATTTTGGCAAAAGACATGTGACAACTAAAGATGTTGCTGCCAAACAGGATATACCATCTGCATTTTTAACAAAGGTTCTCAACCCTTTAATTAAAAGGGGAATCATCATCAGCCAGCGCGGATCAGCAGGTGGGATCATGCTTGCCATGTCACCGGAAGAAATTACGCTTAGAAAGATAATTGAAACTGTAGAAGGGCCTTTTTACCTCAACCAATGCTTGAGTGAAGCAGGAAGCTGCACACGAAAACCCCACTGTAAAGTTCACCAGGTTTGGATCAGAGCACAGGATGCCCTGCTGGAGGAACTGGATGTAACGCTGGATAAATTAATTTAAAACTCCGGGTAGATGAGTCATCTCGGGATGAGGCACGCTATGCCAGCGCATTACAGGGACTGCAGATTTGTAGGGGCATGTTTGCCCCTTATTTTTTTTCGCCTACTATATTTATTATTCTTTCAAGAACTTCTTTTCTACAGCTTTCTATCCCATCAAAGTCCATCGCCTCCAGGTAATGCTTTTCCAGTTCCCCATAAAACAGCCGGGCCTTTTTGAGATAGGAAAGACCCCTTTCGAGGCAGTTGTCAAACAGTTTTCCGGCCTCCCGCAGTTCCTGCTCATATTCCATAATAACTCCATCATCCAAACAGACATTGCAGTTAATACTCTCAGAGTATTTCAAATTGGGAATTGATTCTGGGACAAAATCCAGCTCTTTAAAAACACTGAGCACCGCGGTTTTGCGCTGCGGCAGCACCACCAGATCGATGAGTGTCGGATCAAAGGCGCAGTGGTATACCTCTACTGTCAACCCTGAACGGTAAGCGAATTCCGCCACCTCTTTTAATATCGCCTCTTTCCCTGATCCCGGTTCACCTTCAATCAAATAGAGAAATGTAAGATTATCCAGCAATGTGGGAAGATGATGGACGATCCCCTGTGGGGTTAGAGCAGTAGCAAAAAGATGCCTTTCCCGGGGAACCCCCTCCCCCCAGATCAACTCCTGTCCGAAGATCTGCCTCAACAGGTTACCGGTTAGGCGGTGAAAGCACTGGTAGTCAAGGGCTTTATCCCGGTAGTCTTTCTCCTCTTCCCGGGCCATCCTTGCCATCTTCAGGCTGCTGTAAGCAGTGGTGAAAATCTGGGTCACCCGCTTTTTCAGGGAGATGATTTCATCTCTATGAAGCACCAATTTTTCCTGATCCCAGTAGTCACCCAAATTTATGATCTCATCTACTGCGCCTGGATAAAGGGGATCAGTTACATGGGGTGCTGTGCCATCGATAATGGCTACCCCGTGTGCGGGCAGCACAAGCCCATCGAGAGAGTTGAAGTCAGATGAACACCAGTGGTATTCCAGATCAATCCCTTTCTCCTGCAACTCTTTTCCGATCCGCTTCATAAAGGTGGATTTGCCGGTCCCCGGGCCTCCTTTGAGCAAAAAGACACGCTTGGCGTCATCACCGATAATATAATCGTAAAATGAGTAAAACCCCAGACTTGTATTCCCTCCGGGAAAAACCATCTTTACCCTGCCCTCTGGCATATTAGAACCCCCTTGTCTGGATAACCTGATTTGGCAGTAGAAAGAGAAAAGGCGCCACAGAGGACGCCTGCTGCCTCTATTCAATTTTACACAACAAATGAAACAAATATGCAAAAGCAATTTAGAGGTGCCTCAATGCCTCTGCAGGGCTTAAAGATGCCGCCCTGCTGGCAGGGTAAAGCCCAAAAAAGATACCGATAATTACGGAAAAACCTATAGCTAACAGCACAGTCCAAACTGAGATTAAAGGCGGCCAGTGTGCTGCCAGTGCGATGGCAAAGGCGCCGCCGATACCGATGAGCATACCGATCAAACCGCCCAGCAGACAAAGAGCCACAGCCTCCCCTAAAAACTGCTGCATAATGTCCCGTCTGCGGGCACCCAGTGCTTTTAAGAGCCCGATTTCCCGGGTTCTTTCGGTAACCGCCACCAGCATAATATTCATTACACCTACACCGCCCACTAAGAGAGCAATCCCTGCCACAGCTCCGATAATGGTGGTCAGAATGGAAGTAACATTACCCACCATCTCCAGTTGCTCATCCAGAGTTGTGCCCATATAGCTCTTGGAAACACTGGAGTGTCTGCTTTCCAGTATCTTAATGCTGTCAGAGATGGCTTGTGGCAAGGCTTCCTCAGACACGGCAGTGCCGCAGAGTTGGTTGATCACCCGAGTATTCAGCATATCCTGAGCCTGGGTGATCGGTGTATAAACCATCCGGACACTAAAGGCATCCATCATGGATGATGGGGCCTTCTCCAGCACTCCCACAACGGTCAGGGGTATATCCTGTACAAAGATCTTTTTTCCCAAAGGGTCCTCTTTAGGGAACAGATCCTCAGCAAGTCCGGCATCGATAACCACTACCCGGGAGTGGGAAGTCACATCCAAATCGGTAATAAAACGCCCCTTTTCCATAGAAAGGTTCATTATATGGATAAGATCGGGATTAGTCCCGTAAAGGGAAGCCATGATCGTATTTTTATCACTGTTGGGCAGCCTGACGTCAACCATCGGCCCAAGGGTTATGGCGGCCATCTTATCCACTGCAGGAGACAATTCTTTAATAATTGTGGGATCATCAAGACTGAAAGTATTGGAATCAGCTGTTTCCCCCCGCATATAATCAGGGCTGATATCAAAGTAAAGGCTGCTGCCCATCTTCTCAATCTCAGAGATAATCACAGCCTGCCCTCCCTGTCCCACTGCAACAACAGCGATCACACCGGCGATGCCGATAGCGATGCCGATAGTTGTGAGCACAGCCCGCATGCGGTGAGCGCGCAGGTTTTCCCATACTATTTGTATTAGATCAGCGAAGTTCATCCTTTGCCTCCTCCCGCACGATCTCCCCATCCCGAAAATGGATTACCCGCCTGGCATAAGCGGCAATATCCGGCTCATGGGTCACCATAACAATGGTTCTACCGGCCCGGTGCATCTTTTGAAAGATCTCCATAATCTCCAAACTGGACTTTGTGTCCAGATTGCCTGTAGGCTCATCAGCAAAAATAACCAGCGGGTCATTGGCCAAGGCCCTGGCAATAGCCACACGCTGCTGTTCACCGCCCGATAGTTCAGATGGTTTATGGGTCAACCGGTGCCCCAATCCCACCTGCTCCAACAGCACTTGTGCCCGCTTACGCCGTTCCTCCCGAGATGCACCTGCATAGATAAGGGGTATCTCCACATTGCGCAAAACATTATGCCTAGGCAAAAGGTTGAAACTTTGAAAAACAAAACCTAACTTCTTGTTGCGCAGGTCCGCCAGTTCATCATCCTCCAGTGAGTTAACATCCCTGCCATCCAGATAGTACTCACCGGAGGAGGGGCGCTCCAGACACCCTAAAATACTCAAAAAAGTAGACTTGCCACTGCCGGAGGGCCCCATGACGGCCACAAAATCCCCCTCGGGAATCTCCAGATCGACCCCCCGCAGTGCATGTACAGCAGCATCTCCGCTTCCAAATACCTTGGTCAGTCCGCTGACACTGATCACTGGGCTCCACCGCCAGTTAGGCGCACCTTCTGCCCATCTTCAATGTCCTTGGGTTCCAGTATCACCTTGGTGTTTGCTTTGATTCCCTCATTTATCTCGGTGTATAGTTCATTGCTGTGGCCTGTTTGAACTTTTACCTTTTTTGCGGTCCCATTGTCCACCACAAAAACAGTTTTTGTCCCACCCTCTTCTATTATTGCTTCATTGGGGATCAAAAGGGACTGACGGGGTTTCACCCGGTAGATAACCACATCCACTGTAGCACCGGGTTTAAGAGCCGCCCCATCATCTATAGTTATGTAAACTTTAATATGGGTTTCCGTTTGCCCCAGTTCCGGAGCACTTACCACAGGGGCAATCCGCTTCACTTCACCCTTAACCAGCTGTTCAGGCGCACCCGCCCAGCGCACCTCTACCTCCTGCCCTGCCTTAACACCATTGATATCCTGTTCGCTTAGATTAGCAACAACTTGTAGTTGATCCGGCTTACCAACGGTTATCAGGGGCATACCCGGCTGGACATAACTCCCGTTTTTTGCCGTGATCTGAAGCACAACACCATCTATAGGCGACTTAATCTTTCCCTTTTCAACAGCGGAGCGCGCCGCATTAACAGCTGATTTGGCCTGCTCCACCTGAAACTCCAGAGTTGAAGTATCCATACCCTTTGCTTGCATTTCTACTGCATTTTTTGCTTGTTCTGCCGCAGCAACTGCCTGCTGTGCCTCAAGTAACTCTTCCTGCCCTGCCTTTCCTTCCTGAATCAGTGCCTTGACAGCCTCCAATCCCTGCTGGGCTAATGCCAGGTTTTGTTCAGCTTCTTTTTTTGCTGCAGCAATCTCCTGTTTGGCCTTATTTGCATTGGCCAGAGCACTCTCAGCCGCGTCTAAAGCCTTTTCTGCATCTGCTAATTGCTGCTTTTGTTCAGAAACATCCAATTCCGCTATAACTTGTCCCTTTTTGACCTGATCCCCCTCTTCGACCTTCAGGGTCAGCTTGGCAGGCATTGTCAATGTGGGAGCCACATCCACCGAGTCCGCCACTTCAACTTTCCCGGTGGCCAGAACCTTATCCTCATACTCCATGGTCTTGGCTTCGGCGGTTTTAACCTCTACCACCGACTCACTGCTGCTTTTAATCACCGCTCCGATAATAACTGCAACGATCAATGCAAGGCCTAATAATACTGCGATTTTTTTCTTCAACAAAATCCTCCTTCCTCAGCCTCTAGTAGAGAGCAGATGCCCAGTTTCCAAGTGCACCTAATATTAAGGCATATATCAGCCAAAGTACAAACAAAAAGATTATAGCACCATTTGGCTGCTTATCTTTCATCACAGCAGCAGCTCCGATCCCATACAGGATTAAACTCCACCAGGTAAAGGGGCTGCAGGCTGTTAGAAAAGAATACAAAAAGCCGGATTGGGTTGGGGCAAACACAGCAAGTGTGAGATTTACCTTATCAATATTTTCAACAGCTGTAAACATAATCAGGATATTTTTGATCACCGCGCTGAGGACAACTGGAGCATATCCATAGATACCAACAGCAAACAAACTGCCGAAAGGCGCTTCCTTTGCCCGGACAGCAGCAAAAATTTTTAACAAAAGCACGACTATCAGCGACATTACCCAGGGTGACAGAACAGCTATAAGGATATGGCTCACAGATGCGGTGGTCTGAGTCAGAGCCTCAAGTGCATCCGCTGACATTTGCTCTGTGGCATACTCACTGAAATCCACCCCCATCAAAGAATACTCCCGCCACTTGGGCAGAGTGAGCAGTGCAAAAGCAAGATTGATGATGGTCAGCGTGATTCCAGCAGCCCCAAAGCGGGGTCTCTCTGCAATCTCTTTAAAAGCCTTAGCTGGGCTCGTAAAAACCTCTAAAAGTAAGGCTGCCCAACTCTTTCCCTTCGCCTCATCCATATTATCTCCTCCAGTTAATGTTTAATTAAACTTATTCTCCTTTATCCGATTTTTTCCTGCAAAACTAACGACCGATCACCGGACAGGTTGACTGATCGGGCCAATCAGTGAGCCAAGGGGACATGAGTCAAGGGGACAGGCACTTTGACTCACTACTGTAACATTTTTGTGCATGTTGACGCGACCCCCGTCCCCTTGTCACATACGCAGCAGCCTGCGGAGGTTTTTACTTGCCCTTGACGAAGGAGCAGATTGCGACAGCTGAAGCTCAACATGGATGTTGAGCTAGGCGACTCTGTGCCATGGATGGCGTCATAGGAGCCGGTCAGCTGTCGCCTGCGACAAGTCTTAGGGCAAGTTAAACCAGAGCTTAAGCCGCCAGCGCAGGGATAAAACGACCGATCACCGGGACTGTCCCCCTGATCGGACCTATAACTCTTGTCTTTGAAATACCACCACTGCAGCTGCGACCAGCAGTACTGCAAGAACAGATGTGACAATTAGAGCAGGCATCGCGTCACTGAAAACAATACTGCCTGCTGTCAGTTTGGTTTCCATACCGCTTAATGCACCTGGTGAATAGCGGGCGAACCATTTGTGCAGAGAGGGCAGCAGTGACAGCAGTAAAACCCCACCGATGGCTAGGCCACCTGAGACAACTGAAGTACTGCTGACTGTACTGACGAGCAAAGTAATTGCCAAAACCAGCAGGTAGTAAGCCAACAGCAACACTAACCCCTGAAAGGAAGGTTTAAAAAGTGTTTCATCAAAAAGAATCCCACAGTAATATAAACAGGCAAAGTAAGAGATCAGGGTTGATCCGACAACCAGGACAGCACTGGCCAAATATTTGCTGATGATAAAAGCCCAGCGGGGCACAGGTTTGGTTAAAATCAGCACAGCAGTACCCCGACTCTTTTCCTCCACAACAAGACCGATAGATGAAATCAAAACCACCAGAATACCGATTTGATTGAAGTTTTTAAACAACTGCAAATAGGCATCAACTGCTGTGGGTGGTGGAAGCTGAATGATCACACCACTGCCGCTTTCAGCCAGCGACTTAACCAGGTCCGGGGTTATTTTGGCGATAATCGGGCTCATTAACCCCAATACCAGGAAAATGATCGGGATCACATAGATCTTATAAGTCTTTCCTATCTCGCGGAATTCTTTTTTGAAAATTGCTCTGGCACCGGTCATCGGTAATTCACCAACCTCACAAAGATATCTTCCAATGAGGGCTCCACCAACTCAAAGCGGCGTAAGACTAAACCATGATCAACTATAATACGGGGTAGTGCCTGCTGGGCAACCTGGAGATCAGTGGGGTGAAGAAACCAGCCTTTATTGCTCTTTTCAATCCGGTCAATCCAGGGTTTACCTTCTATTGCGGCTGAAATGTCCGGCTCCCCTTCAAATTCAAGGTAGATCTTATGGGGTGAATAACTCTTTCTAAGCGAACTGATGCTTTGCTGTGTCAACAGGCGGCCATGATTGATAATAGCAACAGTGTCACAAACACGCTCCACATCATTTAGTATGTGAGTGGAGAAAAACACTGTAGTGCGGCCAGATAGCAGGGAAATGGTATCGAGGATCTCTTTGCGCCCAATTGGGTCGAGGGCTGATGTGGGTTCATCCAAAAAGATCACTTCCGGTTGATTGAGCAAAGCCTGGGCTAATCCCAACCTTTGTTTCATACCCCTGGAAAACCCCCCGATCTTTGTTTTTACACCTTTCAGCCCTGTTATATCCAGCACCTCACCTACCCTCATCCGTAGGTCCCTGCCGGACATGCCGAAGATATCACCGGCCAGCATTAAAAACTCTGCCGGGCGCATCCAATTATAAAATCCGGGGACATCCGGCAGAAAACCAATCCTGCGCAGATACTGCTTGCCGGGTGCTAAAACAGATTCACCCAATACAAAAGCATCACCGGAACTTGGGCGGGCCAAACCCACCAGCATCCTCAAGGTGGTGGTCTTTCCCGCACCATTGGGCCCTAAAAAACCGAATACCGATCCCTTTGAGACCCTAAGTGAAAGCCCATCAACAGCTGCCTTGGTCCCAAAGTGTTTGCTCAGCTTTCTTGTCTCAACAGCAAACATAGATTCATTCCTTTCTACCGAAGACAAAATAAATCAGTGGGCCGATGATGTTGATCAGCAAAATAAGAACCCAGGCCCATTTAATTCCCCAGCGCACCTGTTGAGGGTCACGCCGTGAAAGGTCCACAATACCTATGATAAATAAAACAACCTGCAAAATAATCAATGGTGCAAGCAGTAAAATGTTTTCTCTCAAAAACTCCACAGTCTCACCCCTTTTTATATTTGTTCTTTATTTAATTTTAATCAAAACGTCAGCTGACTAACCTCTGCCACCAACCTCTGCCCAAACCAGAGCAGAGGATCCACCTTTTATTCTACTTCCCTCTTTACCTGAAACTGCCTTTTACCCGGTATGCGGCCTGCCCTGATCGCTGCCTCCCGCAGGAGAAACTCGATCTGGCCGTTTACACTGCGGAATTCATCAGCAGCCCATCGTTCGATAACTTCATAGAGTTTAGGGTCGATGCGAAGCGGAAATGCTTTTTTCTTGGGCACAGACAGAAACTCCTTTAATAAAGGCTTCCAGTATTAATAATGGGCTGGGCACCGCGGTCAGATATAATGGCTACCATCAGGTTGTTGATCATATTTACCCTGCGCTCCTCATCCAACTCCACCAGCCCATCCTTCTCCAGTTGAGCGATGGCCATCTGGGCCATGCCAACAGCCCCTTCAACGATCTTCTGGCGGGCAGCCAAAATAGCGGTAGCCTGCTGGCGCTGCAGCATAGCACTGGCGATCTCTGTGGCATAAGCAAGATGGGTGAGACGGGCTTCCATTACCTCAACACCGGCAATAGATAAGCGCTCCTGCAGTTCCTGACAGAGTTCTTCTGCGATCTCCACTGTATTGCCGCGCAGTGAATATCCGCCATCTTCGAAAACATCATAGGGATACTTTGTTGCCACATACCGCAGTGCGGTTTCACTCTGGATCTCCACAAATTCTTCATAATCATCGACATCAAAAACAGCTTTAGCAGAGTTGATCACCCGGAAAACCACCACAGCTGCAATCTCAATAGGGTTACCTTCCACATCATTGACCTTTAATGTCTTGCTGTTGAAGTTGCGAACCCTCAGGGAAACTTTTCGGTCTATAGATAAAGGAACAACAAACCAAATACCGCTGTCTTTTAGGGTTCCCACATAATTGCCGAAAAAGATGATGGTTCTTGCTTGATTGGGCTGTACAACTCTAACCCCTGTTGAAATGATGGTAAACAACACTGTTAAAACAACACCCAAAACAATTTGATTTTTGATAAAGGCGAAAACTGCGCCTGCGAGCAGAGCAATAAGCACTAGAATTGCTAAAAAACCATTTACTTTAAAAGCATCTTTTTCAACCACAGTGATACCTCCTTGATGTTATTATTATATTACTATGATATCATTTTTTGATAAAAATGTAAACTCCAAAATAATTGGAGTTTTATCCGACTGACCACCAACAACTATCTAGATCTATCAAGATAGCTGACAGCACTAAGGGCGGCAGTCAGCCCCTCCCCCACTGCTTTTCCGATCTGGTAGGGTTTGCCGGTGCAGTCTCCTGCAGCAAAAACACCGGGGATATTGGTTTCCATCATTCTGTTAACAACAATAGCCCCATCTTCTATCTGAAGTCCGGAGATGAGCTGCTCTGCCGGAGCAACCTTCCTGACGATAAAAGCGCCTGCTACTGGGAGTTTCCCATCTTTCAAGGCAACCCCTTCCACTTTTCTCTCACCAAGCACACCGAGGGGCTTTACCCGATGCACTTCGGTCCGGGGGTCAACCCGGATCTCCCCCCGGTAGGTAGGAAAATAATGGACCTTGCTGCAGATTTCCGCCAGGAAATTTACCTCTTCCTCAGCCTCTGGGGTCTCTCCGATCACAGCCACCTCTTTGCCCCGGTACAGTGGGCCATCACAGGTGGCACAATAACCCAGGCCCCGCCCCAGCAGTTCCTTTTCACCGGGAAAAAGGTGTGCCTGTTGAATTCCCACTGCCAGAATAACTGTTTTCGATCTGTAAACCTGGTTGTCACGGGTGACAACTGTAAATTCATCCCCCGGATAGATGTTTTCAACCCGCCCCTTTTCCAGTACAGCTCCCATCCCCACAGCATGGTCATAGAATTTTTTCATTAACTCTTTTCCGGAGATCTCAGGAAAGCCCAGATAATTATTGACCTCAGGCGCCTTGGACAGACGTTCTGAACCACCCTCTGCACCCAACAGAATAACACTCTTTTCCCTGATGCGCCCATTTACCGCTGCACCCATACCCGCTGGCCCAGTACCCACGATCAGCAGATCCCATAAGGTATCGGAATTCATAGATTTACCTCCTGTAAAAAATGTCCTGGACAAATATCATGCAGTTAATAATGTACCCCAACTGTTATTGCTGCAGATACTTTTTCACTGCTGCTACAAGCCCAAAACTCCCGCTCAGCATCATATCACCATAGGGAGCAGCAAAATACCCTATTTTTTCTGCCAGGTGGCGCTGCGGCCCGGTAACAGCCACAAAAGAAAAGGATTCCGGTCCAGGTGCTCCAGGGACAACAGCGCAACCATGGCCATGGTCATCATATACCTCTTCATTGCTCAACTCTCCCCGTACAAAACGCTGGAGATAATCTGCCAGTTTTTCCGGGGTCATCAATCCGGTGTGGTGTTCAAAAATACCCCAGATGCGCTCCCCCTTCATTAAGGCTGCCAATGTGTGCTGGTTTCCCACATTGACCAGCAGCACCCCATCCTTTTGATGGCTCGCCACAACAGGATCCAGCAGTGCACCACTGAACGCTGCTGTGCCTGTGTCCATAACAAAGGCACCAGGGGCATCCTCCTGCACAGCCAGCATCCTGGTCAGGTATGGTGGGACATTATCTCTGTAAAGCAGATCCTGAAGCTGGCCTTCCCCCTGTAAAAACCTTTCCCAGTGCTCAAACCTGAACTTCCGGTTGCTCCTGCCGATGACCTCCCCATGGTCCTGTACAGCAACTGCAACAATCTCCGGAAGGGAGACATCATATAAAGACAAAGCGCTGCTCAATTTTTCCAGATCAAGGTCACGCAATTCTATTTCCTGGCATTCAGTACCCGGCTTATGATCCACAACCTCTACACCCATAGCCTCCACCTCACGCAGGTCGTCTCTGATGGTCTTAGCCGCAGATGGAACAGCATAAACCTTCAGCCCGGCTTTCAGATGCTTTTTCAAAGCCCTTACCAGGGGGCCACCTCCCATCAGGTGTCCGCTTAAAAAAATATCCCTGCCTTCAGCTGTAGCCCTGGCAATTTTTCCGGCAACCTGCTTGGTCCCAGAAGGGAGCACGAGTTTAACACAGTTTTCTACCGGAATACCATCTTCATAAAGCAGGATATCCTGGGTGCCTGCTCCAATATCCACTGCCAAAATTCGCAGCTGCCGCAAAACTATTACCTCCTTTAAAATGAACGCGAGAAAAATACGGGAACATACTGAGAATAAACACCATCTGAGAATATCAGGTGTCAATACCAGCAGTAATCAAAAATATGCTCTCCTATTTTAGCCCTTCTAAAAGTAATATGATGAAAAACCCGTTCTTTAATTTTTTTAGCATCACCTTGATAACGTTCCATGATATCGATACATAAATCCCAAAAAACAGAAAAAGACCTCAAAGATGCCCCTAAATTGGTATATACATGCCTACCCTTCTCTGTAATCTCAAGAAGATCCTCTTTTTCTACCACAAGTTTTTCTTCTTTAAGCTCATCAACGATCTTCTGTAGTGTCCTGCTGTAAGCACCATTACGAGTTCTCACAAAATCATAAAATGCAACAGCCTGCTCTTCCTCCTTAGCAGCGCCCACTAAAAAAAGCAGGTTATGCAGTACCTCTACAGATTGAAATTTGTAACAGATTAACAGACGCATGACAAGCACATGCTGAACTGTATAAAGAATCAATGGATTTACCCCACAAAATTTTTTTTCGACAACAACCTATCGCAGACTATTTAAAGATGAGATAACAATACCGGCAATACAATGTTCTGCCAGATAATTCTTCTCATTTATATTATTTTCCTGCAGAAATAGTAAATATATTCATATCCAAGAATATCTATTTGGGACTATCAGCGTTGGATACCAAAATATATATCATATCCTATTAATGAATTCCCTTAACTCTGGACAAAATTAAAATAAGTAATATTTGAAGGGGTTGATGAAATGTCTCTTATACGCCGTGACCGCGATTATCTCAGAGAATTGAGCCCTATGCGGGAAACCATCAACAATTTTATTGAAGATCTATTCACCCGATTCCCTACTTTTTCAAATACGGGCGAGTGGAGGCCATCGATTGACCTCATCGACCGGGGAACAGAATATGTGATCAGAGCGGATCTACCCGGTTATGCTCCGGAAAATGTCACCATCAATGTGCTGGAGAATAATGTGCAGATCAGCGGCCAAATCAAGGAGGAGAAGGATACAACAGAAGGAAACTTTGAGCTAAGAGAACGCAGTTTTGGATCATTCACCAGGTCAATCCCCCTTCCTGTTCAGATTAAACCTGAGGAGGCCAGAGCCCGTTACAGAAATGGGTTACTAGAGATCACCCTGCCGAAGGTAGATGCACCTAAGGGACATATCCTGAATATTGAGACTGAATAAAGAAACTATAAGATGGTTGATCACCACCATCAAACAACACATCATATTTAAAAAGCCATGATGTTCTCTTCAAACTGGAGAGAAGTATCATGGTTTTTTATTATAAAGGATCTTTTCACAAAAAACCGAATATTTTTTGTAAGTTTTGGAGCTATCCAGCGTATTTAATATAGAGCCAATTCCGGAAGAGGCGAAATAAATGCAAAAAAACTTAACTGATCAGGAACTGGTGCAGCGGACACTAACCGGTGAATTATCTGCTTTTGAGAAGCTTGTCCGCCGCTACCAGCAGGCGGTCTTTAACATTGTCTTCCGCATTCTGCGGAACAAAGAAGAAGCAGAAGATATTGTCCAGGAAAGCTTTATCAAATGCTATCAAAACCTTGATAAATACGATCAGGGGCGGCCCTTTACACCCTGGCTCTACCGAATCGCCAGCAACCTGGCATTGACCAGAGTCAGGCAGCTAAAGAGGCACCGGTTAATTCCCTGGGATACAGCATCTTCCCAACTTGCAGACCGGAATGCCGTTAACCCTGCCGCCTCACTGGAAGCAGTTGAAATAAAACAAGAGGTGTCCAGTTATTTGGCAAAACTGAAACCATTGGATCAGCTGGTGATTATTCTGCGCTATTACCAGGATCTTAACTATGATGAGATCGCCTATATCCTGGATACTACACACAACAATGTAGAGGTACGTTTATGCCGGGCGCGGCAGCGGTTGCGCCAAATATGGGAAAACCAGGAGGTGAAAAAATGCTCACCTGCAGTGAAGCAGAAAAACTCCTCGATCTCTATTTAGATCAGGAACTGGATCCCCCAACAAAGGAAAAATGCGAACAGCACCTGCGTCATTGTTCCCGGTGCAGTGAACTGCTTAAGTTAAGGGAACAGGAAAGAGAAACCATCATCAACGGATTTCCGGTACCCGAGCTAACACCTGCGTTTAGCAAACAGATAATGGAGAAAATAACAAACCCGGCACTAAACAGGACTCCATCCAAAAGCCCTTGGCGGAAAAACTGGATGCTCCCCTTAACTGCTGCCTGTCTGCTGGTGCTGGTCATCTATGGAGCTTTCTCTCAGGGGATTTTCTCTTCCCCACAGGACGCTATGCTGACTGACCAAAACCTTGAGCAGAGCAGAGAAATAGCAAATGTTACAGAAGGCAACAGTTCTGCCTCTCCACAAAAGGATGTGAAGGAGGGAACAGTTACAGCTGAACCGGCACTTCCCCCTGATGCCATTGCACCAGATGAAAGAGCTGTTAATAACAGATCTGATTTAGATACAGGTGTATCCTCAGGACAAATAACACCCATTACCCCAGCCACCGCTGTTTTTACTCCCCAGTATCTGCCTCCGGGGTTTGTTATGTGCAGTGCATCAAGCAGTGGATATGAAGGAAAGGGTGGATCTCCAGCTATATCTATCTTAAGTTTTGAAAATCCACAAACAGGCGGCAGATTGTGTCTGGAAATCATACCGGATAACACAGGTGCAGAAATGAATGCACAAGATACCCCTGCTGCAGCAGGTTCGCAGGATATTATGCTCTACCAGCTGGCTACCCGCTATGTGGAAAAGAACGGCCAGCACTATTGGGTGAGGATTTGCGGGGATGTACCTCAAACAGAATTAAACAAGGTGTTGGACTCCTTAAAGTAAAGATTAGCGCCGCAGCAGTTTCTGCGGCGTTATCCATCTCAGTATAACAAGCGGCAATATTCTCAAAACAAGCCCGGCCCTTGTGATTATTCATCACAGCTAGCGGACATGCTGGGTGATCTAAAGTGTTCAGAAAAAATCAACTGCAAATATTTATAAATAAAGCAGGAAATTGAAATCTTATCTAGAATTTAATAACAATACAATTAACATCTGTTATTGGCATTACCAGCATAACATCTGAACCATGAAGGTTCAGCATCACAAATAAATTATCACCTAA
>LFTQ01000032.1 GCA_001513545.1 Clostridia bacterium DTU068 | reverse complement strand
TGTGATTTTTACCACCTGAGCAGCGGTTTAAGCAAATGCGGGTCAAGGTTTTCTGTATCTAAAACATCTCCGTTTTCGAATAATACCTTGTTAGCTGAAATTTTCCCGATCCATTTCCCCTTCAGGCAGGAGATGGTAGCGGGAAGGTCCACCTTTTCATAGGGCAGCGAAAAATCCCATTCCTTTTCCATTGTGTCTCCTTTTCCCCGGTCTGCCAGGAAGCCATAATGAAAGGGCTTGTTCCTACCTCCATATTCAGCCTTGTTCAGCACATCTTCAAACTGCTCCAATTCACAGTATTTAAAGAAACCGCCTCCCTGCCAGCTCACTTTTCTGGATATCCCGGACCGTTCCCCAGCCAGCACCCTCTTCATCCTGGGGAGCACATATGTATAGAAGTGTTCACCCATCTCCACACCGATCCATTTCCTTCTCATTTTGTGGGCAACCGCTGTGGTGGTCCCAGAGCCCAAAAAGAAGTCCATGACCAGGTCACCTTCATCTGATGCTGCCTCAATAACCCTTTTCAGCAGATCTTCCGCATTACGGGTGGGGAAGAGGGGGTCTTGGGAATAGCTGCTGATATTGGTCCAGTTGGAATCAACCTTTTTGGGCGGGTTTTTCAGTTCAGGAATAAACTCCAGAGAACCGCAGGCAGGGCAGTTTGTCCACCTGCCTTCATAGTGCTCATAGCCGCATTTTTTGCAGCGGAAGCGCACCCACCCTTTTGCTTTCCACTGATCGATCAACTCCTGCTTCAGGCCCCAGTGCCTTCCCTCAGGTGGTTTCAGGGTGCAGCCAAAAACGATCCGTTCTCTGTTTTTCCTGAGGCCCGGGTAGTGTACAAAGGGGAGCCAGTCAGTTTCCCTTTGCTCATAGAGAACCTTCGGTTTCCCTTTACTGCT
>LFTQ01000145.1:5516-7852 GCA_001513545.1 Clostridia bacterium DTU068 | reverse complement strand
ACCTACAGAACAGCAAGACGAATCTGCAAGCTCATTTACTCTCAGCGAATACCAGTTAATTCCCCTTATTGCTATACCAATTCTTATCTGCTGTCTGATAATAATACAGAGAAACAAGAACTCTTAAATTATCTCTTCTGCTCTATCTCTTCTTTCAAATTAGCCACAAACTCAGGCAAGCTGGCAGTCCCCTGATCCCCGGCACCGCGCTTTCTTACCCTGATCATCTCTGACTCAACCTCCTGATCACCCAGCACCAGGAGATAAGGCACCTTTTCCAGTTCACCTTCCCTGATCTTATACCCGACCCGTTCATTTCGCTCATCTACTTCAACACGAATACCCTCCAACTCCAGCTGGTGTGCTACAGATGCCGCATAATCCACATGTCGGGAGGCCACAGTGATCACCTTTACCTGCACTGGTGCCAGCCAAAGAGGAAAGGCCCCGCCATAGTGTTCGGTTAAAATACCCAAAAATCTCTCAATACTGCCGAAGACCACCCGGTGGATCATCACCGGACGCTTTTTCGTTCCATCATCACTGATATAGGTGAGATCAAAGTTTTCAGGGTTGACAAAATCCAGCTGGATGGTACCGCACTGCCAGCTGCGGCCTAAAGAATCCTTTAAATGGAAATCGATCTTTGGCCCATAAAAAGCCCCATCACCCTCATTTACCTGATAGGGGATCCCTTTGATCTCCAGCGCTTCGATCAGCGCGTTGGTAGCGGTTTCCCAGATCTCATCTGAGCCCATAGCCTTTTCCGGCTTAGTGGACAGCTCCACCCTGTAGGAAAACCCAAAAGTATTATAGAAACTGTCGATCAGGTCCATTACACCCATGATCTCATCTGTTATCTGTTCAGGCAGCATAAAGATGTGGGCATCATCCTGGGTGAAGCAGCGGACACGCATCAAACCATGCAGAACACCTGAGCGCTCATGGCGGTGCACCAATCCCAGCTCAGCTATCCGCAGAGGAAACTCCCGGTAAGAGTGAGTGCGTGTATTATAATAGATCATCGCACCCGGGCAGTTCATAGGTTTGACCGCGTAATCCTGATCATCGATCTTCAAAAAATACATGTTTTCTTTGTAGTGATCCCAGTGCCCTGAACGCTCCCACAGTTCCCGGCTCAAAACCACCGGGCTTTTGATCTCCAGATAACCGTTTTTGCGATGCTCAGCACGCCAGTAATTCTCCAGTTCTGTCCTGATGATCATTCCCTTTGGGTAGAAAAAGGGGAAACCGGGGCCCTCTTCAGCAATCCCGAAGAGATCGAGTTCCTTGCCTAATTTTCTGTGATCGCGGCGCTTCGCCTCCTCCAACAGAGCCAGATACTCATCCAGGTTCTTCTTCTTGGGGAAGGACGTGCCATAAATCCGCTGCAACATCTTATTCTGCTCGCTGCCCTTCCAGTAGGCACCGGCAACACTGAGCAGTTTCACAACCCCCACCCTGCCTGTGGCAGGCAGGTGAGGCCCCAAACAGAGGTCAACAAATTCCCCCTGCTGGTAGACGCTTACCTGAGCATCCTCAGGAAGATCTCTGATCAACTCCACCTTATAATCTTCACCCTTTTCCTGAAAGAGAGCGATGGCTTCCTCCCGGGAAACTTCCTGTCTGCTCAGCGGGTAATCAGCTTTAATGATCTTTTTCATTTCCTCTTCAATTGCAGCCAGATCCTCTGGTGAAAATGGGTGATCCACATCAAAATCATAATAAAAACCATCAGCTATAGCAGGGCCGATAGCCAATTTCGCCTCAGGGAAAAGGCGTTTAACCGCCTGTGCCAGTATATGGGCAGAAGTGTGCCTGTAAACAGTCTGCCCCTCTTCATCAGCAAAAGTCAGGAATTCTACCCTTGCTTCCGGCCTTACTGGTGCAAGGAGATCCACCAATTGATCATCCACCTTGGCGGCAACAGCTTCCTTGCCCAGCCTCCTGCTGAGTCCTGCCGCCACATCCGCCCAGGTGGTACCGGAAGACACCTCATAAACACTTCCATCTTTTAGGATAATAGGCATCATCTCTGATACTTTTTGATCTTCCACCTTTACTTCCCCCATTTCCATTAAACTAAAAAATCCCGTCCCACTAGAAAGGGGACGGGATCCTCCCGCGGTTCCACCCCGATTAGCGAAAAAATCGCTCACCTCGTTGGCACAGATAACGGTGTGCACCCGAACGATACTCAATACAGGTTGGTTTTCCCCTGACCCTTTTCCGGAAGTGCTTCCAGCCACGGCACCTCCTCTCTGAGGTAGGTATCAAGGTACTCGTCCTGCTGTCGTTTCAACATTTGCTTTTGGCTGAATTATACGCAAATAAAA
>LFTQ01000145.1:0-5503 GCA_001513545.1 Clostridia bacterium DTU068 | reverse complement strand
TTACTTTTTACTGCTGTACAAATGCTGGCATCTCTCACAACCGGAACAGCGAACTACCCTATCCTCAAATACCTGTTGAATGGTGCGCAGGGGATCGCATTCCCAAATGCGGTCCGAAACATGAAAAATAATGGTTTCCGGCACCAGTGTAATCAGCATGCTTAACAGGTAATCCTTATAGTTGAATTCCCCATCAATAACAGATAATGATGGGGTGCGAATATGCTCTCTCCTGATCACATGCCCCTTTTTATCACAAATAAAAAAGGTACCATCCGGAGAAATAAAGATGTGCACCTCATCGATTTTCGATTCCTGCATTTCAATAAAACAGCGCAGCAAACGCACAAATTCCAAATAATCCTTAGCTGCCAAGAATTCTTCTCCAGTTCGTTTGACAATGCGCCGCAGCTGCGCCCAATAACCATGGAGTCGGAAACGGGCAAAACCCTCGATATTAATGATATGATGTTCAGCTAGATAATCAAAAACACTCTGCAAAATCCTGTTTCTGCGGATAATTTTTAATTTTTCCAGAGTTTCGAGAGTAACACTTACGATTTCAAAGCGGTCCTGAGGGGAACAGTAATTGTATACATCCTCAATATAATTCTTTACATAATCTGCCTCCAAATGATTGATGAACAGGTCCGAGATAGCTTTGGCTACAGCAAATCTGCTGGCGAATTTACGCTCCCCCTGCTGTTTTTTGCGGGATAACCGAATCCAAAAAAAGGTCCATGGTGGCTCTTCTCTCTCCTGAAAATTAATAACTGTCTCCTTATCTTCTAGAAATTTTAATTCTGCTTCCAGTTTTCCCCTTATCTCATCCCTAAAAGAGGCAGTTCCAACAATAATCTGGGAGCTCACACTAGTCACCCCTTTCTGCTACCAATTAGCATCTCCATACATGATATGAATTTATTCGAAAGGGGTTTTTCTTTATGCTAATTCCCAGATTTTTTATTTAAAGTTCTTATTCCTCGATAACATCTTCAATAAAAACAGTCAACTCCTTCATCAGGTCTATCTCCGGAAAGTTCTTCCGGTATTTCCGCTGCATAGAGTCTTTAATAATCCGCACAACAGGCCGTGTAGGGTAGTTCTTGGGGATCTTGACCACAAAACCCTTATCCCCTGTGTTCAGCCTTACCAAACTTCCTAAAGGGTAAACAACAATATTTGTAGAAAAAACCCTCGCCAGTTCCGGGTCAAAGGCACCACCCGCCTGGGCAGTTATATATTCAATAGCCTGATAAGGAAGTAACTTTTTTTCATAAAGCCCGGTGACTAAAGCATCATAGGTGTTGGCGATCGCTGTTATGCGGGCAAACTCATGGATATTCCGGCCTTTAAGCTGACGTGGATAGCCGCTCCCATCAAACAATTCATGATGCTGGTAAGCAACATGTGCTTCCAATAAACTGAAATCCCTATCACGCCGCAGGATTTCGAAACCATAAACAGTATGGTTTTTCATTGCTTCATACCCTGGTCCAATCCATTCCGGGATCCTGCTCTTCCCAATATCATGAAGGAGAGCCCCAGTCCCCAATTTCAGCAAGTCTTCCTTATGGTAATTGATGGTCAACCCGGTTAGGATTGAATAGATTGTAACTGTAACTGAGTGGTGAAACAGATTTTCTCCGGCGATCCGAAGCTCAGATAGGTGAAAAAGAGCATCCCTGTTGTCCAATATTTCATCGATAATCTCAGTAACAGCCTGTTTTATAACCTCTGCTTTCAGTTCTTTACCGAATCTGATATTATCCACTGCTTCCTTTACGATTTCTGCTGCCTCAAGCCTTGTCTCCTCATTGACCACATCATCGATAATTATTTCGGCAAGACGCTCATCATAAACATATACATGAGATACCCCAAAATCCGCCAGTCTCCTGATGTAGCTTTCTTTCAATGTAATTCCTTTATCTAAGAGAATCCGCCCACCCTTTCCATAGACCGGCCTTTCCAGGACCATTCCCGGCTGTAGCCACTTCAGACCCATCCTGCGCATTGGAGTTCCTCCTCTGCTGAAATCTCCCTCTTTTCCTATATTATACATAAAAACTACGCTTAAAGCCTACTCTTTTTGGACGGATCCGGCTATATCAAGGGTTCAACCTGACGCTTCCTATAAAAATCGGCAGTATGGTGCCCAAGAGTGCGGGGCATGTGAAGTTATTGCTTCCCTGCGGGTACAAAATATATTATGGAAACTCTAGCCTCCGGTGTAAAAGATCAGTAACCGGGCCAGGGATCCCCTTGCCCACCTTCCTCCCATCCACTGATACAAGAGGCATAATCCCCATTAAAGAATTGGTTAAAAAGGCCTCCTGAACCCTCAAGAATTCACCGGGGAGAACCCTCCCCTCGGTTACCGGAATTCCCAACTCTTTGGCCAGAAAGATTACTCTGGCACGCATGATTCCGGACAGTAGACCGCTATCCGGTGAGGGCGTAACTATCCTCTCTTTGATAACAAAAAAGACATTGCTGGTCGTGCCCTCAGCTACCTCTCCCCAAATATTACAGAAGAGCCCTTCCTGCGCACCGGCTGCTGCTGCCTCCATCCGTCCCAAGATATTCTCCAAACAGTTGAGGGATTTGATCCTGACCAAGGGTGAATGAGGGTTGCGGGGAAAACTGATCAAGCAGGCATGGATACCACGCTCATAGAGATCACCGGGATAGGGATCTTCGCCCTGTCCGACCACCACAACAGTCGGCCTGCTGTCGGGGTAAGGCAGAAGTCCCCTAGGGGACTCACCTCTGGTTACTGTAACCCTCAGAACACCATTCCCGATCCGTGCCGCGACTTCTGCTACTCCTGCCTCAACATCATCTCGGGAGTAGGGTATTTTTAAGGCTAAACACCCTTGACAAAGCCGGCGCAGGTGATCATCCCAATCCTGTGGGAACCCATCTCTCAACCGCAATGTTTCAAACACTCCATCACCGTAGATAAACCCCCTTTCCAACACTCCGAACCACCGATTGGCTAGATCGCCGATCTCCCCGTTCACCCAGGCTATTCCAGACATACTGCTACCTCCTCCCGGTGATGCCCCAGCGCTCTCAACAAAGCCCTCGCCTTGGTTATGGTTTCCCAATACTCCGCTTCCGGGTCTGAATCAGCCACAATTCCCCCTCCTACGTTGAAGTAAGCCATTCCATCTTTAACAATAAATGTTCTGATGACTATATTCAAATCGGCGTTTCCGTCAAATCCCAGATATCCGATGGAGCCTGTATATATCCCCCGTCGCACCGGCTCCAGCTCTTCAATGATCTCCATCGCCCGGATCTTTGGAGCTCCGGTGATGGACCCTCCAGGAAAGGTAGCACACAAAAGATCAACCAGGTCTCGGCCCGGTGCCAGGACCCCCCTGACAGTTGAAACAAGGTGAAATACAGTGGCATATTTCTCTAGACAGATCAGCTCCGGGACATGCACACTCCCATAGCTGCAAACCTTCCCCAGGTCATTTCGCTCCAAGTCGATGATCATCGTCAGCTCCGCCCTATCCTTCTCGCTGTGCAATAACTCATCACGCAGCCTTATATCCTCTTCCGGATTCCTTCCCCGGGGCCGGGTTCCCTTAATCGGCCTGGTCTCTACAAAAGGACCTCGTACGCGCAAAAAGCGCTCCGGGGAAGCACTGACCACATCCAATTCCGGATATTGCAGGTAAGCGGCAAAAGGAGCGGGATTCTCCGAACGAAGACGCAGGTAAAGATGCCAGGGGTCTATCTCAAGGGGACAAGAAAAGCGCTGGGTCAGATTGGCCTGAAAAATATCCCCTGCCGCAATATAGTCCTTTACCTTCTGTACCGCCCGGCAGTAAGAATCATGACTGAAATGCCCAAAAATCTTTGGTGTTCCTCCAAAACCGGCATGTTTTACCGGATCGACTTGTGCTCTGGTATTTGCGATGATCTCTTCCAGTTCCCGCAAGCGCCGTTTCTCTCTCTTCAGCCTCTCCACTCCCTCCTCAGGCAGACCGGTAGATGTAAAAAACGCCCGCCCCTCCAGGTGGTCAATAATCACCAATCTGTCGTAAAATCCTAGATAGAGATCCGGCACTTTAAGGTCATCAGCAGAGTGAACGGGAAGTTTTTCCAACAGCCGGCCTAGGTCATAGGAGAAATAACCAAATGCTCCTGCCACAACAGGCAGGTTATGGTTACCAGACAGTTGATATCTACCCAGCAGCTGCCGGAGAACAGAAAAGGGATCATCTTCTTTCCTGACCCAACTGTCGCCGTCAAAAAGTGCGATGTCCCTTCCCTTTGTCCGAATCACCAGAAAGGGATCACTACCCATGATCGAGTACCGCCCCAGTCGGGAGGGATCCATGCCACTGTCTAAAAGAAAAGGAAAAGGCCGGCTGCGAAAAGACTCAAAAATTGAGAGAGTATCCTTTAAGTCGAACTCTTTAATAATCAAGATTGGCCACCCCCCTGCTGACTACGATCCCCTTCTTTCCAGGCGTTCTTGTAAACTTACTTTTTCCAGCAGGGGTCTTTCCCCGAACAATGTTAAGAAAGTTGTGCAGCAAAGTTTTACCCCCTTCCGTCAAAATGGATTCAGGATGATACTGCACTCCTTCAATCTGGAACTCACGGTGCCTGACACCCATAATCTCGCCCTTTTCGGTCTCTGCGGAAATCTCCAGGCAAGGGGGAAGGGTCTCCCTTTTGAGGATCAGTGAATGGTATCTTGTCGCCACAAAAGGGTTAGGCATGTTTTTGTAGATTGTGCGGCCATCATGATAAACCAGAGAGGTTTTTCCGTGCATCAAGCGCTCCGCCCGGACAACCTCCCCCCCAAATGCCTGTCCGATAACCTGGTGCCCCAGGCAGACTCCCAGAATAGGAATCCTCCCTTGAAAGAACCTTACGGCCTCCAGGCAGATTCCTGCTTCATCGGGGGTACAAGGCCCCGGCGAAAGAAGCAAAACTTCCGGTCGGAGAGCGGCGATCTGGCTGCAGTTAAGGGCATCATTGCGGAAAACCCTTACATCCTCCCCCATTTCCCCCAGATACTGGACAAGGTTGTAGGTAAAAGAATCGTAATTGTCGATCAACAACAGCAATGAGCATCCCCTCCGTTCATTCATTCTGGACAACGAAATAAAAAAACCAGCACTAATGTACTGGTTCGCATCCCAATGATTTCGCGTCCTTTATGCCATTCCCCTGCTGTCGTGCAACTATATTAAATTTTCTTACATATTGTCATAAACAGCTGCAATTGTCAAGGTGCTACGCAAACCATTTTCTTTTCGAACACATAAAATAATTAAAATATGAAAAGGTTTCAAAAATAATAATTAAGTCAATGTAACTTTTTTTCCTATATTCCCATATTATATATTGAGAAGACAAACGGGGATATCCCCTTAAGTTCGACAAGAAAATAAAGAAAAGGAGGTAACAATATGCCAATTACTCCAGGTAAATGCCCCCAAGTTGACGGGGTACCAAACTGCCCGCCTTA
>LFTQ01000028.1 GCA_001513545.1 Clostridia bacterium DTU068 | reverse complement strand
CCCATCTTTAACAGTTTGGAAAGAATAAAAAGCTTAGGATTCCCTTGAAAATAGGGGTTCTCAAGCTTTCGTCAACTGATAAAAAGTGAGTAATATATTTATGATTTTGTGATTTTAAAAATTTTTTTCATCTGCCTTGTATTGACAATCTGATAGTCAGTGCGGAAGCCAAACGCTTCATGTAGATCGTCTGTGAAATCAGTTCTAGTATAAGTTGGTATGTAGCCATCACCTTTTATCTCCAAGAAATTCATATTCCTCAATCCATTAATGATTTCGTGGCATGTATATTTATCGTTCAGTTTCTTTTCAAGGAGTCTGTAGATGACTAGAGCAATGAAGCAGGTCATAAAATGAGCCTCTATCCTGTCATCTCGGCTTAGGTATACTGGTCTGGCTCTGAATTCGTTTTTCAAAATCCGGAAACACTCTTCAATTTCCCACCGTCTTCTGTTTACCCTGATGATTGATGAAGCATCATCTTCAAGATTTGTACACACAGCATAGAAACCGTCAAAAGCTGCTTCCTTTGAAATGAGTTCGGTATCGATACGATACATTTCATGTTCGGCAACTTCTCCATCACCAGTGCAATGGCTTTTTTTAATGAATCTTTTGTAATCATTGGGATTACATTTTTTCAACTTTCCGGGATTTGAATCAATTACCTTTTGTGCTCGTTCTATCTGGGAGTTTCGGATATTTCTCTGATAATCACGGTATTTAATAGAGTAGGTTACAACGAGTTTCTGCTCCAGCCCGTTCTCCTTAATCCAGCGCTCCTTATAGAAAACCTTGTCATTGTCTTTCTCTTCATCAAGCTCAGTAATGTCATAGGTCCTGCCGTCATCAGTAAGTGACCAGCCTTTTGGGTCAAGAGCCCATTTCCTCAGATGCGCTTTCAGCTTTTTGATGGACTGTGTTGTGATAAACGCCCGTTCCCCTTTGTTATTGAATTTCCTGTTATCTTGGGACGCCAGTCCCGCATCAGTACATACAATAAACCTGGAAAGTTCAAAATCGGATAGAATCTTTTGTTCCAAGGGCTTTAATGTCAACTGTTCATTGGTGTTTCCTTTGTTGATGCTAAAAGCAAGAGGGATGCCATCGCCGTCCATGAATAGCCCCATCTGCACAATGGGGTTTGGCTTGTGGTCTTTTGAAGGGCCGTACTGTTTCAGTCCTTCTTCCTGTTCGATTTCAAAAAAGTAATTGGTGCAGTCGTAATAAAGCACGGCCGTATTCCTTTTGGAAATTTTAAGACTGTTTTTGTATAAAAATGACTGTATGAAATCGGCCTCTTTCGCTAAGATCTCAAGCGCCCTGTATATATGCTGGAGTTCAAAATCAGGTTGTTCAATAAACCTCGTGGAAAGTTGGTAGGTTGCAAGTTTTGAAGAGGGATAGATAATTCTTGCATAAAGCAATCTTGAAAGTATTGAATTCAGATTAAATGCGAATTTATATTTCCTGGATATTTCCGTGCAAAGCTTATTGAGTCTCAGTTTATAGTACATCTGTTGAAGAAAAAGATATCCACCGTTAAAAGAACGCTGATCATCCTTTGCAATGACCTTAGAAGGGGAATACTTGACGATGACCTCTCGTTTTTCTTCCTTTTCTTTTTTATTAAGCTCTTCAACATATTTTTTCGCCCATTCAATAGGGTCCTGCCCGTTCAGTTTTTTACTCAATTCATTTACTGTGCCAAGTTTTTCAACAACCTTTGATGATCGTACACCATTTTTATAAGTAGATTTTATAACGTAAAGAGATGTAGAATTTTTTGATTTTGAAACAGATAACCTCACATGCAATCACTCCCATCCCATATATTATAGCATATTACCCAATATTACGCAATACAGGAACCCATAAATTTGACACATTTCCAATAAAAAAAGCCTTGTTTTCAAGGCTTCTAGGGATTTCATTATTTATTCAAGTGTCAAAAACCCGTGCTATATTCCCCCATTGTGTATAATATAAGAGTATTATTATGTTTTTTCAACATTATTATTTCATATATTCTATAATGTTTTATAT
>LFTQ01000036.1:9677-17224 GCA_001513545.1 Clostridia bacterium DTU068 | reverse complement strand
ATGAGGGCATTGTTAATAATATCTGCAGGTTTGTACCCCTCACTTAATGCCTTTTGAACTAGGCCTTCAATTTCATCCCTTTCTCCTGTGAGCACACACTCATAGAGAGCTTTCAAATCCATTGCTGCATTCTCCCCTTCCTAAATATAAGTTTAATCCAGCGCATATTAATAGCAAAAAAACCTGTATTTATTTGAAGACAACGAACCCTACATCTACTATTCGCAGTTTGTATGCCTATCCTATATATTTGCTCCTTTAAGCAATTTCCTTTGCGCAAAATATTTTGCTACCAGGTTAAAGGAGGCAGCCATGTTCCAATATCCATTTCTTTTGATACCTCATAAATTTTCTTAGCGATATATATATCATGGAGGGCAATACCAAAGTTAATCGCCATAATATTTTCCTCTTCGCTCTCTCTCCCTACCTTTTTACCCACACACAGTTCATCAAGTTGTGCAAATACCTTAGGTCCCCCATCATTAAAATCCATGTCAAGTGATTTTATTTGAGTAATATCATCAGTCGAAATCTTATCCATCCTTAAAACTGTTTTTCGATCGATTAGACTCAATAAATCCAGCGGTGCTATGAATATACCTTTTTGCGGCAGCCATTCATCTTTGATCTGAACGGTGGGGTTATCGATTATGGCTGTAGCAGTAATAAGTACATCTACATTCTCCACTGTCTCTTCGATTGACCGGCAAGGCACAATCTTTCCCCTGAATTCATCAGACATAGTCCTGATATAGGTATTTACCGCATCAGGATCGATATCATATATTTTTACCAGCTTTAAATCAGGAAGGACAAGCTGAAGCATCCTCAAATTTTCTCGTCCTTGAACTCCGACACCGATGATCCCCAAAGTTTGCGAGTTCTTTCGCGCCAAATATTTTGCACTGACCGCAGTGACTGCAGCAGTTCGCTTGGAAATAATATAAAAGCTATCCATAATAACATAAGGCAAGCCATTTTTAATATCACTTAAAACAATCATTCCGGAATACTGGTTCAACCCTTTAGCGCGATTATTGGGATAATAGGAAGACCAGTTGAACCCAACCGCACCTAGTTTTTCAACCCAACCTGCAGCAGCATTGAGACAAGCATCAGAGTCCAGCAAAATGCTCATCTTGGGGACCATATCCACTTTGCCGAGGTTCTGCTGCCAAAGGCCGTCAGAAACACAGTTGATAAAATCCTCATCTGTTAACCCGGCTGATTTAACATCATCCATAGTCAAATAAAGAATTTTGGACATGTCACCGTAGCGCATTATTCCGTAAGTCATCTTATCTCACCCGATTTCAGATTAGCCTTTATCCCCATCTCGATCTGGATGGGGATAAAGGCAATGGAACCAAGAGCTTCTTAATCTTTATCCTTATAGATTCCTTCCCGGAGATATTTGTGCATTTCTTCTTTTGTCATATGTCCAATCCCCAGGTAATCCAAGGTATAGCCTTCAGCATAAAAATCCCGGTTTAACATGGCTGAGGCAATATTGATCATGGCATCGATTACTGGAGTTTTAACACCGTATTTTTTCCCCAGTTCATGATAAACATGGCAGCCAACAGGAATATCTTCGGTGATATATCTATGATCAATTGAGAAGGGACCTGTTCCGAACTGGATAGGATCCTGCTGATCGAAAGGAATTACATAATCGGTGCCCATGTACTCTTGTCCGAGAATATTCTCCCTTGAGAAAAAGTGCTCCTTTTCATAGTGCTGAATACCGACACCCATAGCTTTAGCAAGGGCGCACTCTTCTTGATAAAAGGCATACTGCACTTCTGATATGGAGGGGCAATAAGCATGAGAATAGATAGAGTATTTATATTTGTCTTCACCAAAAATCACACCGAAGTTCTCCATCACGCCTACACCCAGGATGGTACCTGGACAATGCAGAACCGGGTTGACATTGCTGAATCCGATATCCATTACTGTATCGCCGCCAACCGGTCCATCACCCTTTGTGACTGCGTCCATGCATCCCATGTACTTTGCGCTTTCTAAAAATTCATCCTGATCTGCTGTGGGTAAAGAAGCCCCTCTAAGGGTGATAGCACGGTAATAAACCCGCACACTGGGTAAAATCACTCCGCCTTTAATGTCAACTCTACTGCCATATGTAGAGCTTGACCAACCACCGATAATAACCTTTTTATTGCATCCGGCTTCCCGCATCATCTTTCGTAATACCAAACTCCCATAATTGTCCGGGAATATGTGAATTACCATCCCATCCTCTAAAGCCGGAATTAACTTTTCAAAAAATGGACGGTGACCAACAGCCGGTGTTGTAACAATAACTATCCCTGCACCCTCTACAGCCTCAGCTACATCAGTTGTAACCCGATCAAAGGTTGCCTGGCCGGAGCGGTGAAAACCATAGAGATTAAGCTGATCACCATAGAATTTGATACCCTGCTCTTTGACACCAAATAGGGTCTTTTCCGCAAAAGGCTCCAAATCACAGATCCGTACCTTCTGACCAGCTAAAGCACAATCTGCAGCCATAGCTTTACCTACTGCACCAGCGCCCAGCACAGCAATCGGCTTCTCCTTCAAATACGACATATCAGCCATTGTTATACCTCCTAATAAAATGATCTAATATGTTTAGGTCGCTGCCTTCGATATTGATTACAAGCAAAAAGCTTGCCAATAAAAAATAACTCCCACAAGCCGTTACCGGCCTATTATTGAAGACTAAAACTGCGCAATTTATTTTGCGCGCAAGATCTTTTGCATATAAAGAGGAGAATACCACTAGAAATCGAAATAATAAATAAGTCCAAAGACCAGGTGGTGTTGAAAGTAATGAAGAAAACCTCTGATTTAGAAAAACAGCTTAAGGAGATCACCCAACAGAGAAACCTACTGCTTAAGGCACTGGATGTTATTGAGGAAGGCATTCACGTGATCGACAGAAGCGGACGCACTATTATATATACAAAAGGCTGTGAGAATATTGAACAGTCAAAAAGTGACTACATCCTCGGCAAGCATATCTCCGAAGCATATGAATTAGATGATGAGACTAGTGTCCAACTCAGGGTATTAAGATCAGGAATTACAGTGAAAAACCTCCACACAACCTATATAACATCACAAGGAAAACGGGCTGACATCATTACCAACACCTATCCCATATTTGAAAATGGCAAAATAATCGCTGCTGTATCAGTCAATCGAGATATCACAAAAGTAGGAGAATTGACAGAAAAGCTTATTGAACTACAAAAAAATCTTTACTCCGGTGAACAACAAAGGCGGAAACATGCCAACGGGACTATTTTCAGTTTTGACGATATCATAGGGGAAAGTGATAGTATCAAACAAACCGTAACAATAGCAAAAAAATTTGCACGTAGTCTTTCCCCGGTTATTATTCAAGGTGAAACAGGAACAGGTAAAGAATTATTTGCGCAAAGCATTCATAATTACAGCTCAAGAGCAAATGGGCCTTTTGTAGCAGTAAACTGCGCTGCAATTCCGGAATCACTGCTAGAAGGTATTCTTTTCGGCACCTGTAAAGGTGCTTTTACCGGAGCAGAAGACAAGCGCGGTCTTTTTGAAGAGGCTGCTGAGGGAACCTTGTTTCTGGATGAAATCAACTCCATGAGCATGTTATTACAAACAAAACTGCTGCGGGTCCTGCAAAATAAAACAGTACGCAGAGTGGGTGGGAATAAAGAAATCCGCGTTAATCCTCGTATTATCAGTGCTACTAATGTGGACCCCATAGAATCTATAGCAAAAAACCAGCTGCGCAACGATTTATATTACCGCCTTGCTGTAGCCACTCTGATAATACCGCCCCTGAGAAATCGTTTAAATGACATACCGACACTGGCGAGATTCTTTATCGAAAGAAATAGCAAAATTATGGGGAAAAATATAAAAACCATATCTGATGATGTCTTGGAAATATTCAGCAAGTATAACTGGCCGGGTAATGTTAGGGAGTTAGAACATGTTATTGAACATGCTATAAATATGGCAGACAGTACTGACACAAAACTGAGCATTCAGCACCTGCCACCCCACCTGCGAGAAAAATTTACCCACAAACACCATTTTTACAAAGACTATAAAGTTAATAATTTACAGCAAACCTTATTAAACATAGAACGAGATATTATTACCCAAGAAATGATCCACAACGATTATAATATCACCAAAACAGCAAAAAACCTCGGAATATCAAGGCAGCATTTGCAGTATCGTTTAAAAAAGCTGAATATCAATAAACAGAAATAGCTAATAAAATATCCCTCCCGTTGTTCTTTCGGGAGGGATATTTGTTAACAACAGAATAACTGCTAATCTTTCTTTGGAAAGCTGAGGGAATTAGCAAATATCTCTGTAAACTTAGGATAGGCAGCAAGTTCCTCATACTCAACAAAACTGGCAATACGGGCAGACCGTCTGTACTCAGCAGCTGAGAGAAGAGCCACCTTTGCTCCTGTTCCTGCAGCATTACCCACCGGACGGACCCGGTCCTCCAATGAAGATGGGATTAAACCAATAGCACAAGCACTGTGTTTATCCAGGTAGTTCCCAAAGGCTCCGGCGAGAATTACTTCAAAAACATCATCATACCCAATCCCGTATACATCCAAAAGGATCTGTACACCCGTAGCTATAGCCCCCTTGGCCAACTGCAGTTCCCGAACATCCTGCTGGGTGATAAAAAGCGGTTTCCCATGACCGGTTTCCGCTGCAGATGCCAGCAAAAAGGCCCTCATCCCATCATGTTCCACAATGCGATCCGCAAACTTGTTCCCTTTGAGCTGTTCAGGGGAAGGAATCCTTCCACGGAAATCTATAATACCTGCCTCAAGCATCATTGAGATAACATCGATCAAACCGGATCCACAGATACCTATCGGTTTCTCATCACCGATAGTGGTATAAGTCAGATCATCATCCAACCGCACAGTATCTATGGCGCCGGCTGTACCACGCATCCCGCAGCTGATCTGTGCTCCTTCAAATGCGGGACCCGCTGCGGTAGAACAGGCCAGCATACGGTCTTTGTTGCCCAGCACCATTTCTCCATTGGTCCCGATATCAATGGCCAGCCTGATTTCACTGCTCTGGTCCAATTCTGTAGCTAAAATAACCCCTATAGTATCAGCGCCGACAAACCCTGCAATATTCGGCAGCACATAAACCTTACCTGCCGGATTGATTTTGATCCCCAGTTCCGCTGCATTCATCTCCTGTGTAGATCCAGTAACCGGAACATAAGGAGCCAGGGCAATATAGCGGGGTTCCAGTCCAAGCAGCAAGTGGTGCATACAGGAGTTGCCGACAAAGGTAAGTGCATACACATCCTCTCTCCTGGATCCCACTTTTTCCACTGCCTCTCCGATCAACCTGTTGACAGCTTCAATAATGGCCTTGTGCAGTCTCTCCAAACCACCCGCTTCCTGACTACTATAGGTAATCCTGGATATAACATCGGCCCCATATTTGGTCTGGGGATTCATGGTGGAAACAGCCCCCAGTTCTTTTCCGGTCAGAAGATCCATAAGATAACCGACAACTGTGGTTGTGCCAATATCAAAGGCAATCCCCAGCATCCTATCAGTGGTATCACCAGCCTCCAGCCCTGTTACCTCATGATCAGCAAAAACCGCGGTTATAGAGAACTTCTTTTCCCGCAGCACCTTCGGCAGTGCCTGCAGGGCCGGAAGTGTAATACTGTAATCCCTATCCCCTTTAACTGCAGTAAGCTCATCTCGGAGGCGGTCCCAGTCAGCCTTTTGATCCTCTATAGACGGCTTTTTAACCTCCAGGTGAACTTTTTGCAAATGGGGTTTTATCTCCATACTCCTTTCAGCAGCATCAATCAAAATTTTATGCCCTGTTACCCCTTCCTGCGGCAGTTCCAAAACCAGGTCTTCTTGAACCGTCAGGGTACAGGCCAATCTATAGCCATCCTTGAGCTCTTCTTCATCAAAGTGAACCCGGTCGCTTTCTGAAGGAGGTACAACACCTTCCCTTATTCGTACCCGGCATTTACCACACCTTCCCCTGCCTCCACAGGGAAAATCGAAGTCCAGTCCGGCATCATCCATTGCTTTTTTCAGAGGAGTCCCCACAGGTACTTCCATATCTTTATTAATAGGGTAAAATGTTATTTTGCATTTTTCCATCGGCTACAGAATCCTCCTTTCCTTTATACAGAGCAAAGGCAATTAATAAACCGTAGCTGTGAATTACTGTTATTGAAGAAACAAATCAGACATTAATTAAGTAATTTCGACATGGTTGGTGTTATTCCTTTTGTTAATAAGATCAAGCAGCAGAAAACAAAAAACTGCTCATTATAGAGCAGTGTAGATCAATTTTCTTCTGATGTAGAATTAAAGTTCGATATTATTTATAAATAAACCTACTCCGTAGGAGCAGAAACACTGCAGAGCAATGCGGTCAACTCTTCCGGACTGTTAACCAGATAATCAGGATCGGCTTTTTTTAGTCTTTCCGCACTCTGGTAACCCCAGCTGACAGCAATGGTTTTGGCTCCTGCCTCCCGGGCTTCGATCATATCACCTGCAGTATCCCCGATGTAATATGAAATATCAGAAGGATACGATTTCATTGCTCTGCGGATTTTCTTGACTTTGCTCTTCTCCTTTTCCGCGCCGACTATATCCTCAAATTCAGTGATCCCGTTATTTCTTAATACTGTGCTTACTAATGCAGATAAATTTGAGGTGATCACAATAACCCTATGTTGTTCAGCGATTTTTTTAATCGCATCCTTTATCCCCTTAAAAATAGGCAAATTTACATAATTTACGGACATTTTCTCCCATTCCTTCAAAATAGCATCAATTGTCCCCTCATCAAGACCATAATACTCCTTCATCACCTTATAGCAGTTATCATCAAGGAGGCGGTCATATTCTTCCTTNNTCATAGTCAAACATTACAAGACCCATTGTTTAACACCTCCTAATAACTCCCAGATAAAAAGATACCTCCCTCATTATGAGAAAGAGGCATCTATTTGGGGAGTAAGTTGGGTTTATTCTCTTCTCTCTCTATTATTCAAATTTCTTTTCTCGGTATGCTTTCAGATAATTGACACAATAATCATCACGACCAATCAGGGTCTCAGCAGCTATCAACCCTGCCATCATCTCTTTATCCAGCGGGTTGACGATCAGCCCGTCCAAGCCCTTGGCCACTGCCATCACTGCACAGGTTTTGTTCAGGAGTTTGCGCACCGGCAGACCATAGGAGATATTGGACAGCCCACAGATGGTGTGTACACCCTTAAACCTGGTCATGATCTCTTCTACTGCGTTCAGGAATTCCAAACCAAAGGTGCTCTTCGTTGAAATCGGCTGTACCAATGGATCCACATAGATGTTTTCCAGCTTTACATTATTTTGAACAAGACCATTGATCAGCTGATCAGCTATCTTGACCCGGTCCTCAGTGGTTTCCGGCATCCCTTCATCACTCATACAGAGAGCTACAACCTTGAGATCAGTTCCAGATAC
>LFTQ01000036.1:612-9524 GCA_001513545.1 Clostridia bacterium DTU068 | reverse complement strand
GCGGCTGGCATTGATCAATTCTCCTACGATTAGCATCTTGTTCCTCCTTTGCAGCATCTTTTTTTGACATATTTTATACCATATACTAAAACATTTAGCAGATATCAGCAAGTGTATTTTTTATAGTAGTTTCTTATGCATAAATTCCGCCCATCTCTAAATCAGAGGGAATATCGCAGCACTCCAAATAACCGGCTAATCGATATTTTTTCCATGCTGAGTAAGAAAATTCCTTACATGTTCTGTAGAGGAGTTAATAATTTGGCTTTTTTCAATACCTGCCCTGTCTATAATACCCATGGCCAATGAAAAGTCTCCCACTTGATAGTAAATATGGGCATCACTGTTTACTGCCACCATCACCCCGTGCTCTTTGGCAAGTTCAGCAATTCTCACGCAGAATTCAATGCTTTTTGGCCGAATAAAAAAGGAGCTGTTATTGATCTCCAGAGCTTTTCCACAATCCCTGGCAGCCAGGACAACTTTTTCAAAATCAATTGGAAAGCGGGGATTACCCGGATGTGTGATAATATGCACCCGGGGGTTTTCCAGTGCAGCTATCATCGCTTTTGTATTATCCTCAACTGTTGAACCTCGATAACCGGTGCCCGTATGGAAGCCTGCTAATACAATGTCCAGCTGATCTAGAATTTCGTCTGGAAGGTCAAGTTGCCCTTTTGTATCAATTATGTTCGCCTCAATCCCCCGTAGCACATGCACACCATTAATCATCCGGGACCAAATAAGTGTGTTAAAAAAGAATTCACTATCAGGCGCTCCGGGCATGTTGGGACCATGATCAGTAATGGCGATCATTTTCAACCCTTTTTGATCTGCTGCCTCCACCATCTCTTTAAAAGTGCTATAAGCGTGTCCACTCGCAATAGTATGTGTGTGTAGATCTGCTTCCAGTTTCATGCCACTTACCCCCTTTCGATTAATACCTGAACTGAGCTACTCCATAGAAACAGAAGCACCGCAGACTAAAGCAACCAATTCTTCCGGAGAGTTAACCACATAGTCAGGATCAGCTTTTTTCAGCCTATCCGCACTATGCCAGCCCCATGTGACAGCAATGGTTTTCGCTCCTGCCTCCCGGCCCTCGATCATATCACCTGCTGTATCCCCGATGTAATATGAGATATCTGACGGATAGGATTCCATTGCCCTGCGGATTTTCTTGATTTTGCTCTTCTCCTTTTCCGCACCGACTATATCCTCAAATTCAGTGATCCCGTTATTATATAATACTTCGCGAACATTAGCAGAAATATTTGAGGTGATCACAACAACCTTATGTTTTTCAGCGATTTTTTTAATCGCTTCATGCATACCTTCAAAAACTCGAAGATCCTGTTTCTTTTTTGTTATCTCCTCATATTCCTGCAAAATAGCATCAATTACTTTCTCAGATAGACCATACTGTTCCTTCATCGCCCTATAACAGTTATCATCATGGAGACAATTGAAGCCTTCTTCATCAATTGCAAAGCCATAAGCACTGCATGCTTTTAGAAAATCTGAGCATACCTGTTCAAAGGAGTCCACTATTACACCGTCATAGTCAAACATTACAAGACCCATTGTTTAACACCTCTTAATAACTCCTAGATAAAAAGATACCTCCCTCATTATGAGAAAGAGGCATCTATTAGGGGAGTAAGTTGGGTTTATTCTCTTCTCTCTCTATTATTCAAATTTCTTTTCTCGATATGCTTTCAGATAATTGACACAATAATCATCGCGGCCAATTAGGGTTTCAGCGGCTATTAACCCTGCCATCATCTCTTTATCCAGCGGGTTGACGATCAGCCCGTCCAACCCCTTGGCTACTGCCATTACTGCACAGGTCTTATTCAGGAGTTTGCGCACCGGCAGACCATAAGAGATATTGGACAGCCCACAGATGGTGTGTACTCCCTTAAACCTTGTCATGATCTCTTCAACTGCATTCAAGAATTCCAAACCAAAAGTGCTCTTGGTGGAAATAGGCTGTACCAATGGGTCCACATAGATGTTTTCCAGCTTAACATTATTTTGAACAAGACCATTGATCAGCTGATCAGCGATCTTGACCCGGTCTTCAGTTGTTTCCGGCATCCCTTCATCACTCATACAGAGAGCTACAACCTTGAGATCAGTTCCAGATACAATCGGCAGCAGGGCATCATAGCGCTCCTTCTCTAAAGAGATGGAGTTGATCATCGGTGTGCCTTTGTGTACCGCAAGACCTCTTTCAATAACCTTCGGGTCAGGACTGTCGATACAGCAGGGGGCGTCTACAGCTTCCTGGACATTCTTGATCAGCCATTCCATATAGTCCCCTTCCTGTCCGACAAAAATACCGGCATTGACATCGATGTAATCTGCCCCTGCCTCATACTGGTCCTTGGCAATCTTTTTAATCGCTTCTGCATCCTGATTTCTGATAGCCTCCGCAATCGGTTTGCGGCTGGCATTGATCAATTCTCCTACGATTAGCATCTTGTTCCTCCTTTGCAGCATCTTTTATAACATATCAATATAATAAGCTATCAAGCAGATATCAGCAAGCGCGCCATCTCAACAGCACTCGGAGCATCCGGGCTGTAACCGTCGGCTCCGATCTGATCGGCAAATTCCTTGGTCACCGGGGCGCCACCAACCATAGTTTTAAAATTGAGCCCCTTTTCCTTTAATGTCTCAACGGTGACCCCCATTTCCGGCATAGTGGTGGTAAGCAGTGCTGACATGCAAATCATGTCTGCATTGTGCTCCTGAGCTGTTTGAATGAATCTCTCTGTTTCCACATCCACACCGAGATCAATGACCTCAAACCCAGCTCCCTCCATCATCATCGCCACCAAATTTTTGCCGATATCATGGAGGTCACCTTTTACTGTACCGATAACAACAGTTCCCTTAGTACGGCTATCCCCCTGCTTCATATGGGGCTTCAGCTCTTCTAACCCTGCTTTCATAGCCTGAGCGGCAAGCAGCATCTCTGGAACAAAGAGATCCCCCGCACTGAACAGTCTACCCACCTCATCCATAGCTCCGATTAAGCCATCGTTTAATATAACAGAGATTTCTGTTCCCCGGCTGATCTCATCTTTCACCAACTTCACTACCTGATCACTGTCAAATTCCAGTACAGCTGCATATATATCCTTGATACTCAATTTAATCTCTTCCTTTCTCGGTCTTTATTAATTACACAAAAAAAGGGGAAGGTGGTCCCGGAGACACCCCCATGACCACCATATCCTTTTGATATATTAAAAAATGGCATCTCCTGGGACCAATCCTGGGAAATGGCTGCGAATCTTAGCATCCAGTTCTTCAGGAAAGCGTGCCGGATTCTCCTGTTTGAGAATCTCGATAGCCTTTTCCAGTGCCCTTGTCTGAGTGTCAGTAGCCCCATCTCTAATCCACTGGTCTCTTAACAGGCGGTATGCCAGCTTGGAGAGATACATTGTCTTGCGCATATGTTTGACAGTGTGCAGTTTGTCCATATAACTGCCCCCAGGGCCAATCTCATGAATCAAGTCCAGGCAGAGGTTTTCTTCGCTGAACTCCATGCCCCTGCACGCACGCTTAAGCATCATGGCGATCTCATTATCAGTGTAAGCCTTGCCAAAATCAAAGGCCATCAAACTGCCTAGCAGACCGCCCATATTAAAGAGATCCGCTCCCCCCATGAGAGCAAGCATAGTGTTCATACCGGTTTCATATCCTGACTGGGCATCATTGCAGTGGGAATTGGTGAGTCCAATATAGCCGCCTGAAGGAATATTATAGAACCGTGCCATTTCTGTATGGGCCATCTGGAGTATCCCTGTTTCTATGGCTCCGGGTACATAAGCACCTGTACGCATATCTGCAACAGTGGATAGAACCGCATAGATCATCGGTGCGCCAGGACGAATCAACTGGATCAATGTGCTGAGAGCCAGGAACTCCGCATTGCCCACCACCAGTGTACCCATCATAGTCATCGGTGAGGTCATACCGGCATTAGGCACAATAGTGCCATAAACAGGCAGGCCTTTTTCAGTCAGGTAAATTATTGCCTCTGTGGATTCCACATCAAAGGTCAGAGGAGAAACCACCGGACAGTAGTGGTGATTGATGAAAGGACGCTCCATATACGCTTCCTTGCTGCCGGCGATCAGTTCTCCCAACTCCAATACCATTTCCAGATCCCGGATGTTGGGGGTGTTGCTGCGTACCGGTTTTTTACAGTTCTTCAGAGACGGATAAAACCTGGAAAGGCTGAACTGGCCCTCTGGTGCATCATCTGCCAGTGTCGAAATAGAGAAAACATCGAACCCAGGCAGTTCGTTGATCAAATGAGCGATATTGGCAATATCTGTAGATGTAGCTCTTCTCTCTTCTCCTGTTTTGGGGTCAATTATATTCGGCGCTGAACTGCCTGTGACAATGATAGGTCTGTCATCTGGCAGAGTAATATCAAAATCAGGGTCCTGGGCAGTGAATTTATATTTCGGTACAAAAGATTTCCTGCACTCTTCAATAACTTTGCGCGGAAATTTAACAAGTGTGGTCTGGTTATCTACCTGACAGCCGCCCTTGGCAAAAATCTCCCGGGCTCTCTCATTGCGAACATACATCCCCGTATTTTCCAATACCTCTAGGGAGGCCTCATGCACACGCTCTATTTCCTTTTGAGAAAAGTAGCTTGCAAACTGATGCATTGTCTTCATCCTTTCTCAATTAGTCTTTATCCCGGCGACATGGCTTCAAGTTTGTTTATTACGGAGGAACAATATCTACTTTCTACTACTGCCAACGCCGCCGGGATAAATAGAATCAGTCACCTAATCATTTCACTATTTCCACTGGCTGGGAAGATACTTGTCCAACAAATCCCTGCCATAGTCAGTGATCGAAAATTGCTGTACCAGATTATCATTCTCGTCCAGGCTAACTCCTGTATTTTCAATAATCCCTACTGCCCGGAGAGACATCAGGTGAGTCTCAATAATTGACATCTTGTACTGGCCTTCATCACCGTATTCATCTTGGAGCGCTTCCATGACTTCTCTATCACTAATATTGTCACGCTGTGAAACAAGGTGTATAATCCGGAACCTCATCGGCAGTTTCATGAGCATATCCTCCTTTTTCTCTTACCTTTTCCTCAGGTTCAAGAGCTCTCTCGGATTGGTTGTCGCCAGAACAGTACCACAGAAGATCAACACAGCTCCACCGAGCAGTGCCGGTGTGACCGGGGTTTTTGTGATCAACCAGGCCCAGAACACACCCCACAGAGCATAAGAGATATTAAAGGTCATGGCACGGCCAACACCAGTCATATTCAGTGCCCGGTACCAGGCCAGGTAAGAAAGTCCTCCAAAGAATCCTGCCAAAGCCACAATCCAAAGTGACTTTGTTCCAAAAGCAGCAAAGAAAATTGGAAGGCCCGCTGCAAGAGGCAATATAGCTACAAAGTAGACCACAAAAGAAGCTGCTTCCCTAATACCGATAGCGATATCAGGATCAACCATATCCATTCCATATGTGGAGAGCACACCCTCCATACCCCAACCCAAGCACGCTAACAATGAAAGCCCGATCCCTAAATGGAAATAAGGGGAGCTTCCCTCAGGTGGGGCATATCCTACGATGATTGCACCTGTAATACAAAGAACTATACCCAACCATGTTCGCCAGCTGATCCTCTCTTTTAGAATAAAAACTGCCATGATTGCTCCGATTGCCGGATACATGGCGGTGATGGGGAGTGCATATGATGCTCCTGCCATGTTAATCCCCAGCACATAGCCTGCCATCCCAATTGGTCCCCCGAAAAGTGCAGCCAGGCATACGATCAGACCCGGTTTAGTAGCTAAAGTGCGGATATACTCACGCCATTTGCCTGTGAAAAGGTTGTAGAAGAACAACCATAATCCGGCAAAACCATCATGCAGACAAGCACCAGCTAGAGGTGCTGCATAAATAGATGCACCCCCGGTAAAAGGAGCCATAGCTGTGCCTATACCTAAAATAACACCGTCAAGACCCCAGGTTGCACCGGATAGCAGTCCCCAGCCAATTCCTCTTTTGGCGTGGGATAACTCACGTGCCTCTAGCATCTGTTTCGCCCTTACACCATTATTGACCGCCATTTAAATCCTCCTTTAACTGTTTTGATGTAACAGTCTTAGATACTTCTGACCATCTCCATGATCTCTTCCCGATGCTCTTCCACCCAGTTCATGCATTTCACCTGGTGCGACAGATAAGCCAGGTACTCATAAACGTTAAGGCTCAAATCATCATAGTAGGACCGCAAACACCAGAAGATAAGATAGATATTACCGGCATTGAGCATTTCAGGCATGTAGCGCAGTTCTGTTTCGTTCAGCGGAGGGAGACCTCCCAGTTCTTTCAACTTCCGTTGGTAAGCCTCCAGGAATATCTTACACCGGTCAAGATGCAGGACCCCATCCGATTCCGCTAACCAAGAAGAACAGAAGTAAACCAGAGACAAACCGATCTCAAATACCCTAATATCAATTTTTGACCAGTCAAAATCGAAAATACCTACAGCTGTTTCATCCTCAAACTTCAAATTCCCTGGATGATAATCACAATGGATGGGATTCAAAAGGAGTTTTGCCTGATCTTCTTCTGGGATGACAATTGAATCAGTAACTTCTAGGATCCTAGGTAGGTTTTTAACATAATAATCATGGAAACTATTCTTTACATCCAGTGCAGCCCACTCTTTAAAGTCATTAGGGAGTATCCTCAACAGTTCAAGAATCTTGGGTTCAACCCTTTCCAGTTCACCTGGGTCAAAATCTCTGACTGAGTTGTGCAGCTCAGCTATAACTTCACCACAACTAGCATATTCCTTATCAGTTAATTCATTATCAACCCAGGTGTACTTATCTTCACCATCCAGATACTCATACACAGCAAAAAACCAATCTTGAGCGTTTTCACCTGTTCCCTCAGTAATTTTCACATAAGTTTTTCCATCCTTTGCAGCATACAATCCAGCAGCTATATGAAAACCATTTTCTATAGCCCAGGTAATCATGCTGTGTTCCAACTGAATTTCTTTTTCTTGTATCTCTTTTTTATACTTTCTTACAAAAACTGTATTCTCTACCCCGTCCTTTTCAGTGATAACTCCAAAACTCCTGTTGACATATCCACCGAAAATTTCATAAACCTCTTTTACCCTACCGAGATCATAGTAACACTCAATAACTTCTTTGAGCTGTTTGTGCAAAAACACCTGGTCAAGGGTTTCCGTCAATTCAGCAGCTGTTCTGGACAGATCCTTGCACTGGACCAGCAGCTCAAATGTACTGTCTGAATCCAAATCCTTCAATTGCTGCATCTTACTATAATCCAAGTTAGCCTCCACTCCTTTAAATAAACATAATGGACACACAGACTAAACACACAACACCTGCCACCGACACTTAACCTACTTTAGCGATCACCCCTTTCATAACTGGAAATGTGACAAACTGATACTGATAGTGGTAAAGCCAGGCCTTAGTTTGAGAACAATTCTACAGGAGGATTGCTTTGCTAGATTCATCTTCTTCATATCTCAAGGTTGTTCTAATGAGCTGAACCTCAGATAAATGCGGTTTTAGTGACATAATAAATGCATGATGTGTGGTGTTTTATCTGGTAAGATGCCTAATCTGTCTTAGTAACAAAAAGAGTGAAGAATAGCTGCTGTTTTCAGGAAAGAAATGCTGCTTCCAAGAATAAGAGTAGGTAAATAACTGAATATATAGATTTATATACTAACAGTAATAATATTGAGATTGAAGAGTAATATTATTACATATAGTAATATTGATACCGAAAAAAATTTCTGTATTTATTATAGCTTCTTATAGAAACATTTTCAACATATTTTTTGCAAAAATAGTACACCGAGTAATAATGATGATGCAAACCAACAAAAAATTATATTTCGGCAGTATATTTGGCGGGGAGTTTTTCTCTTTCTCTTGGTGTCTCCCGGCCTTTTGACGCTATTTCCATCATGTTTTCCATATTTTGATTAATGTTTCTCACAGAAACTATTTCTATCGGTGGTTGCATAAATAGTATAATAGTATTATTATTACTTTTAGTGCTATTGATTATGATTTATTAGACTCTGGTATCTAAGAGCCTCTTTATATAACTTTAGAGTCTGAAAAATAAATAGTTGATGTTTCTATACTAATAAGAACTGGAGTGTAGTTTCATGACGACAAAACTAGGTACAAAACTGAGAAACATGCGTAAAATTCGCGACCTGACAGCTGAAGAGTTGTCAAAACTATCAGGGGTTTCCCGGTCTTACATCCTGCTTATCGAAACCGGTAAGCGCAAAGAAGTATCCAATAAAGTCCTGGATAAACTGGCTAAAGCACTTCGCGTTGATGCCAATTACTTCAAAATTGATGATGCATCACTGCCTACTGAAGTGCTGCCTGACATGCCGCCGGAGATTATGGACATGATCATCTCAGCTGACAGCATGCCCTATCTAAAACTCACACAAAAAGCCAAGGAGAGCGGTATATCACCTGAAACACTAAATAAAGTAATCGATATTCTCATCGACGGTCTGAAAAAATAGACGTAATTTTAGGATAAAAATAGCTCTTGCCATCAAAGATGAACTCGATCTCCTGTGCCAGTTTGTTTAACCCATCGAAATCTATATAAACACTGTCAATAAGGCGACAGGTCCTGGATTGAATGCAGAGCATTGTTTTGATGCACTGCCTGATCTTTTCCGAATTAGGTTCTTGATCAGCGAGAGCTTGCAGATCATAGATAACCTTATTGCTCAAACGATACTGCTCTTTCAAAGTATTATGGCAGTTGACGAGAATGGTTTTCAACTCTTCCTCTGCCTGCTTGCGCTCCGATATATCTGT
>LFTQ01000036.1:0-483 GCA_001513545.1 Clostridia bacterium DTU068 | reverse complement strand
TCCAATCCTTGTCATTGACACACCTATAAGCAAATACCGGCCAGTGGCCCATCAGTGAAAAATAGCCGCGCTCGATCTTGCGCTGAATATCCATTTTTTCATTTTTGCCTTTAATCTCTCTGACAAATACATAATAATACTGTACTTCACCTCTGCGGTCCTTGATAGCATTTATCAACTGTTCTACTGCGATCCGGGTCCCATCCTTGCGGATGTATTCTTTGACAAACATATTAGGATGATCCGTGACAGCAATATTATTCATTACCTGTTTTTCGTCATTCACCCATTCTGGAGGTGTCAAATCAATATCCCACCGTAACTCTTTTAGCTCATCTTGGTCATATCCTAACAGTTCTGCAAAAGCCTCATTACACGAAATAATTCTGCCATCAGGTTTTACCAGAATAAACGGCTCCGCTTCTGTTCGAGTATGCTTATTCTTTTCCGTCCCGCTGTCTTTTGCCATCACCATACCTCCTT
>LFTQ01000079.1 GCA_001513545.1 Clostridia bacterium DTU068 | reverse complement strand
TTTGATAAAGGACATGCTTGAGGGCAAAGAAGTGATAACCACAGGCATGCGCAAGGAAATCGAGAGATGCTGGCTGGCTATTGAAAAGGTAAAAGAGGGGTTTGTCACTTCTATCATCAGCACCGGAGATGCAGGTTTATATGGAATGGCCGGCCCTATACTAGAGCTTGCAGAAGATATAGATGTTGAGATCATACCAGGGGTAACCAGCTGTTTTGCCGCTGCTGCGGAACTGGGAGCTCCGATAATGCATGATTTCTGTTCTATAAGCTTGAGTGACCTGTTGACACCGTGGAATGTAATAGAGCAAAGGCTGGAATGCGCCGGAGCGGGAGACTTTATTGTAGCATTATATAATCCCAGGAGCCGGGGGCGTTCCCTGAATCTAAAAAAAGCTGTTGATATTCTATTAAAACATAAAAAACCTGACACACCTATAGGGATTGTTAAAAACGCAGGTAGGGAAGGAAATCAAAGGGTGATAACAACCCTTTCCAATATAGA
>LFTQ01000058.1 GCA_001513545.1 Clostridia bacterium DTU068 | reverse complement strand
GTCCCCTTGTCACGCCTTGTCACACCGTCTTTTCCAACCACCAATCACCAACTACTAACCACTATTTATGTGGCACACGAAACATCCCTTATAACCTTTATAACCGTTCATAAATTGCAGCCAAACCGTCCAGATCGATCCCTTTGAACAGGCCACAGGTTGTTCCCAGGATAAATCCGCCGCCCTCTGCAGTTTTTTGAATTTGGGAGGCCAGTTCATTTAAAAAAACAGGATCGTGTGCTTTTTGCAAATCCTCAACCTCCAGGGTCCCCCAAAAGCACAGTTTTCCGGAGTATTTTTCCTTCAGCTTGTCCACATCCATCCCTGCGCTGCGCTCAAAGCACTGCAGCCCTTGGAATCCACGCTGGATCAAGTCTGGGATCACCTCAGCATAATTACCATCCGAATGGAAAAAGACAGGTACATTTCCCCCGGCAGCTTCCACCTGTCTGCCCAGGGAGGGGAACAAATACTCTCTCATCAGTTCAGGATCGAATAGAACACCACGCTGATAGGCGATATCATCAGCTAGGAGAATGCCGTCGACCCCCTGGTCCATCAGTCTTTTGATCAGTTCTCTGTTCAGCTCTGCCACCCTACTGCACAACTCCTGAAAGGAGAGCGGTGAACTGCGGGGAAGGGTGAGAAACTCAGTATAGCCCAAAGTGCGCACACCCCAGCCGCAAACACCATCGAGCAGAGCAAAAGTGAAAAACGGCCGCTCCACAGCCCATCTTTCAACATCTGGCAGCACAACATCTGCCGCCTTGGCAACCTCTTTCCCGACCGGATAGTCCGGAGGCAAACAAACAAGATCCTGCCCCAATCTTTCCACAAATGCAGCCCGTTCTTCAAAACCCACTTCAGTACAATTCAGATAAACTTTGATCAGATCATCACCGATGCACAATTCACCTCTAGGAATTCTATCAGGAATTTGGTTACTGATAACAGCTTTTACTCTTTCTCTGGAATTTGGCATGGGTCATCACCTCGATAAAAATATAAAGACCGATCAGGGGGACAACCGATCAGGGGGACAGGTTGCCGCTAGGTTGCCGCTAGGTCTACCTCTAAACCTACCGCCGACTCGGCCGCTAGCTCGCAGCCATTTAGACAATCACCTGACACCCCGTGATCAATAACCAACTACTAATTACAACGACGCGCCCATCATTTCTCTTCCCTTGCGTGACGCGACCCCCGTCCCCCTGTCACACCCCTGTCACACATGCTGGGCGAACAAAGATGCGTGAGAGAATTTTTACCTCTCCCACGCATCATATCATAGATCCAGGCGGAGATGAATACTGCTGGATTTAGTTTAGATGTTCTGGCAGATGTGCCTGGATATTTCACAATTCATTTACTTATAAACCCCGTACTCTTTGGTGAAATCGATCATCGCTTTGATGTTTTCCGCCTTGGCTTCATCTATAACAGCTGCTGCATCAAGGATAAAGCCTCCACCTTTACCCCATACATCAATCAATTCTCGACAATAGTCCTTGACATCTTCCGGAGTACCGGTATATAAAAGGTTGTTGGGCACATTTCCTGTCAGGCAAGCGATGCCGCCCAGTATTTCTTTGGCTTTGTAGATATCAACCCGCTCAAAATGATAAATCACTTTTCCTTTTGGTACATCTGCTAATAATTCCAAGCGGGTTGTATATTCACCTTCACTATATATAAACGGAACTAGACCTTCATCAATTAAAGCTAACATAACTTTCTTCAGGCTAGGCCAATAGAAAGTTTCATACTGCTCTGGGGACAAGAAACCATCAGCACCTTTATGGAGCGCAAACATAACAACGGGGTTGCCTGCTGCTTTAGCACTGTTGATGGCTGTTTCAATGGTCCATGGAGTGACTTTTTCGATTGCCTTAAGAAGCTTATCAGGTTGGCGATACATATCCAACATTATTCCGGTAGTACCCCGCATAGTATCCCCGATAACATCAAAAGGAGCAAATGCAAAACCACCGACCATATTGGGATAGCCTAATTCCTTCATCTCCATGTTAAATTTGCCCAAACTGCCGTACCAGGCTAAGAACTCCTGCCCAGCTTTAGTTAGTGCTTCAAGTGCATTGATTACCCCTGGTTGTCCAAACATAGCAACATAGCTAAACAAACCAAGCCAGGTTGCATCATGTGCAGATGTTGTCATTGTTAGGGGTTCCAGCGCCCCACAAACCCTTGGTAAATATTTACGAAACATAAAGTCGCTGGGGTCATCTAAAAAGTGGTCATAATCATCACTGCGCATGTATTCATCTTCAACAAACTGATATGATTTATCATCCTTAACACCATGGCCCGGCCATTTCAACAATTTATACTTTAACAGTTCCAAAGCTTTTCCCGGATATGCTAGGGGACCAATACACATATCTGGGTCAAACTCAAGGATGGTCTCTTTTGCGGCATTATACGCTTTACTAAAATCATACATTACATCTTTTACTGTATAACCGGCATGGAACACAGGAAAAAACTGAAAAAGGGGAGCAACCACTACTCTATCAGTTTCTTTAAGCTCGATAGTATCTTTAAAACGTTTTACCCTCTCAGCATATAACTCTTCAGGTTGTTTTCTCATCCAATATTCCTCCTTAATTTTAGAATGAATTACGCTTACTCACTATATACAAGCATGACACTCAATAAATATCATTAAAGAAATTTTTTGGCAAAGGTCACTGCATCCTGGGCATCTTTTCCGAACTCATCAGCCCCAACAAATTCTTTTAAGTTCTGGTCAGCCACAGCCCCACCGATAATGATCTTTACCTGATCCCGCAATCCAGCTTCTTTAATAGCATCGACCGTATCTTTCATAGCCTGTGCCGCCAGAGTCAGGAGTCCGCTTAAACCCAAAACTAATGGTTTTTCCTCTTTCACTGCTCTGACAAACTCTTCCGGAGGCACATCAACACCAAGATCAATCACTTGAAAACCATTTACATCGAGCAATAGGTTCACAATATTTTTTCCGATATCATGAACGTCCCCTTCCACTGTTCCAATTACAACCTTACCCAGTGTCTGATTTTCATTACTGCTTTTTATTTTTGGTTTCACTTTATTGAATACATCATTTAGAATTACACCTGACAAAACCAAATCAGGTACAAAGTATTCCCCATTTTGAAAACGATCTCCAACTATGGAGACTGCTTTCCTGCAGGCATCCAATATGTCTCTGGGATCATGCCCATCCATTAATAGTTGATCGACTTCTTTATTAATTTCCTTTTCTTTTAGATCAGCAACTAGATTAACTAACTTCTCCATATTGTGGTGACCACCTTTCTTTGTTATTATTTATTATCTATACAGTCTAATGTATAGACATCTTAACTAATATTAGTCTACCATAAATAAAAAAACACTACAACTATTATTTGAAAAAAATTATTACATCGGTGCGGCTTGCTTTATTGATTTATAATGCAGTGATACGGTAGAACCGCCGAAGGAGGGTACCACTAATCATGGCCATTACCACACAATGCGGTTATCTGATCGAAAATTTCCAATCCCCTGACCGCATCATTGGTAACATAGTCAACCCCTGTATATTCCTTGACCTGCTCATCCACAGGATAACCTCCCACAACAATGGTAACCTTTTCTCTGAGGCCGGTCTCTTCAAGCAAGTCAACCAACTCTTTGACATATCCGATACAGAAATTGAGCAGCACACAAACACCCACTATTTTTGCGCCGGTTTGTTTGATGGTCTCAATAAACTTTTCTGGGGGCACATCAACACCTAAGTCATATACACAATATCCAGATGAACGAAGGAGGTAGGTAACAATATTTTTTCCCAGGTCATGAATATCACCTTCAATAGTTCCCATGATCACTTTAATACCGTTGTAAGATTCTGTGCCGTTTTTAGGGAAATGGGGTTCAATGATAGTCATAACCTCTTTTAATATGGCCTCAGACATAATGAGATCTGAGAGATAATACTTCCCCTCACTGTATCTTTTCCCTACGATCTCTACCCCTTTTCTGCATTGCTCTACGATATCAAAAGCGGTCTCGCCGTCTTCGATCTTCTTCCTCACGATGGCTATTGCTTTATCCTCTTCCAGGTTAGCTATAGCATCGATTAAATCATTACTCATAACTGTCCCCCCATCGGCTATTCTTTGATATCATCGATATTCCAGCCTTCATAGCTAATCAGTTTGTAGCGATCACCGCGGAAAATGGATTTTCCCCATGCGATAATTTTACTGTCTGCATCATAAATGGTTTGGACCATAAAAAAAACCGGCATGCCAGGGGAAATACCCAGCACTTTTGCTTCTTCTTCAGTGGCTTTCGAAGCCCTTAATACTTTTTTTGAACTAGATGGTATACTATCACTGTGGGCTGCAGCTAACCTCGATAAAAGAGGATCTTTCAGCTGAGATTCCAAAATAGGAGTTTGTTTTGTATAAACCGTATACTTGGTCTCATAAGCAAGCGGTTCTCCATTAGCTGTAATCACAATCCTGAAATAAAGGCACCTGGTGTTAACAGCTATACCCAATCTTTTGGCCAGTTTGTCGTCAGCCTTGATTATTCTGGCCTCCAGCAACTCGGCATGGGGTATCATACCCTTCTGCCTAATCTCATCATAAAAATTGTTGAGGTTGAACACAACCTTGTCCAGACGCGGCCGAGCCACAAAAGTGCCTTTTCCCTTTTGTGTGTAGACCATACCTGCAGCTACCAGTTCAGAGATCGCCCTTCTAACAGTCATACGGCTGATGCCGAACCGTTCAGCTATCTCCATCTCTGTGGGTAGAGTATCTCCTGGCTTTAGTTTGCCTTCACGGATCTGTTTTTCGAAATGCTTAAAGAGCTGATAGTAAATGGGAATGATAGATTTTTTATCTACTACTTTGTCTGTTGTCATTTTTCACACCTAAACAATTTGTCTAAACATTAAGATAACATAACTTAAGGCTACTGGCAATAAAAAAGACGGTCATAAATTGACCGCCCCCGATCAGTGGGACAGGTTGACCTCTCTGTCCGATCACCGTCCGATCACCGGCCAGGTTGGGTGATCGGACCTGACCAAAACAGAACCAAAACGGTGCCTTGCTTGCTTTATTGCCTTTAAGAAAAAAATTCAGCGGACTGCTGGAAATTCCCATAACAGCCCGCTTGAGCAAATAACCAAACCTTTACTAGCTCCGCTTTGGGTTCATCTATGACAATACTGGAATTCTTTTACGCGGTCCTTTGTTGGGGGACGCTAGAGTTTAGCTTCATTAGGCAGTACTGGAACCAACTTAAATCATTAAAGGAGCCAGCCTTAGAGACTGACCCCTCGGTCGGCTTTGGTCAGTCAAATTGAATCACAATTCGGGTTCAACAGAGCCTCCTTCTACCAACTCAGACACAGGCACCTGAATAATTTCCCCTGTTTCCAAATAGCGTACCTCAGCATCTTCCCCTTCCAGATTCTCGATCCATACGGGAGCACCGTTGTACAACACCTCAACTACACCTAGTGATTCAACGATCTGCTGCGCTTTTTCCGGATCCAACTTCTGCACCCCTTTTTTACGCTTATAATTCCCACCTTTTAAAAAAGTATCAGTAAAAGTAAAAGGAGGGACCTGTCCCGGCGATCGATCTAATAGCTGGAACTGGCGGCAACCTGTCCCCCTGATCGCGCGGGGGACAGTCCCCCTGATCGGTCGGTGATCGTTCTGTTTTTCCCTGCTAGCGCAGCGACCTGCGAAAGTTGTTACTTGCCCTTGACGAAGAAGCAGCTAACGACAGGCGAAGCGATCTCGTATTGCAGTACAAGGTGGTAGTTCCCAACTAGGCAGAACGATTACCTAATCGGAAATTTCTAAATAATAAGAGCTGGTAATGACACCTAAATCAATGTTCATATTCTGACATCAGACCTCCGACATCCGACTTCTAAAGTGGATAGCGTCATAGGAGCTGGTCGGCTGTCGTCTGCGAGGAGTCTTAGGGCAAAGTTAAACCGGAGCTTATGTCGCAAGCACAGGAATAAGTCAGAAAAACGAAACCACAGGGCAAGGTACTTTCCCGGTGATCGGTCCGATCAGTCAACCTGTCCCCCTGATCGGTCGCGTCCCTCTGACTCACTCTCGTTGTTCAGCATTTCTTCCAGGACCTGGCCCAGTTCTTCGATGGCTTTACCGTAGCCAGCCCAGTCACCGGCTTTGAGTGCCTGTTCAGCCTGCCGATAAAGCTCATTTGCTCTTTGGGCAAGTCCGCCGATTCCTTCAGGTTCCCTTTGTTCATCACCGGTTTCAGGTGTGGGGGTACCATCCTCATCAGTACCGAACATCTTATTCAGAGCGCTCCAGAGATCCCGCTCCATGACCACCCGTCCGTCATAGAATACGATCACCCTGGTCAGTTCGGGCATGGCGCTCTCCTTTGCCTGCAGGAAAAGGGGTTCCACATAGAGGAGTTTCCCCCCTAGGGGTACAGTGATCAGGTTGCCGCGAATCACCTGTGAGCCGTGCTGGTTCCAAAGGGTGAGTTGGCTGGAGATATCAGCATCCTGATCTATGCTGGCCTCAACCTGCATCGGGCCGTAGGCATGGATATCCTTGGGGAAAACATCCACAACCATTTCACCGTAATGTTCCCCATCACAGCGGGCAGCCAGCCATGCCACAGCATTGTTGCGGTTCACAGGTGTAAAGGGGAGAACCAACACAAATTCCTCCTTTTCCTCACCAGGGAGTTTCATGATAGTATAGTAAGGCTCCATCTGCTGGCTGTCATCTGAAAATTTCTCATGGGGGATCGTCCATTCGTCCTCCCTGTTATAAAAGACCCGTGCATCTTTGACATGGTATTCGGCATAAACTTCAGCCTGCAACTTAAACAGATCCTCAGGATAACGCAGATGCTCTTTCAGCGCTGCAGGCATTTCAGAGATCGGCCGGTAAAGATCCGGATATATTCTGCTGTAAACCCCGACCACCGGGTCTTGAGGGTCGCTTATATAAAAGGCATATTCACCTTCATAGGCATCCACAATTACTTTTACCGAATTGCGCACATAGTTGATCCCGTTCCTCATATCGGAATATGGGTAATGACTGGCCACAGTATAGGCATCTAATATCCAATAGATTTTACCCTCTGCCACCACTGCATATGGATCATCGTCAAACCTGAGGTAGGGAGCAAGCCTGACAGCATCTTGCACTGTGCGGTTGTAGAGTATGCGGCTGTTAGAGGTGATTTCATCACTCAACATAATGCGCATATCTTTGAAATGCAAAGCATACATCAATCGCCGCAAAGGAGTTAGTTTAACTCCGCCATTGCCCTGGTAGTTGGTGTAGATATTCTCCTCACCTGATGGATAGTCGAACTCACCGGCTTTGGTATTGACCACAACAACATCATTGGTCAGTTCCCCAAAATAAATCTCCGGCCTGGTGACCTCAATTTCCGGGGCCGCTGACTCTGTAGGTATATTTTCCAGTAGGTAGACGGGCCTGCCTTCTACTGTCACCTCATTGACCGGGCTGGCCACAACTCCATAACCATGTGTGTACTGGAGGCGGCGGTTCACCCAGGTGCGTGCCCGTTCAGAAAGTCTCTCCTGATCCAGTTCCCTTACAGAGATCATCACCTGGCGGTAGTCATCACCCACACGATAACGATCAACATCCACATCATGGAAACTGTAATAACGGCGCAGTTGCTGCATCTGGTTGTACACCTGCTGGATAGGGCGGAAATCCCAGAGCCGTAAATTGTTGAGAGTGGTGCGGTTTTCCTCAATGAGATCTTGGCCCTCACCCTCTGCTGCTTCTTCTGTTACCACATTTATAGATTTAACATTTTCTAAGCCATATGCCTGGCGGGTGGCAGCTATATTATGCTCAATATAAGTCTTTTCACGCCCGAACTCATTGGGTTCCACCTGGAACTTCTGCACAATAAGAGGATAAGCCCCACCCAGAAGCAGTGAAGCAGCCAACAGCACACCGATAGCTGCGGCAACCGGCAGTACCTTGCTGCGAATAACACTGATCAACACCACAACAGCAGTCAGCAGAGCGATTACAGCCAGGATCTTGAGGGCAGGTATACGGGCATGCACATCGGTAAACCCTGCTCCATAAAAGGTGCCTTGACTGCTGATCAGCAAGTTGTACATGGTAAGATAATAATCCCAGGCCTTCAAAACCAGTAGACCTGCAATCAGCACAGCCAGGTGCAGTTTTACAGGGGAGAAAACCCGCCAGCCCCCCCTCAAAAACTCGCTGGAGGCCAAGAAAAAATATCCCAAACCACAGATAAACAGAGCGATAATCAATGCAGAGGTAAATGAAGACTGAAGCAGTTCATAAAAAGGCAGCTTAAAAATATAGAAACCCACATCTTTACCCAGTATGGGCTCTGTGCTGCCGAAGGGAAGAGCATAGATAAACTTCTGAAAAACTTCCCATTGTGAGCTGAGGTTTATGGCGATCATCAGCGCCAGCAGAGTGCTGAAAACACTGAAAAAAATCTTCCCAACCTTTGAAAAAGCCATACGGCGGAAGCGTTCGAAAAACGCTGCATGAGGATAGTTGCTTATATCATAGACCTGATAAGGTGGCACTGATCGCCGCAAATACCAGAAATTAAGCTGGAAAAAGGCAAAGAACACGATAAAGACAGCGGCACCCACCACAAAGCGGGTCAGATTCAGCGTCCAGAATACATTGCTATACCCAAGGGAATCAAACCACATATAATTGGCCCAAATCCCAGCTACAGCGCTTAAAATAATCAGAGCAAGCACCAGAATGATTAACAGCTTAATCCTTGTTTTTTTCTGCATAAAACCCTCCATAATTTAAATCATAACTTGTATTTAAGAAAATACCTTGCATATGCACAAAATATGGTGTATCATGATAAAAATGAAATAGAGTCAGGGAAATGAATTCCCAAAATTTCATTACTTTATACTTATAGACCACTTTGCAAAATCCTTCAACAACATCTCACCGTTTAATGTAAAAGTTCCAAATCTTATTACATAGTTCAACACTCCTATTGGAATTGCACAGTCACCAAAAATGTGCAACTCAGCAACCCTACTACACAAAACTGTTTGAGTTTTCTTCTCTTATTTTTACTAAAACTTTTATTAAAACTCCTCACATGAAGGGAGGATTTTTCACGGTGATAACGGGGTTATTTGCCGGATTATGACTCAAAAAACCTCTCATGAAGGGGGGAAAAGCATGTCTTTATTAATGAATGAATACCGCGATGAGGAACTTTGTGCAGAGTGCGGCGGTAAATGCTGCTATGTTTACGGCCCCCCGTACAACATGTCTCCCCAAAAGCTGCATGAAGACAAAGACCGGATTTATGGCGGTGGCCGCCGTGAGGAATATGGTGTTGATCCCCTGCCTGAAAAAACCCACCCCCATGCCTGTGAGTACTTAAGTGAGAAGGGATGTATTATCCCATGGGAAAAACGCCCCCCAATCTGCAAAGACTTCCGCTGCGGGCTGTGGAGAGATATGTTGTACAGGAGGTAGCCGGAGTGTGACAAGGGGNNGTGACAAGGGGACGGGGTTAGTGTCACATGATTGTCTAATTGGCTGTTAGCTAGCGGCCGAGTCGGCGGCAAACCTAGCGGTAGACTTGGCGGCAGACCCAGCGGCAATCCCAGCAGCACCCTGTCCCGCTGATCAGCCCCCTCGCGCGGGGGACACTCGCGCGGGGGGACTGTCCCGGTGATCGGGCCCGATCGGTCAACCTGTCCCGGTGATTGGGTGATCGCGTGTGAGTCAAAGTCTGTCCCCTTGATTCTTACCTTGTCCTATTCAACCATCCGATTTTAATTCCCGGGATACAGTCCAGATCACTGGAATAGGGTTTTAAATCCAGCAGCGGACTGCCGTCTACCGCTTCCACACCTTGAACCAGCAAGCGATTGCCTTTCCTGCCTAGGAACTTGGCCACACAAAATGCGATCGGATTTGGACGAGACGGCGACCGGCAAGCGAATACACCCCTCAGTTCCGGACCAAACGGCGTTTTTGTCATGAGAACATCCCTTTTGGCAAGGTGCAACCAGTAGAGGACAATCAGATGGGATGACTTTTCTATGTCTTTGAGCCCCTCGACATATTCCGGATAGATCTCCAATTCCACTTGCTTGTCGGAAAACCGTCCCTGATTGGGAGCATCATCAGGCGACCGGTAAGGGCTGTGAATAATACCGATGGGTACAAGTTCGATTTTCGTTCACTCCTCTCTTTATCCTTATAAAATAAAAAACACGGAAGCAAACCCCTACTGGGGATAAAATACCTCCGTGGTATAATTGAACCCACTTCTGTGGGAAGCTTATCATACTATAATGTTCTAGATAAATGTTCTAGATAAAATAACATTTTCCTTCTTAAAATTCTTTTTCCTGTAAAATAAACGATTACAAAACCTATCACTATAAATCGCTATAAAATCAAAGACGGTGGCCTGGGCTTTTTTCAGCCTCTACCGGAATATGAGGAGTTAAACTCTTAATCTAACCAGAGCTAAAGAAAAGAAACAGGACCGGTAATAAACAGTTAATCACCGAATTCAATATATAAATACCGATATCCGACTTCTAGTGTCCCCATTTTTTCTGACTTTCTTACCTTTGGGCCTCTGACTTCCACCATCATAGGAGCCGATCAGCTGTCGTCTGCGGAAAGTATATGGGCAAGTTCAACTGGTGCTTATGTCGCAAGCGCAGGGATAAATCAGAGAGTGCGAAACTACCCAGTCCCCCTGATCGGCCCGATCAGTCGCGCGGGGGGACAGTCCCGGTGATCGGCCCGATCAGTCAACCTGTCCCCCTGATCGCCCGGTGACCGCGGGGGAACAGTCCCACTGATCTGTCTTTTTGCTCTGTTGTTAAGGTTGTCCGCTTTGACTATAATTATTTATGATATATTTCAAAAAGGAGAGGTTGAAGATGGACGACTTCGGCGATCTCTTTGCGAAATTATTTGAAAATCCCGATATGGAGGTCCGCAACTGCGAGAACTGCAACAGCGGCATCAGAACTAAAGAAGGCTTTAAATGCTGTATAAATAAAAGGGATGAATGTATAGGAAACGGAGAGTACAAACACTGGAGCCCGCTGGTGGTTATCGGGGATGAGCTAGAAGAGGAGTATTGAAAAGGGCTGCAAAGAGGTTAGCTCCCCTCAAATTATTAACTGCCTATCCCGGTTTTTTGACCGGAATAGGCAGTTGAACTTAAGTTAAAGGCTAGCTTGGGATAATATCCAAGGTGTCAAGTTGGTATTTATGGAAAGGTGATTCGCAGGGACAACCGTTAGATGCCAACATAATACCTTGAGCAGGAATAAATATCAAAGATGCTACAGTTTCCCAAGTGTTATTTCTACCCGGAATATAATGCCGGCATATGCTCCCTGGATAATTAGCGTGATCGCGCATTATCTTCTTGCAAGTTTCTAAATCAATATGTCCGAAGTTTTCCTCCAGCAGTTGCATCATACGGCCTGATCTGATTATACTATCAGGGTTGAATGTAACAAACTCATCATAATCCTTTAAACGAGCAGACTCATAACAGTTCGCATGTGATAAAACATTATTGTATTTTACATCAAACTTCTCAGCAGTTGCTTCTATATTTACAACTCCGAAAGGGCTCCCCAATATGTAGTTTAAACCATTTGCCCGATAAGCATTTATCACAACACCGACCGCCTCAGAGAGGCTCTTTTGTTGCATTGCCTTCCTGATCAAGAAAGGTGCCGGAACCCCAAATCTTGTATCAGTCGGTTTTAGGCTATTCCAAACAAGACCTAAGCCCGCACTGTTAACCGCTGCTCCTCCGATAACACCGGGATGAGTTAACATCAGAACTTCGGGCTCATTACCCTCTCTCGCAATTTGAAGAATAACTGGGATGTACCAACCATCCATATCCCAGCCTTGCCCAATATAGGTAACCTTATCAACAGTAGCCATACCCGTTGCCCCAAAACTTGTACAACCCCTAAGGTTGACAATATCCGGTGTATAACTGCTTACTTCATCGTAACAGTTTAAAAGAAATACTTTCTCGAACTCTATTTTAGCCCCTTCTGCTACTCCTTCTACTTCTTCAACAAGATCCGGTGCGTATTCCTTGGCAAACTTAAGATGCTTCATTGCATATTCTAATAGTTCGCTCTCTCCTGGAGGGTTTGCACAGCTTTGCGCAACCTCAATCCACTTTTTGTAAAATGAATGAATTTGGTCTGCCAATATTTCTCCATGCTGATATCCTCTTTCTCTGGGTGCACCTTTTAACTTGATTAGTTGAATCAGTTCATACATTTTTGTTGCCTCCCTTGTTAATAATTATTAGTTTTAATTAAATCGAAACCAACAGGCAACAGACTTAAGCCTTGACAACCACATAGGTGTAATTGTCAGCTTATAAGTGACTCCTAGAACGTCAAATAAGTAAGCCACTCTAAACTTTTAAATGTTCCACCTCCTTGCTAAGTTGTCAAAGACTGACCTTGTATGAACCGGTAGGACTCAACATTCATATGAGAACATGTGCCCTATCCGCCAGGCACCTCTTAACTGCGATACGGATGAAAAAGCAACACATATTATCATGTTTCGATTTTTATCCCTTTAATTCCTTTTTCTTCGAGGAGTTTTAACACATCCTGCTCTCCCTCTGCCACAGGCCCGATCACTCAACCTGTCCCTCCGCGCGATCACCGGGACAGTCCCACTGATCGGACCGATCACCCAACCTGTCCCCCTGATCGGCCCAAAAAGATTTAAAAGGGTTGTCCAGTATGGACAACCCTTTTTTGTTAAGGGAGGCTATATTATTAAGTAGAAGGTGTTTCGCCAACCGCAGCCTTTGCTCTTGCTTCTTCAATCAGCGCCGCCCTTTGACGTTGTTCGTCCTTTGCAATGTGTTTATTGAAAGTGCGAACTATAGAGAAGATCATCATAACCATAAAGATCATGAAGGGTAGTGCACCGACAATCGACGCTGTTTGCAGGGCGGCTAGGCCTCCTGTAAGCAACAGAATCAGAGCCAAACCACCTTCGAAGCAACCCAGCAGAACGCGCAGCCAGGTTCTCGGGTTTTCATCACCATAAGAACAGTACATACTGACGGTAAATGTTGCTGAGTCTGCTGATGTGATGAAGAAGATAGCGATTACCAGCATTACAAGAATTGACAAGAATGTGGTTCCAGGCAAATTCTGTAACAGCCCGAAGATGGGACTCGCTACACTGGCATCTAACATCGGTTTGAAATCGAAAATGCCGGTGTGCTGCATGTAGAGGGCATTACCGCCCCAGACACACATCCAGGTGGCACAGATCAGTGTGGGAACAATCAAGGAACCCATGACAAATTCTTTGATGGTCCTGCCCCTGGAGATACGGGCGATAAAACCTCCCACAAACGGTGCCCATGCGATCCACCAGGCCCAGTAGAATACAGTCCAGCCGCTGACCCATGCTCCGTCATTCAAGGCATTGGTCCAGGTACTCATGGGGATAAAGTTTTGAATCATATCACCCAGGCCTGTTGTTAAAGAATTGAGAATAAACCGAGGGTTGCCTAAAACGAAAACTGCAATCAGGAGAAATCCGGCTATCACCAGGTTTGTGTTACTAAGATAGTAAATGCCTCGTCTGATACCTGTTACCGCTGAGATGATAAAACACACAGTAAAGACAATCACCAGGATACTGTAGATCATGTTTGATGCAGGAAACCCGAACACAGAGTTTAAACCCTCAGCAACCTGCATAACTCCCAACCCTAGAGATGTGGCTACCCCTAAAAATGTAGCAAAAATAGCTGTAAAATCAGCCACAGGCAGCAGCCAGCGCTGATTCCCCACCAGCGGTTCAATAACTGAACTGACAAGGAAGGGGCGTTTCAGGTTATACGCAAAATAGGCTAAAGCCATTCCCACAACAGCGTAAACCACCCAAGCGCTCAATCCCCAGTGGAAGAAGGAATAGCGCAGAGCAACACTCACTGCTTCATCTGAAGCTGGCTCTCCAAAAGGAGGAGCAAAATAATGGCACAGAGGTTCACTGGTTCCCCAGAATACCAATCCGATACCCATTGCAGCTGCAAAGAGCATAGCAAACCAGGCCATTAAGGAAAACTCGGGTTTTTCGTTTTCGCCACCCAATCTGATTTTGCCGAATTTAGAAAAGGCGATGATAATCGCAGCAATCACAAACAAGAAAACAACTATTAAGAATAACCATCCCAAGTTTGCAGTGATCCAGGAAAGCGCTGCGTTCATTGCAGCGTCTAGCCCTGATGGAGATACTACTCCCCAGAGCACGAGCGCAATGATTAAAACGGTGACAACGAGTAACATTGGCTTGTCAATGCCTTTTTTTTCAGGTGCAGATTCCAATACCCTTTCCCCTTTCGTAATGTTTAATAAACCCAGTTGCTGAAGAATGAAATCTGAAAAAACATTACCGAAGACAATAATGATACCGGGGTTTTATCTCAGCGCTTAATCACCCCCCCATCTGCGATAGGATTAAAAGCGGCAACACATATTATAAAGAGCAAAAATAGTGCCAGGAGATATAGGGGAAATTTCGGTGATTACGATCTTTACAAGGAATACTGTTATATCATTTGGGGGGTTGTATGTATATGGGCCTCATTTAGTAGTGTGAAATTTGCAAATATAACCTCAATTTTGCATGCCAACATATTAGGCACTGTTAAATTTGTTTGCAGTTTTTTTGCAGAGAATATATCTCCTGGCAGATATATATGGTTTTTTAACAGTGGTGCTTTGCTTGTACCCCCAAAGCTGCTAGCTGTTACTCAATTTTGCCCTCCCTGTAGGCTGTCAAATAATTTGAGCAGTAATTGTCCCGACCCACAAGGGTCTCAGCGATGATAATGTTTGCCATCATCTGCTTGTCCAGGGGGTTTATGATCAAGCCATCAAGACCACGGCTGATAGCCAATACTGCAAAATTCTGATTTATTTTTTTGCGCAGCGGCAAGCCGTAGGAGATGTTGGAAAGCCCGCAGATGGTGTGTACCCCTTTAAATTTAGTCATAATCCCTTGAACAGCATCCAAAAACTCCAAACCAAAGGTGTCTTTGGTGGATACCGGCTGGACCAGGGGATCAACATAGATGTTGTCCAGAGGAATATTGTTCTGCACCAAACCGTTAATCAGCTTATCGGCAATAGCCAACCGCTCATCTGCAGTTTCCGGCATGCCCTCATCACTCATACAGAGCGCTACCACTTTAAGATCAGTTCCAGCGAGAAGAGGCATCATAGCATCATAGCGTTCTTTTTCCAAAGAGATGGAGTTGATCATGGCTGTTCCCTTATGTACAGACAGAGCCTGCTCAATAGCCTTCGGGTCAGGGCTGTCAATACAACAGGGCGCATTATCAGTGGCTTCCTGTACAAGCTGCACAAGCCATGTTAAATAATCGGCCTCTTTACCAACAAAGATACCTGCATTAACATCTATATAGTCGGCTCCCGCTTCCCATTGATCCACAGCCACTTTTTTGATCTCTTCTGCATTCTGATCCTTGATGGCTTCACCGATAGCTTTTCTGCTCGCATTTATCAATTCTCCAACGATCAGCATGTCCAAATCCTCCTTGTAAAATTTAAAAGGTTTTCCGGCTTTGGCCAGCGGAGTATCAGCAATTAGCAAGATCTACAAAAAACTTTTCCTTCTTTTCTTCCCTATGCCATTCAGGACGCCCAACAGCAGTTATTTCAATTCTTGATTCGATATAAACCTTATCTTCATCATCTAAAGTTCCCTTTACGTAAACATCTTCATGATTAACAACCAGCTCAAAATCTTTCGCTCCTGCTTTTTGGGCTGCCAATGATGCATGCTTTTTCCCGTCCTCCAGAGCGTAATCAATAGCTTCCTGCAGGTCCTCAAAGTATTTTCTCTCCCAGGGGGCATGCACCAGATAAGTTCCATCTTTTTCACCCGGTTTGATCAGCACTTTGACGGTCTCCATGATCTTCCCGGTGGCTGCTCCCACCGCATTGGCCACTTCAGCATGATCAGGGATGACCAAATCGGTATTCAGTTTTGCAGCCACTTCAGGCAGCCAAGCTGAAACCGGAGCACCGATACCGATAATGGGCATCTTCAATTTATATGAACAGTCAAATTTATAATCATCAGCAGCTGATAGTGCTTTATCGATCAGATACATGACAGCAGGGTCATCTTTTAACCGTATATCCTGCCCTTCATAGCTTACCAGGCTCTGCAGGCAGGTATAACAGAGTTCATTGACGATCTTTTCAATGGCCAGCTCAATAAAAACATCCCTGCTGACACCCATCCGCTGTGCTAAGATCTCCACACCTTTGAGCGCTGCTTCCCTGTTCCACTGGGTATAGATGCCTTTGGCATGCAGAATATCGGTAGGGGTGACAGATATCCTGGCTATCACACCCAAGTTAACCAGACGCTGCAGATCCAAAAAATTAGCCTCTGTATCCAGGCGTTGGGTCAGATAGTATAGACTGTGAGGCCCTTCTTTTAATACTTCGATCACTCGTTCTTCCGTTTCAGTGAGGGTCTCAGCAGCTGATGGTTGTTTTAGAAACATAAAGCAGTCGGTAGCCTGGGCAAACAACAGGACATAACTTTTTTCAAAATTGATGCCCAGTTCATCNNTGAATCTTCCACTCCATGTCTAACTGTATATAGCTGTCACCGCCCAAACCGTAGGTATATATCTGTGCCGCCTGCACCCTTGTTAGCCAACCGCCGACAGATGCCCCTTCCTGGTTGATGAAAGGGATCCCGTTTTCTAAAATCGCAATATCTGTTGTGGTCCCTCCCATATCCAATACGATTGCATCAGGGGTGTTTGTCAGGAATGTCCCTCCGATGATGCTTGACGCAGGCCCGGAAAGGATGGTTTCAATGGGTTTTTCCCTAGCCAGGGCTTCGCTCATCATACAGCCGTCACCCTTGACCACCATAATAGGGGCCTCAATGCCTTTCTCCTGCAGCACTGTTCTCACAGAGACAAGCAGTTCATCTATGATGGGAATCAGTTTGGCATTGAGCACCGCTGTGACCGTTCTCTCATTAAAGCCCAATGAGGTGGTCAGCTGATGGGCGCACACCACAGGAACACCTAGAATGTCACGGACCATTTTCATGACAATCAGTTCATGTTCCGGGTTTCTGACGCTCAAATATCCGGAAATGGCAACAGCCTCCACTTTGCCTCTTAACTCTTCAATGGCCTGGCGTGTCTTCTCCAGATCCAGTTCTTCCCGGGCTTGCCCTTTTATATCATGGCCTCCCGGAAGGACTGTGCAATGTTCCACAGGTAATGTGCCAATTGGATCATGTCCGAGCATCAACAGGCCAACTTCACATCCACGCCCTTCCACAATAGCATTGGTGGCCAATGTGGTTGACAAAGAAACAGCACTGATGTCTTTAAATCTTTCAAATTTTAAGTTGTTGATACAGTTGCGAATACCGATGGACAGATCTTCACGGGTGGTTAATGCTTTAGCCTTATTCAGGATTCCCCTGGTCTCCAGGTCTACAACCACCCCATCTGTATATGTACCACCGGTGTCAATCCCCAACACCAGTGACATTATTCTCGCCTCCAGCCTAATAGATCAGATCAACCGGCTGCCTGTTGCTAGCACAGGCAGCCGTTGATCACCTACAGAATCTTAATCTTCACCAGGCATATGGCCTACAGCGTTTTCAACAATATGTCTGATCTTGGCAGCCACATCTTTTGGCAGTGGTTCTGGTTCGTGATAATTGATAATGTCACGCACTTTTTCGTTGGCTACCTCTGTTAGTGTTTTGCCACCTGCTTTTTCCCAAATCTCCCGAGCAGCGCGGCTGATCAATTTCGGCATGTAGTTCTCTTCTTTGTGTTCTTCTGTGTGATCCTCATCAGCGAAACTGCCGCCAGGACCCACATTTTCGATAACATCCAGAGCCAGTGTGTCCTCATCTACACGGATACCGTTGGTCAGCTTTCTGGCCATACCAAGTATCTCGTCACAGATTACGACCAGGTCCAGGTTGGAGGTGGTTCCCTGCTCTGCATATCCGATATCATGGTTCAGGTTGGCGCCTGACATGTTGGTCATAGCAATAGAGATGGCAGCCTCGATTCCGGCCTGCTCGTCGATGATACAGGAGTCTGTGCATCCACATGTACCGAACATGGGTATTCCCAGATAATGGGCCACATCGGCCAGAGCAGCAAGCAGCAGTGACAGCTCAGGTGCTCCATAGGAGAAAATGGTGGTGGTCATATCCAAAATGGTGTAAACACCGCCCATAATAAAGGGGGCACCTTCCCGTGTGCACTGGCTGAGCACTAAACCGCTCAAGCTTTCACACAAGCCCTGCACCATAACTCCGGCTAAGGTAGCTGGAGCAGTTCCACCGGCCATAATACATGGGGTGTAAATAGTAGGCAGACCTTTCTTAGCACCCATCACCAATTTCTGGGCTGCTTCCTTGCAGTGTACGCCAGGGGAAATAGGCTCTGCATAGAGGCAGATAAATGGGTTCTTGCGCAGTTCTTCCTCACCGCCCGCTACAATCTCCGCCATCTTGATGCAGTCTTCCTGACCCCACTGGTCAACACAAACTGTAATGATCGGTTTATCTGTGTTAAGAATCTGCTGTTCAAACTCATGTCTGTCTGAAATCAGCAGAGGCACATCCTGAACAATACCCAAAGACATGGCGTAATCGATATTTGGCAGAGCATCTAAGACCTTGGTAGCCCAGCCAACAGACTGTCTGGTGGCACGATGCCTTTCCCCTGTAAAGGGGTTTCTGGTAAAGGGTGTGCAGGGCCCTGAACCAAAGTAGGAATTATTCCCTTCCACAAAAAGCTCTCTGGCGCCTGTACGGCTGTTGCAGAGCACAATATGCTTCTGACAGGTTTTCAAAGCCTGCTCAAAGATGTGTGCAGGTATGCGCGCCCTTGTTCCTTCTACCCAGCAACCCGCCTTTTTCAATATCTCCAGGGATTCTTCGTCATGGAAGTTGGTTCCCGTACGCCACATGGCTTCTTCTGCAGCATATACAAGTTCCTGGCATTGATCCGGGGTTAATACGTTCATCCTGGTGGTTTGGTTAGCCTTTATGTTGGATCTGATGGTCAACTCCAACACTCCTTTCCCTGTAAGATGATTAGCTTAACAACGATTTGCATAGATCTACTGCTGAAGCTGCATCTGGTGCATATCCATCTGCACCCACTTCATCGGCAAAGTCCTGGGAAATAGGTGCGCCACCGACGATAGCTTTTACATGCCCTAAACCTTCTTCTTTCATCAGTTCAATGGTGTCTTTCATATGCAGCATAGTTGTTGTCAGCAGTGCTGACATGCCCATAATTTGCGGCTGATGTTCTTTAATGGCATTAACAAATTCTTCCGGTGATTTATCAATGCCGATATCGATAACTGTAAAGCCGCGGCTTTCCAGCATGATTCCCACCAGGTTTTTACCGATATCATGCAGGTC
>LFTQ01000019.1 GCA_001513545.1 Clostridia bacterium DTU068 | reverse complement strand
ACTGTAAAGCCGCGGCTTTCCAGCATGATTCCCACCAGGTTTTTACCGATATCATGCAGGTCTCCTTTAACAGTACCCAGCAAGACCTTACCTGCAGAAGGCATATCGGTTTCTGCAATCAAAGGCTTGACCAATTCGATACCCTGGCTCATGGCCTTGGCTGCTACCATTACCTCGGGAACAAACATTTCACCGTTTTTAAATCTGACACCGACTACATTCATACCTGCGATTAAACCCTGGTTGATAACATCCAATGGAGCAACCCCTGCATCTACAAGCTCCTGAGTCAATTTCTTTGCTTTCGCCACATTACCACTGATAACAGCTTTGGAGAGATCTTCTAAAGTTGCCATATTAAAAACACTCCCTTTCGAATTGATTGTTAATTAAAGAGCCGCTTCGGCTTTCTCTATTATTTCCCTTAATTTCGCCAAAACATCATCTGAAAGTTTTTCCGGTTGATGGGTCTGCAGAATGCTCTGAGTTTTTTCAGTTGCCCGCTGACCCAGAGACTTAGAACCAGTCTCGGTCCAATCCTTGATGCGTGCTCTGCTCATTAAGGTGGGCCACCAGAATTCCTTACGGAAATATTTCAGTGTGTGTTCTTCTCCCAGATAGGTGCCACCGGGCTGAACAGCATCGATCACACCCCGAGCCAATCTTTCTTCATTAACCTCAATACCTTTGATGATCTTCCTGATCATGCCCACGATTTCATCACCGATAACCAACATCACCAGTGAGCCTGTTAATCCGTACTCCAGGAGCCCGCAGCCCTGAATCAGATTAGTGCCTGACAGTCCCATATGCAGCATGGAAAATGCCTCTTCCAAGCCCATCTGGGCATCGCTGATTTTGCTGTCGCTGGCACCGGCAAAGCCGAAACTGGGGATCCGCAGATAGCGCAGGAGATTGCCCATTCCTGTCCCCACCAAGCTAGCCTCAGGAGCGCCCCAGGGGAGCATGTTGTTTTCTTCATCACGGATGGTAAAGATACCGCCGGCAATAACAGGTGTTCCCTGGCGGATCAACTGGCTGAGCAGCACTCCCACTAAAACATCTGCCAGCGCAACTACCAGTGCTCCTGCTGGGGTGGCCGGTGCTGTATCCCCTAAGACCAGTTTTGTATGGTAAATAAATGGAACACCGTTCTTTGCTGCAAAAATAACTTTTGCCAGGGTTTCATCTGAATGAACCAGTGTTCCGTCGGCATCGATCAGATATACGAAGAAGGG
>LFTQ01000069.1 GCA_001513545.1 Clostridia bacterium DTU068 | reverse complement strand
CTGTCCCATGGCAATATACATTTAGAGCCGGTTAAAGGCCAGCCTCCCAGTTTGCTCAACCTCCCTGACTGCTGTGCCTTTCTACCCCGCTGCCCGCAGGCAAAGCCTGTATGTTCAGTAGAAAAACCTCAACTGCAGGACTTTGGTAGTAATCACCCGGTTGCCTGTCATTGTGCTGTACCGGAACGACAGGAGGCTATCTTTGCATGAAACTGCTGCAAACAAAAAACTTGATTAAATACTATACAGCAGGATGGGGTTTATTCAACAGGGCTTCTCTGCAGGTGCATGCTGTGGACGGAGTTGCCATCAGTATTGAAAGGGGTGAAACCCTGGGTTTAGTAGGGGAGAGCGGCTGCGGCAAAAGCACCCTGGGGAGACTGATCGCCAGATTGGAGAACCCTGATGCAGGTAATATATTTTATCAGAACAAGGATATTACCAGCTGCAGTGGTGAAGAACACCGGCTTCTCAGGAAGAAGATCCAGATAATTTTTCAGGATTCATACTCTTCCTTGGACCCCCGTCAGACAGTAGGGGGGATCATCATGGAACCCCTGGCCAATTTCGGTGTGGGCAGCCGGCAGCAGCGGAAAGAAATGGCAGCAGAGCTTTTGCAAACAGTTGGTTTGGAGCCGCTGCACATTTCTCGCTATCCCCATGAATTCAGCGGCGGGCAGCGCCAGCGGATCAACATCGCCCGGGCTCTGGCATTGACTCCAGAATTGATTATCTGTGATGAGCCGGTTTCCAGCCTTGATGTTTCCATTAGAGCACAGATCTTGAACCTGCTCAAGCAGCTGAAAGTTGAATTTGGACTCGCTTATTTGTTCATATCTCATGATCTAGCTGCAGTGAGCTATATGGCTGACCGGATTGCGGTGATGTACCTGGGCAGAATTGTGGAGGTTCTGGATGCAGATGATTTCGCAGCTCATTCCTACCACCCGTACTCCTGGGCGCTGCTGGATGCAATACCTGTTCCCGACCTGCGCCGTAAGGGCCAGGAAAAGGAGGTCCTTTACGGGGAACCACCCAATGGGGTAAATCCTCCTGAGGGCTGCCGCTTCCACCCACGATGTCAGCGGGCAGCATCAATCTGCCGGGAGCAGGAACCAGAATTAAAGGAGGTGGAAAAGGGGCACTTGATCTCCTGTCATCTGGCAGTGTGACAGCATAATGTCTTTCCAGATCTGTAAATTGGGAGGTTATTTTGATGAGGGCGAAA
>LFTQ01000152.1 GCA_001513545.1 Clostridia bacterium DTU068 | reverse complement strand
TGATACGTATGAGAAAACATATCAACAGGCTGAACGACATAAAAAAGGGACAAGGTCCCTGTCCCCCCATCCCTTCTTGTCATCACAAAGATCAGTTATTATATACCCAGCGCAGCTTTCCAATCAGTTTCCTTAAAGCCCACCAGAACAAAGCCGTCACCGATAAGAATCGGACGCTTCACAATCATGCCGTCTGATGCCAGTAAGCTATACTGTTCATCCTCGCTCATGGTGGGGAGCTTGTCCTTCAGCTTCAGTTCCCTATACAACTGTCCGCTGGTATTGAAGAACTTCTTCAGCGGCAAACCGCTCTTTTTATGCCAGTCCTTCAATTCCTCGACTGTAGGATTATTTTTTTGGATATGCCTTTCTTCAAAGGTTACGTTGTTGGCTTCCAGCCACTTCTTAGCCTTCTGGCAGGTAGTTCATCTCGGGTAACATACAAAAATCATAATGCTTCTCCCTTCTCTTTGCTGTTTTACATCATCCGCTCCTTACATCCGTGTGACAATTCAAATGTAGTGTAAGCATAGACCCTTCAAAAAGTGTTTTTTCCTCTTGAAAAATAACAATTTTTGTTTATTAATCTATAAAGCGAATATTAGACCATTCGTCCACTATCCAAATATTGAAATAGCAACAGAAATTAATGATATGAAATGTTCCCTCTAGTAAAACATCCTCTATGCTTACATCTCTTATCAGTAAAATCGTTTTATTAAAATACACTAAGGTATTCTAGATTCACAAGGAACACCTACTTGGCATTTGCCACAACCATATCTAGGCTTGAACTTTTCACCTGTTTTATCTAGAAATACAAAGCATGGATAGTGATTTTTGCCATTTTCTATGGTTATTGCATTTACTGGACAATTCTTTGCGCATTTACCGCACATTGAACAGTATTCATATATATCTTCGTACTCTCTCTTGTCAGGTGGCAAATACAATTCTGTGATGATACTACCAAGTCTTCCCGCTACACCTTTTGGTGTGATAAGCCCTTTAGAAAGCCCGAAAGTTCCAAGTCCACACACAAAGGCAACATGCCTTTCAGACCAATTGCTGGTAAATTTTGCTTTATGCTGAGTGCTATCGTTATTAGACCAGAATCTTTCATCTAAAGCAGGTACAACACTATCATACCCTTCATTTGTTAATACAGATTTTAAATGCATACACAATTTATTAATCAAGACTTGACCTTCTATACGTCCATGAAGCCATTCTTCAGAAGGCCATGACTTATTCCTTCTATTTCCCATTTTAACTGCTTCATTAAATGGCAAAAAGAACGATATAACGGTTCTGGCTTGTGGTAACCATTCATTTGGAAGCATAAAGTGTTCCCCTATTGCTGATGGCTGTTTCAATAATGTAAAGTATTCATCATTTGCAGAACCAAATGCAAAAATTGGAGCCTCAAAAATTTTCATTCCCACAACATTTTCTGAAATGGCAATTTCCTTTGATATGTAGTTATCTTCTGAATGCTCAACAAAATCCTCTGCAATTTTTATTATAGATTGCTTATCCACTTATTTTATCTCCTCTATATGTATGAATATTCCCACTCTTCAGTAGGGGATTTAACCTTATAGCAGTTTTCCTAGGTCAATCATGCCGTCTGATGCCAGCAGGCTATACTGTTCATCCTCACTCATGGTGGGAAGCGCTCCCGTACAGCTTTGATGGTTTATACCTGCAAGTCAATTTCCAACAATATAGGCGTGTGGTCTTGTCTTGGCCCTGAATCAACCATCTCAGATTTTAGAACTCTACCGGCAATCCTATTGCTCACCAAAAAATAATCAATTCTCCAACCGGAATTATTAATTTTGCTTGTCCTAGCCCGCTGGTTCCACCAGGAATAAACACCGGTCACATCTCCATGTAGATAACGAAATGTATCTGTAAAGCCTCTTTTCAGAAGATTGGAAAAACCTTCACGCTCCTCATCAGTAAATCCAGCTGTCTTGCGATTTCTATCAGGGTGAGCTAAATCAATTTCTCTATGGGCCACATTAAAATCACCTGTGGCAATAACATATTTTTCTTTATCCAGCTTTTCCAGATAATCAGCATATTTAATATCCCAAATCTGCCGTTCCTTTAAGCGGCCTAAGCCTTCGCCTGCATTTGGGGTATATACTTGTGTTAAGTAGAAGTCATTAAACTCTAATGTGATAATTCTACCTTCAAAATCCATAGTGTCAGGTGCACCGATTTTGGGGAAGCTTACAACCGGCTTTAAGCTGTTCTTATATAAAAACATGGTACCGGCATAACCCTTGCGTGCCGGTTCCACTGAGCAATTCCACACGATTTCATATTGTGGGAACATATCATTTAATATTTCCAAGTGCTTTTTGGTAGGTCCATCGCTTGGTAGCTTTGTTTCCTGAAAGGCAATAACTTCCGGCTCGATTTCGGCAATGGTATTAATTACTTCACGACTTAATTCAGCTCGTGCGGAAACACCTGTTAATACTGCATTTAATGAATCAATATTCCATGAGATAAGCTTCAAAGCTTCTCCTCCCCTATCATAACAAAGTCATATCTTTTTTAAAAAAAGCATCCGGCAACATACTAGCTGTAGGTTCAGCCACAACAATCTACGCTCCGGGTTTTGCCAGCTCCAGCAGTCCATCTTAGATCGCGCGGGGGGACAGTTCCGGTGATCGGTCAATAAAGCAATAAAGAAAGCCTGACACCGTTAGGCGAGCGTGTCCCTTCTTGTCATCATAAAGCTCAGTTATTAAATACCCAGCACAGCTTTCCAATCAGCTTCCTTAAAGCCAACCAGAACAAAACCGTCACCGATAAGAATTGGGCGCTTTACAAGCATACCGTCTGATGCCAGCAGGCTGTACTGTTCATCCTCGCTCATGGTAGGGAGCTTGTCCTTCAGCTTCAGTTCCTTATACAACTGCCCGCTGGTGTTGAAGAACTTCTTCAATGGCAGACCGCTCTTTTGATGCCAATCCTTCAATTCCTCGACTGTAGGTTTATTTTCTATGATATGCCTTTCTTCAAAGCTTACGTTGTTGGCCTCCAGCCACTTCTTAGCCTTCCGGCAGGTAGTTCATCTAGGGTAGCATACAAATACCATAATATCCCTCCATATAATTACTCTACTACCTTATCCCTCATCCTTTTTATAAGCTCTAAAACTCCGGCTTCCACCTTAGCAAGGTGTTCTTCCTTTGGTGCCCCTTCAAACTCCACGGATTCGATGAAATCCCAATTCATCTTATTTCTTTCAACTATTTCTTTCAGCTCCTTCTCGGCACCACCTGACCATCCGTATGACCCAAACCTAAAAGCTACCTTACCGGTAATCCTCTTTCTGCCAAGCTCATTTAAAGCTGCTGCAACCGGTGGGAAAAGCTTGTATTCATAAGTAGGTGCTGCAATAATTATTCCTGCAGATCTAAAAACAGTTGCAACCATTTCACTTTCACTTTCCAGGGGCATTTGCAGCTTGTTGTATTTAACGCCTTCTCTTTTAAGAATGCTTTCGGCGTGTTCAATTGCTTTTGCAGTCATTCCATACATGGATCCCCACAGTATGGTGACTTCATTCTTGCCTGTCCCTTCAGCATAGCGGGCAAACCTAATATAATCATCTATGATTTTTTGAGGATTCTTTCTATAAACTGGACCATGGCTAGGCGCTATTGTATTTACTTCCAGGTTTTTTGCTTTCTCAATTGCCTTTTTCACACTAGGTGTAAAAGTTATCATTACATTGGAATAATACCTCATTCCTTCAGATTCAAAGAAATCTACCTCTTCAGGTGTCAGTTCATCATCAAAACAATGATCCCCCATCATGCCAAATGATCCAAACATATCACATGAAAAGAGAGTTTTTGTAGACCTTTCATAGGTGTACATGGTGTCCGGCCAGTGAACATTTGGTACCGGATGGAAACTCAATACCTTGCCCTTTCCAAGGTCTAAAGTATCTCCTTCCTTCACAATCTTTATTTTGTCTTCATTATAAAATGAGGTTACCATCTTGGCTGCTTTTTCAGTGCATATTATTGTAAAATCATCCTTAACTTTTCGAAAGTTTGAAATCCAGCCGGAATGATCCGGTTCCATATGATTAACGATCAAATAATCTATTTTTTGAGGATCAACACCTATTTCTTCTAAACCTTTATAAAAAGTTTCAGGTACTCCATCCCAACCTATTACACCATCGATTATTGCAGTCTTGTCCCCCTGAACTATATAGGAGTTAATAGTTACCCCGTTTGCAAGCTCCCACATTCCCTCAAACAGTATCTCCTCAACATTCAGAGTAAGCATATGGATTCCGTCTGCGATTTTCAATGTCTTCATAGACAATCCTCCCTAAATCTACAGTATCAAATAACAGACTGCTCTACATTTAGAATAAACAAGAACTGCAGGGAAGACAACACATTTTGCCGGGAACAGGCAAAGTGGGACAAGGACCTGCCCCCTTCCCCGTCCCCTACTCATCCTCTGACAAAGCCTCAGCTATCAGCGATGCTAAAGCTTCGGCTCCTTTGGGCTTCAGATGCACACCGTCATTTTCAAAATACTCGGGATGATTAATTGCTGTAGAATACCAATCAACCAGTGTTACATTTTCATTTTCCTGAGCTTTTCTGGCTAAAGCCTTATTCACTTCCCTTTCCCATTGACGCGGTACACGCACATTTACCAAATAAACATCAGCTTCAGAAAAGGAGCTTAACAAGCTATCAATCTGCTTATCTGTAAAATACGAATTTGTTCCCAGCTGAATAATCACAGCACTACCGGCAGCATTAAAATCCGCATAGGCAGGAGCCAGATCAACAGCCTGGTACAAATGCCTGCCAACTTTTCCGTCAATCTTGATGTTAGGAAACCTTTCAATTAGTTCCTGCGAAATATCCAGCAAAATAGAATCCCCAATGGCCAATATCTTGTTATAGGACTTAGCGGTGGATGGAGCGCTTGACTCCTCTTCTTCATCAGGAATTACCAATCTTTGCTTGTAGCAGGCTGCTCCTCATTTTTTTCTACTGCTCCAACTTGAGGTGTTTCAACCTTTTCCACCACTTGCTTACCCATCGCGGCCTTTGTACTGCTAATGATGACAAAAACCAGAACTGAAGGGATTATTATTAATGAAAGCGCTCTGACAAACGGTACCCCCCTCCATGAAAAATTGCTCACCGGCATGCAATTCTTAAGAAATCCTCTAAATCCGTGCTTTCGTATAGGTGTTTCTATAAAACGGTAGGAGAAATCTGCAAGAGTAAGGGTAGCTGTCAGCTGAGCTAATACATGCCAATATACCGGATTCCCTATTTCATGAACCGGAGTACTCAGAACAATAACAGGATAATGCCAAAGATAAATTCCGTAAGATCTTTTACCGATCCAGCTTAGAGGTTTCCATGAAAGCAATTTGCCTATATAGCTGTTAGGATGGGAAACAGATGCTATTAATACAGCTGCATTTAAGCTGATCAGAAGCATGCCGCCTCGGTAGAGAAATACCTGAAATTCATTGATAATAACTACACTGAAAACAAATACAGCAAGAGCAATAGCGCCAATAATACTCAGCGCTTTCCTTTGTCCCTCGGATATTTTGGGGTAAACAATGGCCAGCCACCCGCCGATAAGCAATTCAAAAGCCCGGGTATCTGTTCCATAATACACACGGCTGGGATCAAAGCCCGGCTGATACAATATACCCATTAATACAGCTGAACTTATTGCTGCGATAAGAACGACATTCGCAAACTTCACTTTATTTTTACAAATCTTTAGCCCAATTATCAGAATAAAAGGCCATATAATATAAAACTGCCCTTCTATTGCCAAAGACCAAAGGTTCTTAAAAGGTGAGGGAGAACCAAAGCTATCAAAGTAAGAAAGCTTATGAAAAATGAACCACCAATTGCTGGCATAGATAAAAGATGATAACCCATCCCCTAAAATTGTGGTTATCATCTCTCGGTTAAATAGGGACGCCCAGATAAAAATCGTTATGATCATCGCATAAGCAGCCGGTACGAGACGCCTGGCCCGTTTAATCCAGAATTCCCGCAAGCTGAAATTCTGGCCGTTTTCTAATTTGGATAAGATCTGGGAGGTAATCAGATAACCGGAGATGACAAAAAACACATCAACCCCTAAAAAGCCTCCCCCGGCCCAACTGAAGCTAAAGTGGTAGGCAAGAACGGCTAATACCGCAAAGGCCCTCAGTCCATCTATTCCTGTAATATATCTTTGCTTTTGCGAATTGCTGAGCATAAGATTTATCCCCTGGCTCCCTGGCAGATGGTTTTCCAGTAATTTAATTGCTTCTAATAGCTTTCATAATTGATAAACGTTGATGTGATGACAACGTTACATGCAACTTTAATATTTCGTCAAAAAACGCACAACCAATATCTGATCATGCTGCTATTATCTGGTATATTAAAGCTGACGGCAACAAGCAAGCGGGACAGGCCGTGTAATTCACCTTGTGACCTGTTGTTTTCAAGCTGAGGTAATAGGAGGAGAGCTTAGAGCTGCCGGCAAAAAAACAAAAATTCCTGTTGTGCTCTTTTTATCTAACCGGAAAGTCAAAATAGGTATCAGGATAGGGCTCATCCTTTAATGTATAATGCCACCATTCCTCAGGGTAAACTTCAAACCCGGCATTCACCATGGCATCTCGCAGGATGTTTCGGTTTTTCTCCTGCTCAGGGGTGATTAAATCGGTGCCGTGGTTTGAAATTTCACCAAAGAAATCAAACCCACTACCCATATCCACTTCTTCGCCTGTAGCTATTTCAACCAAAGTCAAATCAACAGTGCTTCCTCTCGAATGAGAGGATTTTGCTGCAATATAGCCTTGCTCGAACAAAACTGACTTATCCAGGTCAGGATAATATTTTTCCTTCATTTTAGTATCATCCAAATCCTTTGACCAGCGCACAAAATGGTCAACCGCCCTTTGAGAGCGATAAGCATCGAATATTTTTATGTAATACCCCTTTTCATATAATTCATCTGCCGCTTTCTTAAGCGCTTGGGCTGCTTCCACAGTAAGTATAGCCTTTGGCGCTTCATACCCGTCAATCACTGTACCTACAAAATTATCATCGCTACAATAGCGTATCTCAAGCTGTGCAGTAGGAATCACATCAGTTACATATACAAATCCCTCGGGAAGTGAATTTTGACTTGAAACAGAAGCACATGATGTAAGTAGAACCAATGCAGCCAGAAAAATTATATAAAACGATATAATTAATGCTTTTTTATTTTTGGTTATTATAGATTTCGACACTTGAACACCACCCCTCAAATATTTAACAAGACAGAGTTTTTTGAACAATACAAGCACTCTGTGGTTACATTACCAATTTCTATTATATTCTATAAATAAGCAACAGCAAGATTTTTTTAAAATTCGGATAACATTGTAAAAAGCTGTTTTAATTTTATAGTCCCTGATCGGTTTCAACATAAAGTTCAACTAATCGTCATTTAAGAGTAATATATAGTTAGGCACTTGCCCATTAATTCTTGAAACGAGGGGAAAATATTGTGCATAAAATTCTGGTAGTTGATGATGAGCGCTCCATATTGGATCTGCTGGAAATGATATTGAGAAAAGAGCAGTTTCAAGTGGCTACAGCCTCTGATGGAAAGTCGGCCATGGCTCTCTTCGATTCTTTCAAACCTGACCTTGTTCTGTTGGACCTTATGCTGCCTGATACAAATGGGCATGATTTATGCAGAGAAATGACAAACAAACGAAGAGTTCCAATAATAATGCTTACAGCCAAAAATGATATTGTCGACAAGGTCCTGGGTCTTGAGCTGGGAGCTGACGACTATATCACAAAGCCCTTTGATACAAGAGAGTTGGTAGCCCGCATAAAAGCTGTACTAAGACGTCTGGAAAAGAATAAAGCTGACGATAGAAAGATCTTAAGCCATCTTGATCTGGTAGTAGATCCGGAAAATCGCACTGTAACGAAAGCTGGCAATCCCATTGAGCTAACCTTGAAGGAATATGAGCTTCTGGAGTTATTGATCAAAAACCCCCGCAAGGTGTTCGGACGGGAGGAGCTTCTCCAGCGGGTCTGGGGCTACGACTACATGGGAGATACCAGAGCTGTAGATATTTGTGTTACACGGTTAAGAAAGAAGATTGAGGATGACAGCAGCAATCCAAAGCATATTTTAACCGTATATGGCTTCGGTTACCGGTTTGGGGGTGCCTAAGATTAAGCTTAAAGAAAAGTTGGTATTATACTACCTTTCAGCAACATTCGTGATCATGTTCTTTGTTGGTTTTGCTGTTCTTAATGCAATCAAAAGCCTGAGCATCAATACGATCGAACAGCAGTTAATCGGCCAAAGCGACCTGGCTGAGTTGTACATCTCTCAGATTCACACTCTCCAAAATGAAGGCTCCGGCGAACTGAGCGAAGAAACGGCTCAATATGTAATCGGAAAGCTGGGCCTTGTTTTCGGGAATATCCGGCTCTATGATAACAATTTGCGTCTTTTGGCCACTTCTAAAGATACCGAAATCGGCATCACTGATGCGGAAAACACCGAAATACTGAGCGCTGCGGCTAAAGGAGACTATGCTTATCTGGTGAGAAACAGCACTGCCTACTTCGCCTCACCGATCACCTTTGAAGGCAATACGATCTGTATTCTGGAGTTCATATACCCAATGAGCCTTCTCGAAAGCCTGATTTCGGGAGTTGCAAATATTCTGTTCATCGGTGCTTTCATATTTGCAGTCCTCATGACCCTGATCAGCATCTATATCGCCTCCAAACTGACAAAACCGATCAATAAGCTGGCTGCAGCCGCCAATAACTACGCCAACAGGATTTTCACACCGGTTGAAATAAAGGGTTCTGATGAAATATCCCTGCTTTCCCGCAGCTTCAATGCAATGGGTATCCAACTCCAGGATTACATCCAAAGGCAAAAGCAATTCGTATCCAATGTGTCCCATGAGCTCAGAACCCCACTTACTGCCATCAAGGGCTATTCGGAGTTGCTAGCTGATGAAATCGGGGACAGGCCAGATCTGAAGAAGGCCGTCTTTCACCTTAAAAATGAGTCGGACCGGCTAGCCAAGCTTGTGGAGGAGGTATTGACCCTATCCAGATTAGAAAAAGGCCGGGAGGAATTTCATCTTGACAGGCTTAATCTTTCAGACCTTATTAAGGATACAACCGAAAAAATGCTGCTCCGGGCACAAAAATATGAGATAAAAATAGTTTCAGATATAAAACCTGAGGTTTATGTGAGAGGAGATAAAGAAAAGCTGGTTCAGGTAATTGTGAACCTGCTGGATAATGCATTCAAATATTCACCCCCAGGATCTACTGTCAGGGTGAGCTTATACAAAGAAAAAGATGAAGCAATCCTTACGGTAGCTGACCAGGGAATCGGCATCCCTGAGGAGGACAGGTTAAAAGTGTTCGACCGTTTTTATCGGGCTGAAAATGCCCACAGTATTTCCGGAACAGGCTTAGGCCTTTCTATTGTAAAGCATATTGTCGATGCTCACAGCGGTTCAATCGAGCTTACAGAGGGAGTTGAAGGCGGTACGGCCGCAATAGTGAGGCTTCCTGCAGAAGACTGATTGTTACAACATTGAAACAAGTTCGATGTAAGTATGAAACACGATACTGCTATGCTATACATGACAAGGCACAATTCAAAAGGAGGAGTCTTCATGAAAAGAAAGTCTATTGTTATTATGCTTTTACTTTTTGCATTGATATTTACATCGACAGCCTGCACAGCCTCGCAGCTGAATACAGGAAAAGTCAAGACTATTGAAAAACAGGATTCCAAAGTGGCAACCGATCAGGATGAAGATAAGGTCGAAGACAAGAATACAGACAAAGACAAAAACACAGATAAAGCCCAGAACACAGATAAAGTCACTCAGAAAAGCGATCTCGATGACAAAGGGGAGGTTCTCCAGGCAGACACCGAGGAGTATATCAAAAGCATAATCGAAAAGAGAGCCACCAATGTTCTGACCGCAATAAAGAACTATGACATGGAGAAGCTTGCCGCTGCAGTCCATCCTGATAAGGGAGTTCGCTTCTCACCATACGCATATGTTGATGTTGACAAAGATCTTGTATTCACTGCAGAGGAAGTGAAAAAGCTGGCTACCGACTCCAAGTCATATTTTTGGGGGTACTACGACGGTTCGGGTGAGCCTATCACACTCAAATTCTCGGATTATCACAAGAAGTTCATCTATGATGCAGACTTTGTAAATGCTGAGCAAGTAGGCTACAACAAAACCCTGGGTCATGGGAATACACTGAACAACAGCTTCGAGGTTTACAAAAATTCGATCATCGTCGAATATCACTTTTCCGGCATTGATCCCAAGTACGAAGGTATGGACTGGAGAAGCCTCAGGCTTGTATTTGAAAAGAATAATGATATCTGGTACCTTGTTGGCATCATTCATGATCAGTGGACAATTTAATCCTGGGTGTGACATGGGGTGTGACATGGGGACGGGGTTATTGTCACATCAGGTAACACACCATAGGTCAAAGTGAGTCAAGGGTGAGTCTAGAAGACGGTGACTACGACTCTTGAGGCAAGACCTGTCCCCCTGATCGCGGCGATCGTGCGGGGGTCCCGGTGATCGGGCCCGATCAGTCAACCTGTCCCTGGTGATCGGTCGGTGATCGGTCCCTGTCCCCTGTCCCTACACGCGTATACGTCTGGGCTGCCTTTTCCAATCGCTAATCTCGATTGTCCAATATTTTGCCCATTCCTTCGTTTCCTCAAATTCCGGATGACTGGGATTCATCATGATTTCACGGAAGTTAATAAATCCTCCTACACCGCCCACATCCTCAGGTGGTGTTTGACCTCTTGCCTCCAGTAAATAAGGTGACTCCTCGTCATGGTCATCAATTACACGTATCAGCTGGATTTGATGTTCCCAATTGTCCCCCATATCATAGGTATAGATCATATGCTTGTACTTGGGGAAAAACTCTGATAAAGTATGCCCTTTCATTAAAATTGCCTCTTTATCATACTCCAGGTTCTCCTCATATGGAACAATTCTGGCGATGCACTTGTTACCGTCGAAGATAGTAAAATCATAAAGGTGGTAGTCCCGCCAGTCAAATACCAACTGCAGCACTTTGTGTAAACGTGCAAATTCCATATTCGCAGGGACAATAATTCTCCGCATTGCTTTATAAACTTCCAAATCAAGTGTAACCAGTAATTCAAAGGCACGATATTTGTAGGCTTGCATTCCGGTAAGTTCAGAAAGTGCACTAACCATTGCCTCGTAAGGGATATATCCCTTGTTGCCACCAGAATAGTTGACAGGCCAGTAATTTGCGGGAGCCCCAACCGTATCACTAAACATTTTTGCAATGCCGTTGTATTCTCTTCCAACATGAAATGCGCAATCAAGTCCCGCTTTTGTTACCCACGCCGCTGCCTGTCTGCTGCGATTTCGAGTAAACCTCACTTCGCCCGCCAGGCGCATATATTCCTCTACAAGTGCAGGATTTAGATTCATATATAACAGTGTGTTCGCAATAGCTGTTCTCATCATTTCCGCTACATTTTTCAGATCTTTCCGCTTGACTTGGTAAATTGCAACGGTAAATCGTGTAGCATTGTTCACCAATAAGATCATATCCTCTGTTCGATTATCCCACACCCTTGTCCAGTTTGCTGTCCAACAGAACAGTGGATTCTCATCCTCAAGCGCAGATGCACAATTTGCTCCCATAGCATCTGCTAGCTTTTTAGTCAGTGCAATTTGCATTTTCTCACTTCCTTTTAGCCCCCCGGGCTCTGCTTTTTCAGCATTTTTTTATGAAAATTCATACTGTTTCCACATGACACATATAACTTCCTCCGGGATTTTGATCCATATCTTTTTTCTCATAAGTAGCTTTATCAATCGTTATCTCTAAACGTATATCAACCAACCTATTACGTTCTGCTCAATAGCATGAATTTCATTTTCTACTTTAACCAACTGTTTTTGAAAATCATTTTTGCTAACGACTCTTTCCATGCACAAAAAAGCATATTTATTGACATAACTAAAGCTGAAATACCCAACCATTTAGATGCTATCGGGAATACTGACGAAAGAAACAAATACTTCTGGTTAATACACCATATAAGTACAATTATTATGATAATTGCCACGATTGTCTGCGCAATTGTAAGCAGCTTAGAGCGCTTCTCTTTTAGTATTTCTTTACACCTTCTTTTCATAATCCATGTCGTTATATTCAGGGTTTGAAGGATAACTGCTGACCAGATCAGGGAAATGACAGCCCACAGCCAATATTTGCCCCAAATGATCCGGCCCATTCCGATGGATTCAAACCCTCGCCACCGTGCCCAATCCCTCAAAAGATAGGATATAAATGGCCAGCTTCTCTGGCTGTTGGTCAGAATCACTATGGCATCGCCGGTTTCTGGAATGGCGTGGAAATGCGTCATAATGCCTGTGCCCTGTCCGCCGTGCGAAATTGCCCGTTCACCGTTCGGCAGTGTTTCGATGTAGTGACCTAAGCCATAAGCGTCAAACACCAGGCTATAAATGCCGATTTCTTTACTTGCCGGAGTATACAGAGCTTCTATGGTATTTGGGCTAAGTATCTGTTTGTCATGGGGTGCATCCTTCATCCCGGCGATGGTAAAAATAGCGATATCCTCTGCCGTTGCAAAGAGACCACCCGATGCCTTCTCCGGATACACATAAGCGGGAACAGGTTTCCCTCTCAAATCATATCCTACCGGAACTGCGGCATCAAACCTTTCATCCCAGATAAAGGTTGAACGATTCATTCCCAGAGGGATCAGAATCTCTCTCCTCATATAGTCACCGAATGCCTGCCCTGTTACTTCTTCAATAAGCAGTTCTAACATGTTATAGCCAGTATTAGAATAAGAAAAGGCACTGCCTGGTTCTCTGACAAGCATGGCTTCCTTTGTGAGCTTCTCTCTAAGGGAGGGCATTTCTTCATGGGGAGAATAAATGGTAAATACATCCCCCAAAGGGAGCCCCCCGGTGTGGCTTAATAGTTGCCGTACCGTTACCCGTTTAGCTGAAAACTCGGACTCAGGGAAATGCCAACTCTTAAAATATTGCAAAATGGGGGCATCCAGTTCAATTTTTCCCTGCTCCACCAGCTTCATTATGCCCCAGGCGGTAATAGATTTTGAAATAGACTGCACCCGCATGGGTGTATCCTTTGTCAGTTTTCTCCCGGTTTGTACATCGGCAAGGCCATACGCTTCGGACCAAACAAGCTTACCTTCTTTGACAAGGGCAATGCTACTCCCTGGAATATCATAAAATTCCATGAAGGCAGGAACTTGTCTATCAAGATGCATGGTATATTCGTCAATCGGGATAAGCGGTTGCACTTTTTTCTTAATTGGATTAAGCCCTGAAATGGCAAACGTCGTGAAAAAAGAAATAATCAATATAATGGGTATCCATATCCGTTTATTACCATATATTGCGTGAGTTGTGTCACTCATCATTTTTTAACATCCTCTATACTTTCTACGGTGATCCAGTCATCCATATTATTTTATCGCACATAAGAAAATGGCTCGATTTCATGTATGGCAGACCGGATACACAAGCCGGGTGACGCTCCTGCAGGCAAAGGATCAAACCACATCCGCCACACTCCATACGATGCAATGGTACATATAACAAAAACGTAAAAAAAATCTTTAGATGCTTTGTCCATTTCTTTTTCATACTCAGTCTTTTCCCTCTGCGCCGAATCTCTTACCAAAAAGCATTAGCGCAATAAAACCGATCAGTAAACCTGCAGCCGCACCACCGATTATACCGATTACTAAATGGAAGTTGTACAATGTTGAAGCCAGCATCCCCACTCCAGAGCCGAATACAACACCTAGCCCGGGTAATAGCGTTTTTACAGACTTATTATTTGACATATTCTCACCCCTAACCTATTTAAGCTTTTCATTTTTCACAATGACATTCTGTTCACTTTTGCTTTTTCATTTGGGACACCAGAAATGGCTATTTCGATAAAGTTGTTATCTATCTGTCCCTGAAAGACACCTGTATCAGTTTTATATGTATCATCTGGTGTGCTTTTAGACACCTCCCCTAATATAAATTATCAGTACTTCGTCTGAGATATCCATTAGGAATTATTGTTATCGCGCGGGGGGACAGTCCCGGTGATCGGGCCCGATCAGTCAACCTGTCCCCCTGATCGCGCTGTCCCCCTGATCGCGTGTTATGTTTTTTTGCCACCACTACGAACTGCCCGTTCTCCGTGTGATAGGAACAAGTGACCAGAGTCAAAAGTTCGTCTCCGTAAGATGCGGTCACTCCGGTATCATATAAGGCAAGCGCCTTAATGTTGGCAATATACTCATCAAAAACCGCTGGATTATCAACGCTCAAGAAGTTGTAATGTTTGAACACCTTGTCGCTGTTACGATAGATTTTACTCTTAAACACCGCTATAATTTCATATTTCTGCTGTTCATGCAGGGTGTCAAATTGGATGAAGGGATGCTCCGTGAAAAACTCCTTATCCTCATACTTTAGTAGATCTGCAAACATTCTGCCGTTTCTCATATTATGGCCATAAATAATGGTATTGGTGCCAAATGGGTAAACAGTACATCTTTTATCGACATAGGGTACTCCGCTTTTGGAGGTCTTCTTGTCAAAGCTGTGGGATAGGTAAAAATCATCTCCTGTATGCATGACAGGATAGTCAATCCTAGTGCCGTCGATTCTGATCCAACCCACCATATCCCTGTTCCGCTCGTACAACTCCTGCAATGCTGATGACTTTTCTACGGATTGTACAGACACTGACAGTTCCCTCAGCGCTTTGTCTTCCTGGGCAAGCTGCACATAATGCAGCACAATCATTGTGGCCGAGAAAATAAATGCAAAAGAAAAGAAAACAATCAAGATCAAACTTATTTTATGACTTCCGAAACTGCGTAGTTTTTTACGCCACAATTTTGCTCTGCCCATTTTAACTCTATACATTTGTCGCTTAAATCCTCCTAAAAAAGCTAGCGGGAAACTGTTGCTTTCCGGTTTGCTCTATTATAACGCTTTTCCTTAGCGGTTCGAAGAGGCTTTTTTCGGGTCGCGCGGCGCGTGGCGCGGCGTCGCGCGGTGGGACAACCTGTCCCCCTGATCGGTTTTCGCGCGGCGGTACTGTCCCGCTGATCGGGCCCGATCGGTCAACCTGTCCCCCTGATCGCGCGGTGATCGGTCACAAAAAAAGGAGCTGTAATTGCTACAAGTTTACTTTCCATGATAGTTGTCCAGCCTTCGGATTTGTCCTATTCTCCTATTGTCCTAACAGAGATGTAATAAAGTTCTCCGCTAGGAGCCCTGTCTACCATCATAATGTTTGGAAAAAGAGGATAAAGCGAAGCACTCGTCTTGGAAGGAGACAATTAGATTGATGAGACATGGAATGGGTCCCCCTGTTCGCGGGGACTGCCCGGTATCGGTCTTGCTTCCTTATTATTTAAAGAAGGCTAACACAAGGAATTAACCACTTAAGTATCAAATATACCAGTTATACCAGATAAAGAAAGACCACCGCTTTGCATACCTGTCCCCCTGTACTAGATTATTAATTTATAAAAAGGAGCTTTAAAATGAACTCCGTTGAAGAAAAGCTTAACACATTAATTGCCGCTTACAACAAATCGGTCAAAGGCATTGACAATGCGGCAACTATGAGTAAAGACCGTGCATACGGCGGAATTATTCGTGCCGGAAAAGGTAAACTTGTAGAAAGCCTGGCTTCTCGTCTCGTACAGATTGCATGGGTTGATGTATTGCATCAGAGCCCTTCGAGAATGGAAATCAACAAAAAGAAAATCCCGATTTACATCAAAGATGATTACATAGCAAGAATATCCGACCCAAAAGTAAAGGATTATGTTATCTCACACAGAGATAAGCTCGTTTACAAGTTCAGTACAGACGCGCAGGTTTTTATTGATCAGAGGCTTGTTCTTCCTATTGAGTGCAAAGCATATACAGAAAACGCTATGTTAAAGAGAATCCTGTTTGATGCGGCATTGATGAAGGAAGCAATGGGCGTAAATACGTATTATATAGTTCAACTTGAAAGCCAGCTTGGCGGAGATTACAGTGAACTGAACGACGTCACCTATGGCAGCCCGACTACACATGTATTACTGTCACACGTTGACGTTGAATTGAAAATTATCACACTGCTTAAAGGCGAAAGAATGGTTGACAGGCCCATCCATAAGCCTGAATTTTTTAAAGAGCTAAAAATGAGTGAGCTGGAGAAAGCAGTTGAGCTTTTTGCAAATGATCTTAAAAAATATGCGAGGGGGTGATTCATATGTTCGATATAAAAGTCTCA
>LFTQ01000118.1 GCA_001513545.1 Clostridia bacterium DTU068 | reverse complement strand
TGTTGTTTTAGCCTTGCTCACAGCTTGTTTTACGATATTTGTTGTCGTTTTCTTTGCTGTTTTAGCCTTGCTCACAGCTTGTTTTACGATATTTGTTGTCGTTTTCTTTACTGTACTTGCTGCTTTTTTAACCGCACCGGCGGCTTTCTTGGCGGTTGATTTAACCTTCTTCAGTAGATTTTTAAACAACCTTCATCCCTCCTTTATTTTAATCAGGCACAAAGACCAGTCTGGCCCCGCCAAAACTGGCCTGTGCTTGTGTGTTATTTGTCCTCATCTCTACATACAGGTTTGCCGGAACTGTAGGCATATTCAGCACCCCCGATCTAACTACCTGCATCTCTGTACTGCCGGTACGGGATAGCGTAACAATTGTTTTCCCGTCTCTCTGCAACCTCACATAGATATATCTAGACGCATTTGATATTGCCATAGATGCCTCGAAGTACCACTTTCCAGGCGGAAAATTATCCGGATCAAATAAAAACACCCCCGAACATCGGGAGAATTCTGTATCAAAGGAGATATAATCATCCGCCGGTAGCGCAAGCGGTATATACCATTCACCGAAGTTTACTAGGCTTGGGGGGAAAATTCCCCTATAAAGCTTCAGTTTATCAACAGGAATATCCCC
>LFTQ01000004.1 GCA_001513545.1 Clostridia bacterium DTU068 | reverse complement strand
TTATTGTGATTTTATATATCAATTCTTTGTAAGATTTACGCTTTTTATGCGTCATATAGTAGGGGAGGTGAGTGAGTGACCGACTTTGAGCAGGTTTATCAAACATATTTCCGCGATGTCTTCCTTTATATTAAGAAAATTTCAGGTGATGAGCAAATAGCAGAAGACATAACAAGCGAAACTTTTTTAAAGGCAATGGATGCCATTGATGGCTTTCGCGGCACATGCAATATACGGGTTTGGCTCTGTCAGATCGCCAAAAACTGTTATTGCTCATATTTGAGAAAGAATGGCAGGGTGCAGACCGCTGAGCTGCTGCCTGAAATAAAGGATACAACAGACATTGAGGCTCTTATAATATCCTCTGAGGAAAAGATGGAAATACACCGGTTGTTGCATAAGCTGGATGAACCTTATAAAGAAGTTTTTTCCCTGCGTGTGTTTGGTGAACTGAGCTTCAAAGAGATTGGCGCCTTGTTTGATAAAAGCGAAAACTGGGCCTGTGTCACTTATCACCGTTCCAGAAAGAAAATTCAAGAGGCATTGGAGGGAAAGGAATGAAATTGTCCTGCAATATAGTCAGTGATCTGCTGCCACTGTATGTGGAAGGGCTTGCCAGCGAAGACACCCGAAAAGCAGTTGAAGAACATATCGCGGCCTGTTATGCCTGCCGGAAGAATCTTGAGAAGATGAGCAAACCGGAAAAAAAGGCAGCGGTAGAAGACATACCCGTGAAAAAAGTGAAAGCAGCTCTGCAGAGGCAGAGAT
>LFTQ01000016.1 GCA_001513545.1 Clostridia bacterium DTU068 | reverse complement strand
CGCTGGACTGCTACCGCCGTTTTATCCAGATGTTCAGCGACATTGTTCTTCATGTGGAGTTCCACAGATTTGAAGATGTTTTGGAGAAATACAAAAAGAAATACCGGGTGCAGTTTGATCATGAACTGCAACCCGAACATTTAAAAGAGATCATCAGGGAGTACAAAGATATTGTCAAAGAACAGACAAAACAAGATTTCCCGCAGGACCCCAAAGCCCAGTTGCGGAAGGCTGTTATAGCGGTTTTTGAATCCTGGAACAACCCTAGGGCCAAGGTGTACCGGAAAGTGAATAAAATTCCTGATGATCTGGGGACCGCGGTCAATGTGCAGGCAATGGTTTTTGGAAATATGGGCAACAACTGTGGTACTGGTGTTGCTTTTACCCGGGATCCTGCTACCGGAGAGAATGTTGTTTTCGGTGAATATTTGATCAATGCACAGGGTGAGGATGTTGTAGCGGGAATCCGTACACCGCAGCCCATAGCCAAACTGAAAGAGGAAATGCCTGAAGCCTATGAGCAGTTTGTAAGGACCTGTTCTTTATTGGAAAAACACTACAGAGATATGCAGGATATCGAATTCACCATTGAGAATGGCAAACTGTACATTTTACAGACACGCTCTGGCAAGCGCACTGCTGCTGCGGCAGTCAAGGTGGCAGTGGATATGGTGAAAGAGGGTCTGATCTCCAAAGAAGAGGCGATCCTCAGAGTTGAGCCCGATCAGTTGAATCAAGTGCTGCACAAAAGGTTGGATCCCAAGGCGGACTTTAAGGTAGTGGCCACTGGGCTCCCTGCATCTCCAGGCGCTGCCTCAGGTAAGGCAATCTTTGATGCCGATGAAGCCGAGCGGCTGGGAAATGAAGGGGAAAAGGTAATCCTTGTCCGGCTGGAAACCACACCTGATGATATCCATGGCGTTGTGGTCGCCCAGGGTGTGCTCACCAGCAGGGGCGGTATGACCAGCCATGCGGCTGTGGTTGCCCGGGGAATGGGCAAGCCCTGTGTCTGCGGTTGTGAGGCATTGAATATCGATTATAAAGCGAAAAAGATGACAGTGGGCGATCTGGAGATTAAAGAGGGGGATGTGATCACCATTGATGGCAGCACTGGACAGGTGATCTTTGGTGATGTGCCCCTTGTTTCTCCGGAGATGACTGAGGAACTGCGTTTACTCCTGGAATGGGCTGATGAAATTCGAAAACTGGGGGTGCGCGCCAATGCAGATACCCCAGCTGACGCCCTGCGTGCCGGGGAGTTCGGGGCAGAGGGTATAGGTCTCTGCAGGACTGAGCACATGTTCATGGCCCAAGACCGCCTCCCTATTGTTCAGGCTATGATCATGGCCAAAAGCCAGGAGGAGCGGCAGGAGGCCCTGGATAAACTGCTGCCCATGCAGCAGGGTGATTTCTACGGCATACTGAAGGCTATGGACGGCCTGCCTGTGATCATCAGGCTCTTGGATCCTCCTCTCCATGAATTCCTTCCCAATGTAGGTGAACTATCACTGGAAATACAGCGCTTGCAACTAACTGATGGCGACCCTGCGGAGATATCCAAAAAACAAGCCATGTTAGAAAAAGCCCGCTCTCTGCAGGAAATGAACCCGATGCTTGGTCATAGGGGTTGCCGCCTGGCAATCACCACACCAGAGGTTTATGCCATGCAGGTACGGGCCATTGTTCAGGCAGTTGCCCAGTTGAAAAAAGAGGGCTATAACCCCCATGCGGAGATCATGATTCCTCTGGTTATGTCCCCAGAGGAACTGGAGATATTACGCCAGCTGTGCTTGGATGTTATTCAACAGGTGGAAGAGGAAACCGGCCTCAAGTTTGAGATCCCGATTGGTACTATGATCGAGCTTCCCCGGGCCTGCCTGCTGGCAGATGAAATTGCCGAACATGCTGATTTCTTCTCCTTCGGCACCAATGACCTGACCCAGACCACCTTCGGTTTCAGCCGGGACGATGCAGAGGGTAAATTCATACCTCAGTATATCGAAAAGAAGATCCTTAAAGATAACCCCTTTGCAGTCCTTGACCGGAGTGGTGTTGGTAAATTGGTGAAATATGCGGTAGAGCAGGGCAGGAAGGCCAACCCTGAGATCGATTTAGGGATTTGTGGTGAGCATGGTGGAGAGCCTAGTTCTGTGGAGTTCTGCCATCTAGTAGGACTGGATTATGTCAGCTGTTCACCCTTCCGGGTGCCTATTGCCCGTTTGGCGGCAGCCCAGGCTGCTGTAAAAAACAAGGACCAATCGAAGTAAGGCTAAAACAGTATAGAGAAAACTAAAAAGCCTTATTATACTATGTTTCTCAGTAGATAGGAGTACGTAGTCTTGATAACAAGGACAGAGGATAGTTGGGCTGGAAATGTGTGAAAATAGTGGGTTTCCGAGCAATGAATCTATCTTGCGGCTTTGTCGTCAGGGGTTCATTAGCTGGAAGCCCCTCTATTTTTATTAGGAGGATTTCTCTATACACTTTCATTTTCCTAAGTCTGTTGATGTGGAATATTTTTATAGGAATTGTGAGGTAATCGGATGAAGAAAGTTGTTCGTGGTAATGTGATCAATCTACCCTATAGTTTGCATGATGGGACAGTGATCGGTTTTGAAGTAACAGGTGATAAACTTGTTATGCAATTTCAGTATGGATTTATAAAAACGATTGAGCCCTTTGACCAGGTAAATGGCAATGTAGAATTTGAAAAAGTAGATTGGGATTTCAGTTATGTGTATCTATTTGAATATCAAGATGTTTTATGTGGAAATGTAGGTAGTTTTACTGGTAAGAAGATGGAGTTAAAAAAATTCATTGATCAGTTTAAAAATTTTAAGTTTGATCTTGTAGATGAAACGTATGGCTATAATCTCTCAAAATTCGATGGGTATCTTTCAGATGGATATTCTATCAAAGAATGTTCAATAGAGATTTATCATTTAGGTGATATGAGTTATCTTGTCGAGGAATAAATTACAATGCTGCGCCCAAAATCTATATCTGTTCAAATAATTAATAATCCCAGCCAAGCTGGGATTATTTCTTTTTGATTGGTAAAACTATAGATAAATCGCAATAAATGAGGGGATAATCTTAACAGCTAAAACCAGGGCAACTAATTGATGAAAAAGGAGAGATCCACATGGATTTAAGAGGAAGCAAGACCTATGAAAACTTAATGAGGGCCTTCGCAGGAGAAAGCCAGGCAAGAAATCGCTATAACATCGCCGCATCTGCTGCGAAGAAGGAAGGATATCATGTAGTGGCGGCTGTATTTGATTATACTGCAGACCAGGAGAGGGCTCATGCCAAAGTCTTCTACCAACAGCTGAGGGATTATGCAGGTGATAATATTAACATTTCCGGAGCTTATCCTGTTGATGCCTATGATAGCACTGTAAAGGCTTTAAGGGCAGCTCAGCATAATGAGTTGGAAGAATGGGATGAAATATATAAGAGTTTTGGTGAAATAGCGCGGGAAGAGGGTTTCACAGAAATTGGGCAGCTTTTTGAACGTGTAGCAAGAATTGAAAAAACTCATGCAGATAGATTTGGCAGACTGGCTGAAGAGATAGAAAGTGGAACCATATTCAAGAGAGATGAAGAAATTGCCTGGATGTGTACTGTATGCGGAAATATTCATGTAGGCAAAGAAGCGCCAGAGGTTTGTAATGTATGCCAACACCCACAAGGGTTTTTCATGCCGTTCGCTGAATCCTTCGCACAAAAGTGAGTGTGACACGGGGACGGGGTTACTGTCACAAATGCCAGCGTGTCATACCCCCGTCCCATTGTAGTTACCATTGTCATTATTTCGATTTTTCTTCCTTTATTTTTTTCTGTAGGGAATTTTCGCACGGCCAGAGGCAGTGTACAATTTTTGTAGGTAATTGAGTGTCTCATGTAGAAAAAAGAGACCTCAATAATGGTCATCTTTTCAGATGGCCAACTCCCCGTCAAGGAGTGTGAGGTCTCTATGCTGGATATTCGTCATGTGGTAGCTATTGTCCTGT